>NZ_CAWMYL010000022.1:0-396834 GCF_963871815.1 Vibrio sp. L85
GGGACGAGCGTGGTTCATAATCTGCTCACTGAGAGCTGTGGCTTGATGAGAAATATTGAGCCAAGAGCGTGTGGGAGTTAGATTCCTGATCTCGCTTAGGCTCGTCGGAATGAGGGGGGTGTTGCTCTCTCGGTTATGTTTCTCGTCATTCTGAACAGCGAGGGACGAGCGTGGTTCATAATCTGCTCACTGAGAGCTGTGGCTTGATGTGAAATATTGAGTGAGAGCGTGTGGCAGTTAGATTCCTGAGCTCGCCTAGGCTCGTCGGAATGACGGGATGTTGCTCTCTCGGTTATGTTTCTCGTCATTCTGAACAGCGAGGGACGAGCATGATTCAGAATCTGCTCACCGAGTGCTGTGGCTTGATGAGAAATATTGAGCCAAGAGCTCGCGGCAATTAGATTCCTGATCTCGCCTAGGCTCGTCGGAATGACGGGATGTTGCTCTCTCGGTTGTGTTTCTCGTCATTCCCGAAAGCGACGAAGGAGCGCAGTCGGGAATCTCTTGCAAGCACCAGACTATCCAATTGAAAACAAAGCCGAAAGTAGAACAGGCAATATGAAAGATCAGAAGATTTCTCCGATATCCGTGTTGGATCAAAGCCCAATGTTTGTGTGTGGTGTGATGCACCGAACATTCCGTAATCGTGCACAAGCAGAGTTATCGCGTCAGAACTTGATGACGTTGGAAATGGCGAGTGCCTTGGCAGCGTTGGAAGAGTTTCAACCGATGAGTCAGCAAGAATTGGCGGATGCGGTACTAACAGAGCGAAGTGTCGCAAAACGCATGGTGGACAACTTAGAAAAGCGTGGCTTTGTGCAAGTCTCTAAGAGCGAAACCAATCAGAGATTAAAGATTCTGACACTCACAAAAGAAGGGGTAGAGGCGGTACGCAAAGTGCACCGCATCATGACTAACCTCAAGCAAGATTTCTTCTCTTGCCTGACGGAAGAAGAATCCGATGAATTCTTCCGTTTGGTGCGTAAAATGACCTTAGCCAATCACGCTTAATTCAGCATTTCAAACGATGGCGGGCCAATTAGCTTTCTGTGAGAAACCGGTTCGCCACTTCAGCTTCTTGTTTCTTCATCAATTGATGCGCGGTCAGCATGTGTTGTTCCATCACTTGCTTGGCTTTTGATGCGTCACTTTTACGCAATGCTTCAACCAGTGCACGTTGGCTTTGCACACCCGTTTGCCACAGCTTGTGGTTGCCCGGTTCATACAGTTTGCGATAAATCGTTAGCTCGGTAAGCATTTGCGCAGTAAAGCGAACCACAAACTTCAGCAGCTCGTTGCCAGAATAGCTCGCTAAGAGGCTGTGAAACTCAATCGATGCAATGTGGTGTTCGCGCTCTTGATACACATCTTCCGGTGGCGTCTGGTACTTATCGATCTGTTGATCGAGACGAGCAAGTTGCTCATCGGTCAATGTGCCCGCCAATGATGCTGCGATCTCTGGTTCCAGAGATAAGCGGATCTGGTACAGATCAGAAATTGAAACGTCTTTGAAGAACAGGTAGTTACTCAGTAGTGCCTGAGCTTTGTTCTCACTCATTTCGCTAACAAACACACCGCCTTTTGGACCAGTCTTGGTCGAGAGAATACCTTGAGCCTCTAAGATACGCATGCTTTCACGTACTGTGCTTTTTGACGCATCAAAAGTTTCCATCACGTCAATTTCGCTTGGGAGACGATCGCCGGGTTGTAAAGCTTGATCGACAATCCATGCTTTGATCGATTCGGCTAATTGTTGAGTTCTACGTCCTTTTGCGCTGCTTGTCACATTATCCTCGCTGGTTTTTCTCGCGGTATCTAGGGTCTGTTGATCTTTCGTGGTTAAATTTTGTTCGAGATAAAGTCGTTTTAGGCGACGCACGGAGTGTGCCGCCTAGTCACTCTAAGCAAATACTCCTTAACAAAGCATAAAACGATTTTGCGGGGGCGCCTAGCCCGAACCCTTTGGGCAGCGTTTGTTGGCCATTTCTACTTCGTTATCGACTTCTCATGTAGGCTAACTACACATCAAAGTCTCTGCCTTGTATAAACACCCAACAATTCGCTGCAAAAATCAGCACGAAAGGTTAACAGACCCTATTGAATTCTGAAGGAAATTCAAAGGATGTCACCTGTTTTCTACGTTTCTTTTTTTGGAAAAAGTACGGGTTGTTGATTATGAAACCATCCGATTATCGATCGAATCACTCTCACAAAAAAGTCTATTTATCATGATAAATGTCTTTCATTTGATATTTATCATGATAAATTAAAAATGAACATGGTTAGAAAAAGAGCGATTCAAGATGAAAAAATTTGTAGAAACTGCCAGCCTAGCGTGGGAGTGGTTGGAAGATATTGCTCAATGTAGTCAAACCCAAGACCCAGATAGCGAAGGTGTTACTCGCTTATGTGCCAGTGAAGAGCACGCAAAAGCGAATGAAAAACTACGTGAGTGGATGCTGCTGTCTGGTATGGAAGTGCGCATGGACAATGCTGCAAATCTTATTGGTCGCTATCACAGCCCAAATCCAAATGCCCAGACGCTGATTTTTGGCTCTCACCAAGACACGGTGCCAAATGGTGGTAAATACGATGGCATCTTGGGTGTGATTCTACCGGTTGCGTTGATTCACTATTTTCATCAACAGAAATTCGAATTCCCATTCAATATTGATGTGATTGCCTTTAGCGATGAAGAGGGCACTCGATTCCAATCGACACTGCTTGGCTCAAAAGCGATATCTGGGACGTTTGACCCAAGTGTGCTGGATGCGCGAGATGCCCACGGCGTGACCATGCGTGAAGCGTTAACGTCGTTTGGTTGCCATCCAGATCAGATCGAAAAAGACGCTTACAGCAAAGAAAAGGTGTTGGGCTTTGTGGAACTGCATATTGAGCAAGGACCACAGCTTGAACAAGCGAACTTGCCAGTCGGTGTGGTTACTGCCATCACTGGGATTGAGCGTCATACTTTGTCGATTGTTGGCAAAGCCGGACACGCAGGCACCGTGCCAATGGACATGCGTCAAGATGCGCTAGTTGGGGCAGCTCAGGTCATTCATATGTTTGACCAACTGTGCAAACGTGAAGACGACCTAGTGGGCGTCGTAGGTAAAATCGCCAACTTCCCAAATGGTGTGAATGTGATTCCTCAGCAGACGGACATCACTATCGAACTGCGCTCCCCAAATGATGCCTCTCGCATTGCCGCACGAAAAGAAATGCTGGAGAACATTCAAACCTTGATGGCGCAATACAACCTCGCGTATCACCACGAACAAACTTATGA
This sequence comes from Vibrio sp. L85, assembly GCF_963871815.1. Taxonomy (NCBI): domain Bacteria; kingdom Pseudomonadati; phylum Pseudomonadota; class Gammaproteobacteria; order Vibrionales; family Vibrionaceae; genus Vibrio; species Vibrio sp. L85. The sequence goes on from NZ_CAWMYL010000022.1 coordinate 3,290, forward strand.
GCAAGCTGCTGTCACCTGTTCTGATTCACTTTCTTCGGCACTTACTCAAGCTATCGCGCTATCCAATATTGACACCAAACATCTGTTCAGTGGCGCGGGTCATGATGGTCTGGCTGTGTGTGAGCTGACGGATATTGCGATGTTGTTTATGCGTTGTACGGGCGGGGTTAGCCATCATCCTGATGAAGCGATTTTACAACAAGACCTAGTAGCAGCAGTCGAGGTTCTGAACCATTTCTGCATGCTGATGAAACACCACTAAAAGCGAAATAACACAAGAGAGGGTGGGGATTCATCCTCTTTTTTACTTTCAAAACCAAGACTTGGTTTTAGCTTGTGAACGTGAAGGCTCATACCAATGGGTTTTCATTCCTATACTAAGGAGAGATTTTGTTATGGATATGACAAAAAAGATGGAGACAACAGAGAAGAAGGCTTGGTACAAGAGTATGCCGGACCCAATGGTCCTGATCTTTATGATTTTGGTGGCAACGTATCTACTGACTTTTGTTGTGCCTGCCGGGGAGTTCTCACGTGTTGTGGTGGACGGTCGTACTACCGTTGTCCCAAACTCATTTGCTTATCTGAGTGATGTGCCTGCGGTGCATTTCTTTGACATTTTTGTCGCGATTCCGAAAGGTTTGATCAGCGCGGCACCTTACTTGTTCATCGTATTCATTGCTGGTGGTTTGTTCCACATCTTGCAACGCACTGGTGCGCTTGAGAACGCGATTGGTGTGGCGGTAAACAAAGCTGGCGTGAAGAACCGTAATCTTATCATCACAATCGGCACCTTTATCTACGGTTTCTTTGGCGTGGCGGTAGGCTTTGAGAACAACATCGCACTCGTTCCGGTTGCGGTTCTGATTTCTGCTGCGGTTGGTTACTCCAGCCTTGTCGGTACGGTAATGGCAGTGGGCGGTATCGGTGTAGGCTTTGCACTGTCACCAATCAACCCTTATACCGTAGGTGTGGCTCAAGGTATTGCTGAACTGCCTACTTTCTCGGGCGCTTGGTTGCGTGCAGCGATGGTAATTTCCTCTCTTGCATTGCTGTCTTATTACATCTGTACTCGTGTGGCGAAGATGGAGTTTAAAGAGCCAGATTCAGCAGAAGGCTTAAGCAAAGATTTATCGGAATACCACCTAGAGAAGAAAGACAAACTGACGCTAGGCGTATTCCTAGCTGGTCTTGGTGTGATGCTTTACGGCGTATTTGCTAACGGTTGGTACATCAACGAGATCGCAGGTCTGTTCTTATTAATGGCAATTGTGATCGGTGCGGTGAACGGTTTAAGTGCGAATGGCATCGTGAAGCAAATGATGGAAGGTGCATCGGGCGTAACCGCAGGTGCATTGGTGATTGGTGTTGCGGCGTCGATTCAAATCATTCTCGACCAAGCGCAAATCATCGATACCATCGTTAACGCGCTAAGCTCACTTATCCAAGATATGCCGATTGCTATCTCTGCGATTGTCGCAAGTGTGGTGCAAGGTGTGATCAACCTATTTGTGCCATCGGGTTCTGGTCAAGCGATGGTGACCATGCCGATCCTAATTCCTGTTGCAGATCTTACTGGCATGAGCCGTCAGCTTATGATCACTGCATTCCAAGTAGGTGATGGTCTTACCAACCTTATTGTACCGACTTCTGGTGGTACGCTAGCCATGTTGGCGCTGGGTCGCGTCTCTTATGAGCAGTGGCTAAAGGCAATTATGCCATTCATGGTATTTGTTTACGCCTTGTGTTGGTTGGCGCTGTTTATTGGACAAATGGTCGGCTACTAACGTCTTTTATATCGAGAATCTATGACGATTTCACTTATTCATGTTAATCCTGAAACGGGATTATCGGCTTCCATCACAGCCACTGGCGGCGTTGCCGTTGGTGGTTATGTGAACCACAGTTGGCGTGGAGTTGGCGCCTGTGCAACTCAAGGTTTGTTTACCAATCCTTGGTATGCAGACAATGCCAAGCGATGGTTATCTCAAGGACTGTCTTGTCATGAGGTGATTGACCGTTTGAAAGAAGGTGATGCGGAATTCGCCAAGCGCCAATGTATGGTAATGGACAAACATGGCCATACCGCGTTTATAAACGGCGAAGAGAACATCGCGTACGTCGGCTCCCTAGCACTTCAAGATTTGGCGGTTGCCGGAAACATGCTTGAAAGTGATGCGGTTATTGAGGCGTTTGCAGATTCGTTCCTAGCTCAGACTGTGATCAATGCCGAGCAAGTGAGAGCCGGGGGCAAACCGCAATATCGTGATAACTATGAGGCAACGCTAGCGGAAGTGCTTATTTCTGCACTAGAAGCCGCATTGGAAGCGGGAGGGGATAGGCGCGGTACCTATTCTGCCTCTCTTCGTATAGAAAGTTATACTCATGCGCCGATCGATATTCGTGTTGATTGGTCTGATGACAGCTTGATGGAAGACATGAGAAGGGTACTGAGCCGAGTACGAGCGCCGAGCTTTCAAGAGTTTCTTAATGGCGTGCCGAATCAGTAAGAGGATTCATGTCGCGCAAAATAAAAAGCCGAACAGTGACTGCTGTTCGGCTTTTTTGTATTGGTTAAAACATAATTTTGTTTTCAACTTTAACGATGCCATTGAGTGAAACAGAAACGACATCGTTATCTTTCACTTCAACAGTGTGAGTTGGTAAGTCGATGTAAATTAAATCGCCCGGTTTGAGTGTGAAATACTGACTGAGTTCACTCACGATTTCTGCTGGAGAATAGGTCATTTCAGCAAAGGCGTCATTGTTAATGGCTTTACCGTTGATTTGCGAAGAAACATGAATCTGGGTGAAATCGAGTCCGCGAACGATCTCATTCGCAATTGGGGCAAAACCGTCTGCGCTTTTTGCTCTTAGCGAATGGGCATCATGCTGCAGCCAGTTTGTTTCCGTAAGATCGCCCCCAACGGTGAGTCCAAATATAACGGCTGATGCTTGCTTGGTATCGATGTTCTTACTTTGCTTTCCTATCACGACCACGAGGGAGCTTGAATACTCGATGTTATCGGCATCAGATGGTACTTGGATTGGAGCGCCGGTAGAAATTAACGCTGAAGGCAGTTTAAAGAAAAACTGATAATCACTTTTCTTCGCCTTATCTGCTTGTTTTTTCGCTTGAACGATGAATACTTTTTCTGGCTTAGTCGGAAGCAGCAGACTGACATCATCAACGGAAACTTGACGAGGTGAGAGTGATGAATCGGAGAAAATATCCCCTTTAAGAGGATAGATTGAGTCTTCTACTAACTTGCCGTAACTGATTTTCCCGAGGTGTTGATAGCGAACATAAGTCGTTGAAGCTGCATTTGCCGTTAGGCTGACCACACTTAAACACACGCCCAAACATAATGCGATGAGTTTCATTATAGAAATCCTTATTTTTTAGCGCATTATATCGGTTAATTGCTGGGAAGCGTATGCCGAACTCTCCTACTTGGGGTTATGTCCCGATTAAATTAGGTTGTAACTCTTAAGAATGACGATACCCAATGTACAGGTAATTGTTGAGAGTACGGTCGTTAAAGCGATGATGTTTGCCGCTAAGACAGAATTACCTCCCATAGAGCGTGCCATGACATAACTTGCCGCCGCAACGGGAGAAGCGTTCATAAAGAACAAAATGCCAAGCTCAATCCCTCGAAAGCCAACTAAATATGCACCTGTGGTAATCACGATAGGGGCGACGACCAGTTTGTAGCTGCTGGCAAACCAAGACGGCCCTTTCTCTTTCTTCATCAAACTTAAATCGAGTGAGCCACCGGTACACAAGAGGGCGAGGGGAAGCGTCATCTTCGATAGGTAGTTACCAGCATCAATCGCTACATCTGGAACAGGAATCGACAGAAGGTAGAACACCATGCCAGAGACGATCGCGATGATCAGCGGGTTGCGCGTTAAGGTTCTCACCATCATTTTGGCGGCTTGAGATCCAGACGTTGCGCCTGTTGGAGACAAACAAATTACCGCTTGTACGTTATAGATAAAGGTGGTTACCGCAACATAAAGTGCAGCCAGCGCCACACCTTGTGAACCGTAAGCATTCGCCACATACGCAATGCCGATGATGCCCGTATTGGCGCGAAAGCCACCTTGGATTAAAACGCCTTGATCGGGTGACGATTTGAAGAACAGCTTGACGGAAACATAGGTGAAAATGAAAAACGCGATGCTGGCAACAATACCGTAATTGACGAAGCCGCTAGCCGCGGAGAAATCGTGCTCGGAGACGACGATACTTAAGAACAACATCGCAGGCAGCGTGACCTGAAACACCAGTTTAGAGCCGATTTCGATAAAGTTGTCGTTGATAAGTCCTATGCGTTTGAAGACAACGCCCAAAACCAGCATTAAGCAGATGGGACCAGTGATCGATAACGAGAATTGCAACTGATGTAAAACAGCATCCATGAGTGTATCCGCAGCAAAAGAAAAGAGTTTTATAATTGTCATACAATTAAACCACAACTCAATCTTGGGAGACAGTAGGGTGGTGAAATTTTCTTCAGTTATTGTGGGGTTACTGGTGAAAGGAGAGGGAAACCAGTCTGGCTTGTATCACCAGACTGGAAGCAAACTCTAAAGCAGAATTACTTTTGGGTATTTGCAAGGAGGTAATCAGGACCAGCTGTTTCTGCCGTTACTACAGACAGCTTGCTCGTATCCGCACCAACGCCTTGGTATTGGGTAAAGCCTTTTGCTTGCTCGCTCTTCGGCAGTTCTACTGAGTAAGAAGCGATTTGTTCTGCGTTAGTCACCGTGCCGACGTACACTTCGTTGTTGTAGGTAGGATTGACCAACGGTAACTCTTCTGTCGCACGTACACTGACGAATTGCTTTTGCTGATGGTTGTCAACCACGTTGCTATCGAAGTGAACGTCCACGCCAGCGAAAATGTTCTTCACTTCACTGTTGTTGAACAGGCTCACACGGTGCGTTTGGTTGCCGTAGACAATGCCCCATTCCGTATCTACAAGGGTGTTGTTACGAATGGTGATGTTCTTTGGTGTCCATTGTTTGTTGAGCTCTTTGCCTTTCACTGCTTGGTCGAGCTTCTCGCCGTTTGCCACATCAATGATGCCCGTATTGATTACGATGCCGCCACGTAGATCCGCATTGCCTTCAATTTTGCCATCACGACCACGCGTGCCAGTGATGTAGTTGTTCTCTATCACGTGGTCTTCATCGTAAATACGCATACCGCCAGTAAGTAGTTTTTCGTTACCTAGAATCACGTTGTCTTTCACTACGTTCGCTTTACCGTGACGAAGAGAAATCAGAGACGCACTTTCAAAGATAGTATTGCCAGAGATTTCATTGCCACCTGACTTAATCGAAATCAGCTCGCGTTCACCATCCATATCAATCAGCAGGTTATTGGTGAACTTAGAGTTTGACGCCCATTGAGACGATTTTGAATCGCCGATTCGAATTGCTTCCCAGCTGTTACCGTTGTAACGAATCGCATCTTTGATGTCGAATTCATTGAACTGATTTGGCTTTTGGTCCAAGAAAATGTTGTTAGCAATAAGGTGGTTATCTGGTGTGTCATCTTTTTGTACACCAATCAAAGTGCCGCGCTTTTGCTTACCTTCAAAACGGTTATTGATCACCTTGCCATCTTTACCCCAAAGTGAAACCCACAAGTATTTCGGGTATTCCGAGCGACGTTCGTCCGGTTGGTATTCGTAAGCGTGGTTGAAGTAGTAGAACGTAGAGTTTTGTAAAGTGTTGTTGTTACCCATCATACGCACACCACCGAAACGTTCAGCAGGACCGCCTTTGGTAAACACCAAACCGTCGACAGTGATGTTGTTACCTTCAAGACGAAGCTGAGCCAAACCCGTGAGCCAAACGCTGCCAGGTTGCTCCGCCTTGATGGTAATGTCGTTGGCTTTTACCGTGACGATATCAAGATCCGCGTATTTACCCGCAGGAATCGTAATTGTTGTACCGTCTGCGGCATTCTCCATTTGTTGTTTCAATGCTTGCACGGTGTCTGCGGATTGCGCTTGAAGTGCGCTGCCATCTACTGTGTTTAAGCGATCCGTAGCAAGCAAGTAATCGCGAGTGATGTCATTCACTGCGGTTTCAACAACAGCGGGAGCCGCGGCTTCCGTGGTTTGAGAAGGTGAAGTGTTACAACCTACTAGGGTTAGGGCAGAAATGGACGCGGCAACCACGCCAGCAAGCATTGTTTTTTTCATAGTCATGATCTTTTTTAAGTAGAAAGCGGTCGGAAGACGACCGCTTAATTAGAGAAGGGAGGAATCTAGCTTTCTGTAACCGTTTCTGAAGCTTGCTCTACTTTGTCGTCAACCGCTTTTACAAGCAGTAGACCAACAGCAAGAACAATCACACCACAGAAGACGAAGATTAGGCGTCCCCACATTGGGTTAGGCAGAACGAACATGGTCATCACGCCAACACCTGCGACTGCAATCAGTGAGCCAAGCATGCGGCGTTGTTTGTTATCCAGTTTCTTCTGTTCTGTAGACTCAGATACAAGTGGTGTCGCTAGGTTTTCGAAGAATTTGTCTACGTTCTTTTGACGTTCTTCTGAAAGCGGCTTGTAGAACAATGTCGACATCATGAAGAAGCCAGCGGTGAAGACTAGGTGAGCGATCAGACCGATAGCAACTTTCAAGTCAGACCATTCGCGACCTGTTAACGGCTCTAGGTTAAACCAGTTTTGAACCATGTCTGCTGTGATGACGAAGCCAACAAAGTAAGAAACGATACCACCCATGACTAGCGTGCCCCAGCCAGCCCAGTCTGGCGTTTTCTTAATAAAGAAGCCGCAGAACGCAGGGATGGTCATTGGGAAGCCGATTAACGCGCCCACATACATCATGGTGTCGAACAGGCTCAGCCCCTTCAGTGAGTTGATGAACAGAGCAACCAAGATGATGGCGACACCAAAGAACGTCGAGGTCAGCTTAGATACCACCACCAGCTCTTTTTCTGTTGCTTGAGGGCGAAGGATTGGCTCGTAGAAGTTCTTAACGAAGATGCCTGAGTTGCGGTTTAGACCAGAGTCCATAGAAGACATGGTCGCTGCGAACATGGCGGCAATCAGTAGACCCACCATACCTGCTGGCATGTACTCTTGTACGAAGTAAAGGTACGCGAAGTCACCAGCTTTAGAACCTGCATCTGGGTATTGTGCTGCTAGGTCAATACCTTGACCTGCAATGAACCAAGAAGGCATGAACCAAATGAGTGGACCCATTGTCATTAATAAACAAGCCAATAGAGCTGCTTTTTTCGCGTTCTTAGAGTCTTTTGCTGCAAGGTAGCGGTAAGAGTTCAGCATGTTGTTGGTGATACTGAACTGCTTAAAGAAGATAAAGAATGCCCAAATACCGAAGATGCTTAGGTAATTCAGGTTGTTACCTGAAACAAATGATGCGCCTTCTTCTACAGGGAAATTATTGATGATCTCTGTAACGCCACCGCCTTGAACGATCGCCACAACCGCACAGGTTACCGTTACTGCCATAATGATGACCATCTGCATGAAGTCAGAAGCGATAACCGCCCAAGAGCCGCCCGTTACCGACATTACAAGTACAACAAGGCCTGTCACTATGATTGTGGTGGTCATATCGAAGCCGAATATGCCCGATGCGATGATTGCCAGACCATTCAACCAGATACCTGCTGAGATTACGCTGTTTGGCATGCCAGACCAAGTAAACACTTGCTCGTTGAACTTACCGAAACGCATACGAATTGCCTCTATAACCGTCACGACGCGTAGCTGACGGAACTTAGGCGCAAAGTAGAGGTAGTTCATTAGGTAACCGAATGCGTTAGCTAAGAAGATGACGGCCACCGCAAAGCCATCAGCATAGGCTTTACCAGCTGCACCAGTAAACGTCCATGCACTGAACTGCGTCATAAATGCGGTTGCACCTACCATCCACCAAAGCATGCTGCCGCCGCCTCGGAAGTAGTCACTGGTGGTACTGGTAAACGTTCTGAACATCCAACCTATTGCAATTAAGAATAGAAAGTAGATGCCTACAATAAGGGTATTGAGTTCCATCTTTAGACCTTTTGATAGTTATTTAATGTCTTGAGGTAATACTAACTATCAGTCTGTTTATTTGTAGTACAATAACTCAAAAGCGTGACGAATGATCCGGAATGGGTTGTTTCAATAATCATACAAGTGATCGAATATTGACATTGCACTCAAAAAGGGAAAGGAAAACCACTACAACATCACATTAATCTATCAATAAATTGGATGTGTACGAGGTACGTTCAGTAGGATTTCTAGGTTTAGATATCAAAGGGTATAACGGTGTAAGAAGGTAGGAAGTATTATTAGATTTGTATGACTATTTCAGATAAAAAAACGCCCACGACATGCCTGTAATGCGTGGGCGAAAAACGGTATTGATACCGTCTGAGCCAATAGCTCTGTTGGATTGCAATAGAACAGTGAAACGCGGTTCTGGATGTAGCTGAAAGATACTCGAGGGGTATATCTCTCATCGCTGCTAAGCACGTTACGCTGTAAGATCTTCGACAATCATTGCAAAGTTCAACAAAGCTAGGCTCTGTAAAGTGTTGTTATGATATGGGAGCAACTATACCAATCGACACAAGTCATCATCCTCGTCTGATCGATCTCGGCGCTTTACTTATGCCGATTGGTATTAACGATCTCCGCTTAACTTTCTCCACTTAATTAATGATTACTGACGAGTAAAGCGTTCTCATTGGCTTATTGTCCGTCAATAGCAAGCCTAAACTGGTCGCTGGTCGCCGGTCGAGATGGGGCGTGGCGACAAAAAGAACAATCTCTACACCCACTTAAGTCCAATGAGAACGACAACGGTAGGGAGTAACAACAAGCTGCTCAGGACCATTAAAACTTGAGCAAAAGTGAGTAGGGATGACAAAACAGTATTCTTCAATGTTGAAATTTTCACCGGGTGAATCCATCCTGCTCGCTTTGCTTTGCCTCTATTGGCTATTTCTGCTGCTTGCTCACCTTTCTATCTACTTATGTCTCAGCCTTACACAAGTGATCTTCGCTTCTGTTGCGTCGAGCCCTCTTCATTTCACCTCTAAAAACCAAGGATGCTTAACCTGTAATTTGACTCTATGTAGGAAAGATCATGGCGAAAAGCACACGTCAACAGTAACTTTATGTTCTGTGTCTCAAAATCTCCAAATGATTATATTGTATTACAAATAAAGGTAAACTAAGTTGGTGTAAAAATATGCGGCAGAGCACACTTTTTCCCTAAATATTAAGACAATTAAAAACAGTGAAATAGTCTTAATGTATTTAATATCAATAGTTTATTTAATTAAGTGGAAGTTGTAATAAAGCTTTATAAGGTGGATAAATCATACAATTAGATCTAATTCACAGATCACTCAACATCGACTAGGTACTATATTTGTAGTATTTTAACTCAAGATAAAAGGCCGATAATAATGAAATCCCTACGACCTCTACATCTAGCAACCTGCCTCAGCACCATTCTTTTCAGTGCTAACACTCTTGCTGCAGACTTTGTGTTTCTTGATGAAGCAACGCTTGAACAAAATCGCGCTGTTTTACAGTCAGATAAAGCGAGCGATTCAATGAAAGACGCGTACGATCGTCTGATTGAAGAAGCAGAACTGGCAATGAAAGATGGCCCGTTCACGGTTACCGCGAAAGGCATGACTCCACCAAGCGGTAGCAAAAACGATTACATGAGTATCAGCCCTTACTGGTGGCCAGATGAATCCAAAGAAGATGGTCTTCCTTGGGTCCGCCATGATGGCAAAACTAACCCTGCTTCGAAAACGGCGGAAACAGATTCTAAACGCATAGGTCATTTCACGCGCTCTGTTCGTGCACTTGCATTGGCTTATTACTTCAGTCAAGACGAGAAATACGCAAACCAAGGTATTGAGTATGTTCGCACTTGGTTTATGAATGACGAAACCAAGATGAACCCGAACGTGAATTATGGGCAGGGTGTTCCTGGACGAGCAGAAGGACGTCGTGGCGGCATCATTGATACACGTACGCTGGCAGATCGCATGCTAGATTCCATTGCCATCCTATCGCTTTCTCCAGCTTGGACGGATAAAGACGAACAGCAAATCACACAATGGTACGGCGAGTACTTAGATTGGTTGATTGTTGATGACTTATCAGGTGGTCCGAAAGGCGAAGCGGCAGCGGCGAACAACCACGGCACTTGGTATGACTTCCAAGTCGCGAGTATTGCTTACTTCTTAGGTAATGAGCCTCTAGCAAAACAGATGGTTCAAAAGGGCAAGATGCGTGTAGACACTCAGTTTGAAAAAGACGGTTCTCAACCTCATGAAATCGAACGCACTCGTGCTTACCACTACCACTACTTCAGCTTAGATCCATTGGTCGGCATCGCTCAAATCGGTGACAAAGTGGGCATCGACCTCTGGCACTACCAAAACAAGAAAGGTGGCTCGTTAGCACAAGGCATTCAGCTAATGGCGACTTATCAAGACCCAGCGTCTGACTGGCCATACACCGCAAAAGACAATCCACGCCGAGTAGAACGCATGACACCAATTTACCTAAAAGCAGGTGTGGCGATGGAGAAACCTGAATGGGTGAAACTGGCAACAGAAACCGACTTTAGCCGATTCACAGTGAAGAAGAATTTGGCAGAAGTTTGGGCTCAGCGCGATATCGAATTGCTTTACCCAAAACAATAAAACCGTAGAAGGGCGGCGTGTAATGCGTCGCCACTTTGAAAAACTATTTATCTACAGTGGAACACTACTATGACATCTAAAAAACAAATTGCTTTAGCGATCGCGACCACCCTTTTTGCAGGCAGTATTTCAGCCGCATCACTAGACTTCCGTGAAGAATACAAACACGATTCAGAACAATGGGCAGGTCGTATTAAGATCAGTGGTAGCACTGGCAATCATTACTACGGCGTTGAAATGAAGCACACAGGCAACCTAAGTGAACTTCAGCGCGGTGACAGTGAGTTTGAATATGGTTACCACTTCAAATTGGATGACCACTGGCGTATTACTACTTCGATGCCAATTACGTTTGGTGACGAAGCCGTGACATACAAACCTCAGGTTCGCGTTCAATACAAATTCGATTCTGGTATCACAACGAAGCTTCGCTACCGCCACGAATTCCGCAACTACGCATCGGGTAAAACTTCAACGGGCTTAGATGGTCAGCAACATGACTCACTAAACGCAGGCAAGATCACAGGTAATATCGATTACAACTGGAACGCATGGCAATTTGGCTTTGAAGCGAACTACAAAGAAGATTTCTTCAGTGATGAGTGGAAGCTTGGCAACCGTGACGGTAAATACGAGTGGGATTACAACCTAAAAGTGGGTTACAAAGAGAAAGGTTGGGATTGGCGTCCATACGTTGAGTTCGGTAACGTTCAGTGTAACAGCTCTTGTGATGACAGCTCATCGCGCCAGCTACGTAGCCGTGTTGGTGTCACGTACAGCTTCTAATCCAAGCGAATACAAATTTAGAGTCTTTCCAATAGCCCGCCCCGAAGCGGGCTATTTTTGTATGGCTTTCGCATGATTACAGTACAAAAGCATATCAACATGAACCTAAAAACGTCCGCATGATCGATGTTTAATCCACTTTGATTGGTAACTTGTCGGATTTACTGGCGAATAAAGACATATTAAAAAGTGGGGACTTCGCCATTGAGCATTTTGAGTGACACGTTCGAAAGAGACGCAACCAAGTACGCCGCCACCAAAAGGAAGCTGGCGCTAGATACGTCAGATTTTTTCATATTCGAATGTATCGTGAGCTAGAGACTCAATCGATAAAGGGTACCGATGGTAGTTTTTCCTTGAGGTGTAATTCGAGTTTTTTGTGCCAACAACAACTCTGCTGTCGCGACCGCGTCCGCTAACGCATTATGTCCGTTGTACTCAGGCAAGCCATAACGAGCGCGAGTGCCTGACAGGGTGACATCAATTTCGTCACGAGGATTGATCGCTTTTTGTAAGTGCTTTTCAATGCACATGGTGTCGAGCCAAACCAAGGGCGGCTCGCAGAGTTTAAACACGCGCTGAAGATACTGATTGATGAACTGAGTTTCGACGACACAAGCGTGAGCGACTAAAATCTTGCCTTTGGCTGCGCAGAAGAATGCACGCATTGCATCATGGATAGAAACGCCTTCAGACAGCATTTGCGGCGTAATATGGTTGATCACGGCAGTTTCTGGCTTGATTTGCGAATCGCTATTAATGTACATGTGCTGACTGGTGGCAAGATCTACTTTGCCATGAACAATGTCGACCCAGCCGATTGATAAAATCAAATCTTCTTCGCTGTCTAATCCTGTCGTTTCCAAATCCAATACAATATAGCTGGCATCCTGAGCGAATTGCGTGGCGTCCAAATATGGCGTTTGAACCAACGCTTTGATGTGCTCTGGCATTGTTGTTTGCTTCGCGTATTGCTCACGCTTTCGATTCAGGCGTGAGCAAGGATGAAAGTGGTCTAAGATCCGCTTCATTAACGGCTCCCAAAGCGCACTTTCGCGGCTTCTTGCAAATCTGCAATAATACGGAAGGCGTCTTTCAGGTGTTGGCGTTCAAAGCTACCGAACGTGTTTGGGTCGATGTGGTTATTTGGTTCTTCACCGCGTTTAAGCGCCTCTAACTGATGACCAAAACGGAACGATAAGATGAACTGGTACGCGTTCAGGATGTTCTTGTACGCATCTTCACTCAATACACCCGCTTCATTGGCGGCTTTGAAGCGCTCGTCGGTCGCAGTTAAATCACACTCAACTGCTAAACCGTAAATGCGCGCCAAATCAATGATTAGGTTGATGGCGTACTTTTTCACGTCTAGCGTCTTCTTATTCTCGCCGGATTTCTCCAAGACCAAACTGTTGAAGATGCCAAGCGGAGGGTTCGTGTTTACCGCATCATTCACCAGCATGGAAAGGAATTCACGGTTACTGCGAATGTTGGTGTGCAGTTCATCTCGCAAGATACTTTCGTAATCTTTATTGCCATAAAGGGTACGAATTTCCAAGAACACACTGATGTTCAGTAAACGTTCGTACTCTGGGTTGGCAACCCATTTCTTGTAGTACTTCTTCCAGACACTTAAAGGTTGGCACCACTTTGGCGTTGCGGCCATAAATTTGCCAGGACACAAAGGATAATCACAACTCGCAAGGCCGTTACTGACGATCATAGCAAGATGCTTGAAGTAAATTCGGTCATTCTCCGTCGCGTGGTCAGCAAGGACAATCGCACTGTCTTGATCCGACAGCATGTGGACTTCGTTACGAGCGTGCGAACCTGCCACAATCCATGAGAACTTACATGGTGGAGGGCCAAGTTTATCAATCGCGATTTGAATCAAGCGGCGCGTGTAAGCGTCCATGATCATCGTCATCACTTTACCGATGACTTCCGGTGAAACGTGTCCATCAACCAGAGCTTCAAAGATAGCTTGGCGCTCTGGGGTAAAGCTCGACAGTGATTTTACGCTGCCCGCATATTTGATTTTTTCGATTAAGAAGATCGCTTGTACGCGGTGATTTTGTACAAGGTGCGTCGTAGTAAGAACACCTACGACCTTATTGCTCTCGACCAGCGGTAGATTGCGGATATTGTGTTGCATCATCATAGATGCAGCGTGTAAAACCAGGTCATCCGGTTTGATGGTCTGTGGATCGTGCGTCATGACCTCTGAAATAGGGCTGTCGGTACTTACCCCTTGCGCGATAACACGCTTGGTCATATCGCGGTCGGTAATTAAACCGACGATTTTGTCATTCTCATAAACCACGGCACAAGGTGAGCACTTAGTTAGCATTTCGTTGGCAACGGTTTGAATCGACTGGTCGGCTGTCACTACAGCAACGCGACCACTGGCGACTTCACCAACTCGGCGAATGAACAAACCTTTCTCTTTGTTGGACCAAACGACATCCAGTGCTGATTTCAAACGAACCTGTGCCTGTGAAGCAAAATGCTCCGCACATTCAGGGTGCGCTTCAAACAATTTTTTGAGAGCAGAATTAGGAATTACGTACACCAGCGAGTTCTCGATAGCGATGGCTCGATAGCCCTTATTGCTGTCTATTTGGCTACCAAGAAAAGTAAAACCGAAAATGTCTTCAGGACCCAGTTTCGCGCGCAGCACACCATCAGACTTTCTTTGTTCCATGGAGCCTGTGCGGATGATATAGAGTGATTTCTCTTGCCCAGTCACGCATTGGTCAATGACTTCACCTTTGCCAAGGTAAGTAATCTGCACGTGCGATGCGAGTTCACGCAAAGCCGGTTTTGGAATTTTGTCGAATGGGTCGATTTGCCCAATAAATTGCAAGATGTTTGGCAGCAGAGATTCAGTCATAACACGGCACATTAGATAATTTTATTTGTATTATTATATATCTAAAATCATGCAAAGTGTCATTGATTAGGAAAATTTTTGTGAAGGTCAGAAGGGATTCTGAGAGGATAAGAAGGAAAGAGTAGACAAAAAAGCACGCGCTAGGGCGTGCTTTTTAATGTCAGATCTAGAAAGTGCTTTAGTTGACTGCGGTCAGGCGGTGCTTTGAATCGAGTAGGTGGTTTGCCGAAGCTTGGCGAGCCTTATCCGGGTTACCTGCCATGATTGCATCGTAAATTTGGCGGTGTTCTTTGATACACGTGCTACCTTCTTCCGAAGAGTGGGCAATGAAGTTCACGAACATGGTCGTCAGAATATTGCCAAACGGGAGGTAGAAATCGTTACCTGTCGCATTGAAGATTAGGCTGTGGAAACGGGTATCGACTTCCATCCAACGTGCTTGGTCAAATTCTTCGGCTTCTGCCACTTCAACCATTTGTTGGAAAGTTTCCGATAATTCAATTCGTTGCTCTGCTGTCGCGTGGATAGCTGCGAGTGCACAGGCTTCCGGTTCGATAGCTCGGCGTAAACCTAGGAACTGACTACAGAATTGGTCAGTGTCAGCAAGTCCGTCCATCCATTCAATTAATTGAGGATCCAAAAAGTTCCAGTAAGCGCGGTTGATAACACGCGTACCAACTTTAGGACGAGACTCTAACAGACCCTTAGACGTCAGCAATTTTACTGCTTCACGTAATGCGGTGCGGCTAATGCCAAATTGCTCACAAAGAACCATTTCACCGGGTAGGATAGAACCTTGAGGGAGCTTACCAGACAAAATGCCACGAGCGATTTCACGTGCAACTTGCACATGAAGGCTTCGCTTCGAGCCTGAGATAGAATGAAATTCGCCAGACATAATCTTCACTTAATTGCTAAATATGTATTATTTAAGCCGTACTATAGCACTCCTACCCCCCTGTACCAAGCGGATGTTAACGTAATATAAGAGGGGTCACAGAACCTTTCTTTGCAGCAGGCACAATCAATGTTTGCGTTGACTTCAGCCTATTCTCTCAATCGTTTTGAACGCTATCAACTTGTTAAATTATTCATACAAATAATAGCTCAAAAATCCAGCACACTGTGACCAGAAGCACAATTGCGGTTCAAAATTGACGAATTTTGCCAGTTCTCACTCAATTGATAGTAAATACGCTTGCAGGAGAAAGATCTTATTGTATGATTTATTCGTTCAGCACGAATAACTAACATAGGTAAACCGTAATGTTTAACGATTTGAAAGGTAAACGCGTACTTATCACTGGCTCTACAGCAGGTATGGGCTTAGCGGCTGCACGTGTGTTTGCAAAATACGGCGCAAAAATCGGCATCAACAGTCATCAAGCTGGCCCGGATGCCGATGCTGCGGTAACCGAGCTTACCGCACTTGGTGGTGATGTGAAGTTTTTCCAAGCGAATCTTATGGTGACCGCTGATTGCGAAAAACTGGTTAAGGAGTTCACTGATCATTTCGGTGGCATGGACGTGCTAATCAACAACGCTGGTGGTCTTGGCGGTCGTGAAAACCTAGAAAACATTGATGATGAGTTTTACAACCGTGTAATGGATCTGAACGCACGTTCAGCGTTAATGACAACCAAATATTCAATCCCACACCTACGTACGTCGGCTGCAGAATCTGGTGAAACTGCTTGTGTGATTAGTACTGGTTCTATCGCTGCTCGCGAAGGTGGTGGTGTTGGTGCAGGTATCTACGCAGCATCAAAAGCGTGGTTGCATGACATTCACCGTAACTGGGTGAAAGAGTTCACTAAAGACAATATCCGTTTCAACATCGTTTCACCGGGCACAATCGACACAGCATTCCACGATGGTAAGTCTGATGAGTTGAAAGCGGCGATCGCAAATGGCATTCCAATGGGACGCTTTGGTCGAATCGACGAAGTTGCACCAACATTTGCTTTCTTCGCTTCACATGCATGTGCGGGTTACATCACTGGTCAAGTTCTGGATGTAAATGGTGGTCAAATGGCGCCATAAGCGCTGACCCATTTCGTTTCAGACGAATACACTGACCTCAAAAAGCCAGCTTCGTCTGGCTTTTTTTGATCATTTATTGAGTGCCGAAGCACTGGAAACATAATTATAAGGAGCGTCAAATGGCAAAATTTTCTCTTGTGGAAGATTCACACCGCAAGATTCATGTGCAAGTTGCCAGACAAATCGCCCGCAAAATACTGTCAGGTGAGCTAAATCAAAATGAAAGGCTACCGAATGAAATGGAACTCTGTGACGCATTTGGGGTGAGTCGTACGGCATTGCGCGAATCAACCAAACTGCTTTCAGCAAAAGGGTTGATCGAGTCTAAGCCAAAAGTAGGGACAACAGTTCGTGCGCGTAATAATTGGCATTTTCTCGATCCACAACTCTTGGAATGGATTCAAGATTTAGAAGATACCGAGCCGTTTCTGGCTCAGTTTTTGGGGCTACGTAAAGCGATTGAGCCTGAGGCATGTGCCTTGGCTGCAAGTAACGCAACGGCAGAGCAAAGAAAGGAATTGTCGGTCATTTTTCAGCGTATGACCATGGCAGCCAGTCGCTATGACTATGACGATTGGACGGTCAACGACCACCTGTTTCACCAGACAATTTTCTTGTCCACGGGTAACCAATTCTATATTCCGTTTGGCAATATTCTCTCGACCATCTTTAAGCTGTTTATCGATCATTCAGCTGAAGGTGGTCGATTCTGCATTGAAGAGCATCGTGAAATTTATGACGCCATCATGGCGGGCAATGGTGATCAAGCTCGGTTAGCGTCGAACACTTTGCTGAATGACGAAAACCAAAAACTGTCCCAGGTCGTTAACGGTTGATGAATCAACATATGTTTGGCTTTGCTCCATGAATATGAAAAGGGGGGCAGAGCCAAGGTTTTAATGACAACCGCTTGTTGTGTTAGCGGTTCTCTGTGACAACTTTGAAAGGTCTAGCATGTCTTCCCAACCCTATATAAGAAAAAATCTGTCCCTCGCTTGGCCTCTGGCCTTGAATGCACTGTTAATGCAGTCGATGTTAATGATCGACACCTTCCTAGTATCACCGCTCGGTGAAGTTTCTCTTGCTGCCATGGGTATTGCTACCACCATCGTCTCCTTTGTTTTAGGTATACAAATGGCGTTGGCGAACGGTTCACAGTTGGTACTTAGCCGTGCGGTCGGATCTGGGCAACATTTGTCGCTCAACAAAGGCTTTTGGGCGGGCTTAATTATCAACGTTTTGGTCGCGGTTTTGTTTTGGATATTAATTACCGCCTTCGACAAAGCGCTGATCAGTAAGTTAACCGATAATGTCGCCCTTTATGCAGAGACCGAACGCTACCTTGCTGTTGCTAAGTTCATCATTATTTTCAACGCAATTACTCAAGTGATGATCGCTTTATTTAATGCACTTGGTCGAACCAAAGTGCCGTTTAAAGGTTACTTGATTGAGTTGCCAGTGAACATGGCAATGTCCTACGTGCTGATTCACGGATTAGCAGGCTTTGAGGGGATTGGTGTGCAAGGTGCAGCGGCAGGCAGCTTAATCGCGATCACCATTCGACTGTCGTATTTGACTCTCTGTATCAAGTTAGATGACTCCATTGTCTTGTCGACTAAAAATCTGGATGCTTCACTGAAGAGAAACACACTCAATCACTTTAAAGAGATTTTCCCTGTTGCAGCAAACGTGACCATGCTGCAAACCGGTGCGACCATTTACATGTTGCTGTACTCGCAGCTTACCTTGAACGCCTACGTAGCTATGACCATTGTGATGCCTTGGATTAAAGCAGGTACACAGTTCATCACCGCTTGGGCACACTCGTCGGCGATTACGATCAGTCAAGCTATCGGGTCACGACAAATGGATGAGTTACGTAAGAACGTTGATATCAGCATCGATATGGCAGTGATGATCTCATTTGTGTCCGCTGCCTTCTTTCTTGCGTTGAGTTTCGTTCTTCCAGATTTGTATCCAGATTTGGACCCGACTACATACGTTGCACTTGCTTCTATTGCCCCGCTGTACATTTTGTTGCCAATTGTGCGTGGCTATAACACGGTGCATGGGCATGTTTTACGTGCATTAGGTAAGACAACGGAAGTATTCAAGATTAACTTCACTGGTCAGTGGATAGTGTCTATCCCGTTATGTGCGTTGATCATTCTGCATTGGGACCTTTCTTTTTTCTGGGCGTTCGCCGTCATGCCATTTGAGGAGATAGTAAAAGCGCTACCATTTAGGCATTTGGCGCGTAAATCCCTTAATGAGTTTGATTTAAAGAAAGCAGAAAAGCTTATGTATGATTAATAAGTAAGTTGTCATCCGATTAAAAGCCCTCAACGACGAGGGCTTTTTTATGCCAGTTGCTTGCTCACTATGGAAGGGAGACAACCGATGAGAGGGGCTTTCAGCACCGATTTCTGCGGCTAAGGTACTTAGTGAAAGGGGCGTTTTGAGTGATAGGTCAGATTCAAGAGAGAGCAAGAAGCCCTCGCTTTGAAAAGCCCGAAACATTGGTCAAGTTGGTGGAGTTTTGTTCTCTAAGTTAAAGCTAAACCGCAAGTAACCTGATAGCTAATGATTAATTTCAACCATCCCTAATCAGCAGAGTCCTGTGGTTAGGTGCTTTTTGTGCCTTCAATAAAACACGTACAAACGATTTGTTTTGATAAAACTGAGAGAGACTTAGTGATTTGAATTGAACGAAAAAAAGCCGAACATGACGTCCGGCTTTGAATTAGTTCCCGATTTTTTACATTAATTTTTAGTGGCTATCTAAAGATTAAATTTGTGCGAATGCGCCTTCCCAAGTGTAAGCCACACCGTCGAATTCAACGCGATGTGCAGCGTTTTGCTTGTCTTCATCTAAGTTGCAAATAGCGAACAGATAAGCGTTGCCTGTTGTGGTTTGCAGACGAATCACAGTACCCACTTCGTTGTTGCCAACGACGGTTACTGACTCAACTAGGCCACGAGCGCCAACCGATGCTTCGATAGACTCGTTGAAGTAACCGTGTGTTTCTAGCACTGAGGCAAACACGTGGTTCTGACCTGATTGACGTAGGATAAGTGCTGGTTCGCTCTTCAAGTTGAAGTCTGGATCATTTGCGCCTGTGCGGGTGAAGAACACTTTGCTGCCGTTAGTTGCGCTTGTGATTAGCGAGTAGTAGCTGTTGTCGTGCAACCAGTTTACCAGTGAACTGCCTTCGACTTGACCAGAACCGATGTTCCATAGGTGCTGGTAGCCGTTGTCTTCGCCCATTGGACGCAGCGTGCTTTCTACATCGTATTCAAAATCCGTACGGATGATTTGACCAGAGTAGTGCACTGGCAGGTCGTATTGGTGTTCTTGATCTGCTTCGATGCGGTAAACATCAATCACAAGCGGTTTTTCGAATTCTGGCAACTCAGCAAGAATGATGCTGCGCTGCATGTCTACGCCGTTGTAATAACCAGAGATGCGACCGCTCATGCCTTGCAGTTTTTCGTCATCAGCTTTGAAGAAGTGCTTAGAACCGAACTTGGTTTCTGCTAGCGCTGTGTCGAAGTTGTTTTGTGTCTTTTGGTCAACCGTTACTGTGTTGTGTGCGACCGTCTGCTTACAGTAAGACTTGTTCTCTGGGATGTAACGACCGCCAAATTTAGGCTCAACGTTTACCCAGCGACCGAAGCCGTAATCGTGCAGCACTTCATGACCGCGGTTAAACACGCTCAGGTGTAAACCATCGTAGTGACCGTGGTCTAACGCTGAATGGTACTGGTGATCGGAGCCGTGCTGA
Source organism: Vibrio sp. L85 (assembly GCF_963871815.1). Taxonomy (NCBI): domain Bacteria; kingdom Pseudomonadati; phylum Pseudomonadota; class Gammaproteobacteria; order Vibrionales; family Vibrionaceae; genus Vibrio; species Vibrio sp. L85. Next base: position 23,534 of record NZ_CAWMYL010000022.1, read on the forward strand.
CCAAACCAGATAAGCGCCATCGTGTCATCGTCTTGCTCGTCACGGTGACGAAGAATACTTACGCCACCTTTTTCACCTTCTGGACCATCAGTCACGAAGAGGCTACCCCAGTTGAACGGTTTGATGTTATCTGCGGCTGCAACTGCGTCAGACAATGTTTTACCTGAGATATGAACCCAAACGTCTTGCTGGTGGTCTGCCATACCAAGTAGCGTTTCAGACTGCTCGTAACGGTGGAAACATACTGACGTAGCCATGATTACGCCTTCATCATTGATCGAAATCGTCTTCGATGAATCGTTCAACGCTGGCAAAGTACCATCTGGGAATGCCGTCTTAAATACGGCATAAGACGTGGTCTTGATGACCGAGTCGTTAAATTCGTAAATACCAAGCTCAGGCTGACGACGCTCAATCGCTTCTGCGAATAGGTAGATTGGACGTAGCGAGAAACGGTGGTAATAAGGACCTTCCATGTAGTAGCCGTCTGGCGAGAACAACTGGTCTAACTGAGCTAGGAAGCCGCCGCTGACCTTGTCCAGTTTCAAGCCGTAAAGCGCTTTGTCTACCGCATCTTGATCGTTAATTGCGTAACCACAAATACCCACAGCTGCTACTGCCCATAGACCGTGGTTGTGTACGATGTCGAAGTCGTGACCGTAAGTTACCACGAACAGCTCAATCATTTGCTTGAACAGGTCGTTCTCAATCAGTGATTTTTGCTCTTCTTCCAAGGTATGGTAAATGCAGCTGTACGCACAAGACGCGTATAGCATCCACATGTTCTCGTTCAGAGTTTGGTGGAAGATCTTACCCGGAGGGTTAGAGTCACGGCTGGTGTTGCTCTCTAGCGTCGGATAAACCTTCGCGTAAGCCGTTAGCATGTCCACGATGTAATCGCGGTATTTCTGTTCGCCAGTGATAAGGAATAGGCGGCCCGCTAGATCGATGTGGATGTAGTTTTGCTTGTGACGGTTATGCTCGTAACCGCCGCCTTCGCCGTGACCTGGAACTTCAATACCTACCTCTGCCATGTAAGCGTCAGTTTGTTTGATGTCACGTGCTAGTGCATTTCCTAATAGGCTATCCGTGCCAAGTGCTTTGCTTAGTTCTGCCGCTTCTTCAAAGTTCATTAATAGCGGTTGGTAAGACTGGGTTTGGTAGCTCATTATTATTTCTCCTGCCCGAATGCGTTCACTTCTAGAGAGTAGAAGCCATTCCAGCTGTAGGTTTTACCGTTCATTTCTACTTGGTGTGGGGTTTGGTCGTCAGCGCCTAGAACATTGCTGATCATCACAGTAACCAGTGATTTTTCAGTCGTGATTTCTACGATGCTGCCAACGGCGTTGTAACCCACGACGCGGATATCTTTCACCTGACCACGTGCATTCACCGATTGCTCAAACTCTTCATTGAAGTAGCCGTGTGTTTCTAGCACAGAAGCAAATAGCGTCGATTCGCCCTTGCTGCGCAGAATGAATGCCGGTTCGCTACGTAGGTTAAAGCTTGGGTCATTGGCGCCAGTGCGAGTGAAGATCACTTCATTATCGCCGTTCTGTTTCGCGCTGCTGCTTGTGCCTAACCAAGTGTAGTAGGTGCTGTTTTGTAGCCAGCTAACTAGCGCCATATCTTGCACTTTACCGCTTGCTACTTTCCAAAGGTGTTGGTAACCGAAGTCATCGCCAAGCGTGTTCAGTTCACCAAAGCTTTGGTAATCGAAGTTAGTACGTACGATTTGACCATCGTATTGATGAGAGTAGTCGTACTGATGCTCGCCTTCACCTTCGATGCGGTAAAGGTCTAGCAATAGCGGTGCTTCAAGCTCATCTAGGTTAAGCATGAACACACTGCGCTGCATGTCTGTGTTCGGGTAGTGGTCGTTCGCAAACGCGCTCATACCGTTGATTTCAGTGCCTTCCACTTTGAAGAAGTGAGGCAAACCGTGCACTGAATCAGCGCGGTCTACATCGAAACCATTCTGACATTGCTCATCAATCGTTACCGCGTTATGCGCGATAGTTTGACGTGCGTACGATTTGTTTTCGTCTAGGTAACGACCGCCGAATTTAGGCTCAACGTTTACCCAGCGACAGAAGCCGTATTCACGCAGCACTTCTTGACCACGGTTGAAGAAGGTAATGCCAAGCGTATCGAAGTTACCATGTCCCATGCCGTGTTGACCGTAGTTCATCACAAGCTGTGACACATCACCGGTTTTATCCTGCATACGGATAAAGCCTTGTGCACCGTTGTTGCCAGTTGGACCTTCGTTAAGTTCCACACTTGGCCAGAAAGGTATACCGATTTCACGGTCTGCGATTGCTTTATCGTAAGCTTGAGAAAGCTCTAGACCGCATGGGTGCATCCAAACGGCGTTTTGAATCTTCGCCATGCCTAGAATGTTGTCATCCAAGCCGTAGTGCTTGCTGTAAACGCTCACTGCAACTTGAACACCCATATCGGTAATGCTCATGGTACGAGATGCGTCGTTTAGGGCAGGGAACTCACCATTCGGGTAAGCTGTTGCCAGCATCGCCTGTACTGTGTTGCCAATCACTTTGTCTTTGTAGTTGTAGATGTCTACTTCAGGCATGTGACGGTGTACCACTTCTGCGAATACACAAGTTGGACGAATCGCATAACGATGGTAGTACGGACCTTCCATGTAGTAACCAGAAGGTGCGAACAGTTGTGAGATTTGCGCTAGGAAGCCGCCAGTATCATCACGATCTTGACCATACACAGACATCTCTAGATATTCAGGTTTGCCAATAGCTAGACCACAAATACCAACAGCCGCCACTGCCCAGATTCCGTGGTTGTGAATACGGTCGAAATCGTGCGCGTATTTCACGGTGAACATGTCTAGCATTGGTTCGAAAATGCGCTCAACAACCACAGTGCGCTCTTCTTCTGTCATCACTGATGCCACGCAAGAGTAGGCAAGACTAGTAAACATTAACCAACAGTGTTCATTAAGGATCTGGTGGAAAAGACGACCTGTAGGGTTAGTGTTTTTCTGTACGTGGAAATCAAAGGTGAGGTACTTCTCTGCGTAAATAGCGAGAAGATCTTTAACGAACTGCGCGTACTTTTCTTCTTGAGTGATCAAGAACAAACGACCCGCTAAGTTCATGTAGGTATAGTTTTGTTTGTGGCGGTTGTGCTCGTAGCCACCCGCTTCGCCGTGACCTGGTACGTCTAGAGGCAGACGCATGAAGGCTTCAAGTTCCTTGCGATTCGCTTCAATGGATTTGCCCATCAAGCTCGGCTTTCCGACTTCCTTTCTTAGTAGTTCGACTTCTGCTTCAGTCAACAAAATCGGTTGTGTAGTCATTTCTTTACCACCCTCAGATGAAGTGTGTTGTTTTCTTAAATTTCCTATAAAGTAATACAATATTAAGTTTGGGTGTAGTTTTTGTGGCAAAAAGGGAGAGTGAAATCACGTGATTTTAGTTAACTTATTGATTTTAAATGCTGTGGAAATCCTTTGTGTGGCTGATATTTCTACGTTATTAATCGTTAAGTGGAATGCTTTAGGTCTCTCCATTTGATGGATGTCACATATTTTTAGATATATTGTATGACAATTAAAGTGGATCGGATATGCTCGTTACCAATTCGACAGCAGACCCTTTCGCTTTGCGTTTCACTTTTATCAATACGACGCTTTTTTAAGAGAACCTTTTAATAAAAGCATGGTTAAGAATGAAGTGCCGTAGGGTTCGCTTTAATAGAGACTTTTTAGGAGTATGACGATGAATTCTTTCTTTGTATTAGATGAGAACCCGTGGGAAGAGCTAGGCGGCGGTATCAAACGTAAAATTGTTGCTTACACAGATGATCTGATGGCTGTTCACCTATGTTTTGACAAAGGTGCGATTGGTGCTCCACATACGCATGAGATTCACGATCAAATCGGTTACGTAGTACGTGGCAGCTTTGAAGCAGAAATCGAAGGCGAAAAGAAAGTACTGAAAGAGGGTGATGCGTACTTTGCTCGTAAGCACATGATGCATGGTGCGGTTGCACTAGAGCAAGACAGCATTCTTCTGGATATCTTCAACCCAGCTCGTGAAGACTTCTTAAAGTAACGTATAGCGCAACCTCAGTTGCTAAGGTGACAGTATGAAATCATTAAATATCGCGATCATTGGCGAATGTATGGTTGAGCTACAGAAAAAGGAAGGTCAGTTGCGTCAGTCATTCGGTGGTGACACGTTGAATACCGCTCTTTACTTATCCCGTTTGACGAAAGCTCACGATATCAAAACTAGCTATGTAACTGCCCTGGGTAATGATCCTTTTAGCCAAGAAATGCTTTCAGCATGGCAAGAAGAGGGCATTGATACCAGCTTAGTGTTGACTGTTAATGGTAAACAGCCGGGTATTTACTACATCGAAACGGATGAGACAGGCGAGCGTTACTTCCACTATTGGCGTAATGAAGCAGCAGCAAAGTTTTTGTTTGAACAGAACGAATCTTCGGCACTAGTCGACACGCTTTATTCTTATGATGCGGTTTACCTGAGTGGCATTACATTAGCGATTCTTACTGAAGAAGGTAAGACGCAGTTGTTTGTATTCCTCGAACGCTTTAAAGCGCAAGGCGGCAAGGTTATTTTCGATAATAACTATCGTCCTAAATTGTGGGAAAGCCGAGAGAATGCCATGTCTTGGTACCTTAAGATTCTTAAGTTTACCGATATTGCTCTACTCACATTTGAAGATGAGCAAATGCTGTATGGTGACGAGCATCTAGAACAGTGCATTGAGAGAACCTCTGCACTGGGCGTGGATGAAATCATCATTAAACGTGGCAGCAAAGATTGTTTAGTTGTGGCGAATGGTGAAGCGCAATACGTGGCACCAAACAAAGTCGATAGCGTGATTGATACGACGGCAGCAGGTGACTCTTTCAGTGCAGGCTTTTTGGCGAAGCGTTTGACTGGTGGTAACGCGGCTGAATCGGCTTACTCTGGTCATTGTATGGCTGGTGAGGTTATTCAGCACAAAGGTGCCATCATTCCACGTGAAGTGATGCCCGATCTTCCTTTGTAATTCTTTTGCGGAGTGTTGAATAATCGGCGCTCCGCAGTGATTTATTGAACTCAAGTTAACGACGATGAGTACACTCTTATGACGACATTAAACGAACAATTAGCAAACCTAAAAGTAATTCCTGTTATTGCCATCAACAAAGCAGAAGATGCGATTCCTTTAGGTCGCACTTTGGTTGAAAACGGTATGCCTTGCGCTGAAATCACGTTCCGCACAGAGTGTGCTGCAGAAGCGATTCGTGCTATGCGTGCTGAGTTCCCAGAAATGTTGATTGGTGCGGGTACAATCTTAACTAATGAACAAGTTGACCAAGCGATTGAAGCCGGTGTGGACTTTATTGTTAGCCCAGGCTTTAACCCTCGTACGGTTCAATACTGCCTAGACAAGGGCGTAGCTATTGTACCTGGCGTAAACAATCCAAGCCTTGTTGAGCAAGCGATGGAAATGGGGCTGCGTACACTTAAGTTCTTCCCTGCTGAGCCATCTGGCGGTGTTGGTATGCTTAAAGCACTAACGGCAGTTTACCCAGTAAAATTCATGCCAACAGGTGGTGTGAGCCTAGGTAACGTAGATGAGTACTTGTCTATTCCTTCAGTGCTGGCATGTGGCGGTACTTGGATGGTTCCAACCAAACTTATCGATGAAGGCAAGTGGGATGAACTAGGTACATTGGTTCGTGACGCAGTCGCTCACGTAGCATAAGTGCAGTAGCGCCCCGATAAAATTAGCGAAAAGAATGTAAAGCGAGCCTTAGTGCTCGCTTTTTTTTGTTTGAAAGAGGCGAGATAAAGGAATCAGAAAAGAGATTTCCTACTCAGTCGTCCTCCTTCTAGGAAATGACGGTAAGGAGTAGGGGTAAAGCCGAGAGAAGAAGCATGAGGTTTGAGATCTGGGAGTGGTAATGCGTAGAACCTCCTCAGCGTCATTCTCGAGAGCGACGAAGGAGCGAGTCGGGAATCTCAATTTTTGTATTCATCTATAATCGCGCTTGCGATCCAGTTCATCTGAAACATCTCATTACGTTTCCTACAAATAAATGCCACGCATTTTTGATCTTCAGACAAAGCACAAGAAAGAAAAATATTCCATACTTTAATAGATTTCTAATATATTATTTGTATTACAATATAATGCAATGGCTTACGTGGTGATTATTCCTTTAAATCCCAAAGTGCCAAGAAAATAAAGGCTTTTAGTGTGTTTTCTTCGTCGAATAACTTATGCTTTAGATCACAATTAAAGCTTATTGTAGTACAAATAAAAATATGAACGGAGTAATCTAGGCAGTAGAAAATGATCAAACTCGAAAGGCTGAAAAAATGACTATTGATACTTTTGTTGTTCTTGCCTACTTCTTCTTCCTAGTTGCCATTGGTTGGATGTTCCGTAAGTTCACGACGTCGACCAGTGACTACTTCCGAGGGGGCGGTAAGATGTTATGGTGGATGGTAGGTGCTACCGCCTTCATGACGCAATTTTCAGCATGGACGTTTACAGGTGCCGCAGGACGCGCGTTCAACGACGGTTTCGTTGTTGTAATCCTATTCTTAGCCAACGCATTTGGCTACTTCTTGAACTATCTCTACTTTGCTCCAAAGTTCCGCCAGCTACGTGTAGTAACGGCAATCGAAGCAATTCGTCAGCGTTTTGGTAAAACGTCAGAGCAGTTCTTCACTTGGGCTGGCATGCCAGACAGCTTGATCTCAGCTGGTATCTGGTTGAATGGTCTCGCAATCTTTGTGGCTGCGGTATTCAATATTCCGATGGAAGCGACCATTATCGTAACTGGTTTGGTTCTGATGTTGATGGCGGTAACGGGCGGCTCTTGGGCGGTTGTTGCTTCTGACTTCATGCAGATGCTGGTTATCATGGCGGTAACCATTACTTGTGCGGTGGCGGCTTACTTCCACGGCGGCGGTATTGGTAACATCGTGTCGAATTTCCACGGCGACTTCATGCTGGGTAATAACCTGAACTACATCAGTATCTTTGTCCTTTGGGTGGTGTTCATCTTTGTTAAGCAGTTCGGTGTAATGAACAACAGCATCAACGCTTACCGCTACCTATGTGCAAAAGACAGTGAGAATGCGCGTAAAGCTGCAGGTCTTGCATGTGTGTTGATGATTGTTGGTCCTATCATTTGGTTCCTACCTCCTTGGTACGTAGCGGCATTTATGCCTGACTTCGCAGAGCAGTACGGCTCAGTAGGTGGTGATGCAGCTTACCTAGCGTTCGTACAAAACGTAATGCCGGCGGGTATGGTGGGTCTTCTGATGTCAGCAATGTTTGCGGCGACCATGTCTTCAATGGACTCTGGTCTAAACCGTAACGCAGGTATCTTTGTGATGAACTTCTACAGCCCTATTGTACGCCCGCAAGCGTCACAGAAAGAGCTGGTTATCGTGAGTAAAGTGACGACCATTATGATGGGCTTCATCATCATCGGTATTGGTTTGTTTATTAACTCATTACGTCACCTGAGCTTGTTCGATATCGTACTAAACGTAGGTGCGTTGATTGGTTTCCCAATGCTGATTCCTGTGTTACTTGGTATGTGGATTCGTAAGACTCCAGACTGGGCTGGTTGGGCAACACTCGTTGTAGGTGGCTTTGTTTCTTACATCTTCGGTATCTCTCTACAAGCACAAGATGTTGAGCACCTATTCGGACTAGAACAAGCTCTAACAGCACGTGAGTGGGCTGACCTTAAAGTTGGCTTGAGCCTAGCGGCGCACGTTGTCTTCACTGGTGGTTTCTTCTTACTAACAACACGCTTCTACAAAGGCTTGACGCCTGAGCGTGAAAAAGAAGTGGACCAATTGTTCGAGAACTGGAACACACCGCTTGTAGCTGATAGTGAAGAGCAACAAAACCTAGATACAAAACAGCGTGGCATGCTTGGTAAGCTTATTAGCGTAGCAGGCTTCGGTATCCTGGCGATGGCTCTGATTCCAAATGAGCCAACAGGTCGACTGCTGTTCATCTTGTGTGGTGCGATTGTTCTCTCGGTTGGTGTTCTATTGGTGAACGCGGCGCGAGGACCTAAAAGCCCAAAGTTAGCTAACGCGAAAAGCTAACCGCAATTAACAAACTCTTTATGAAAAATCCCACGGTCAATACCGTGGGATTTTTTTGTTTATGGTGTCATTAATTGAGCCACAAACGATCTTTCTCATTCCAATTAACTTGCAGTGAACGATTCTGAAAGTGTGCCATGACGGATGTTTGCGCTGCTTTGAAAACGTTGCAGTAGAGCGCGTTGCTAAACCATTCAGCCCAGAGAATGACAAAAAGCCATGAATAACACCCAGATAACGCTTGCAGTATGCTCCCACGCCTTGAGCTGTAGTCATCGATCATCATCACGCCGTGGGTCATGTTCTGCGGTGATAATGGTTGTTCTGGGTAGTTCACCGATGGTTTGTAACGAAGGGCAAAGCTTCCCATTAAATTGGAATTCTTCAACTAGTACTCAGAAGCCAGTCTCAAGATAATCGGTCACTCTTTAACTGTAAAAAGAAAATATCCGCGGAATAATGTACAAACATAATGTCATGTCAATACCCAAGTAACCTTGTGATGCTTGATTTAGTGAGAATGACTTGGTTTGTAGACGTGGCGGTGATTTAAAGGTTTCGTAGAGTTCAATCAATAATCGCCAACAAAGTATACAAGCCAATCCACTTACCATTTGCCAAGAATATCCGTTGGGAGCGTGTCATGAACTCGGTTTTTTATTAAACCAATGGCGGTGTCAAACCACTTGGACAAACCTTGCTATCGCACGGCGTTATTCTCCTTGCTTACTTTTGGTAAAAAGGGAATCGATGGCAACATTCTGAATCCTGCATCTTGAAGCTGCTTGAGTACATATACAGTTTGAACGTGGGGGGGATCTCAAAGAGGGAGAAGGAGTGATTTAAGAGGAGAAAAGAAAGCACAAAAAAAGCCTTGCTACGGGGTTAGCAAGGCTTTGGAAGCGCAGTTGAGTAAGGTATTAACCTTCTAGCTCTGCGAAGTAATCAAAGATCACTGGTACGTCGTTTTGACCAAGACCTTGGTCCACTGCAGCTTGTAGACTCTTAGAAGTCCCTTCTGCGATAAGAGACTCAGTGCCTAGGTCTTTTACCATCTCTAAGAAGTAACCAAGGTCTTTGTTTGCGTTTGCAATAGAGAAACCAAGCTTCTCTTCGCCATCTACAGCGTAGAACTTACAGAACTGCATGAATGGTGAGTTTGAAGGACCAGCAGACATGATGTCGAATAGTTGTTGACCATCAACGCCAGCACGTTTAGCAACCGCAAATGCCTGAGACATGGTCGCTACTGTTGTCATACCCATGAAGTTGTTTACTAGCTTAGTCACATGACCAGAACCTAGCGCACCAAGGTGGAATACGTTTTCACCTTGATCGTCCAGTACAGGCTTCACCTTGTTGAATGTTTCGATGTCACCTGCAGCCATGATGTTCAAAAGACCATCTTTTGCGTGAGCAGGCGTACGACCTAGAGGCGCATCGATCATACCTGCGCCTTTAGCTGCAAGATCTGCACCGATCTTACGAGTAGAAGCAGGGATAGACGTACCGAAGTCAATCAGTGTCGCGCCTTCTTTAATACCCGCTAGGATACCTTCTTCACCATAAACGATTTTCTCAACAACTTCAGATGTTGTTAGACATAGCATCACGATGTCACTTGCTTCAGCCAGTGCTTTAGGTGAGCTTGCTTCTTTTGCGCCGCGAGCAACACATGCTGCTACAGCGTCTTTATTCAGATCCATTACGTTTAGTTCGTAACCACGGTTTTGAAGGTTCTCAACCATGTTTCCACCCATCAGACCAAGGCCGATGAAACCAATGACAGGTTTTGTCATATCAAACTCCAAATATCGTATTGTATGATTATATGCTTTTATCTTAATTCCTCATTTTGAATTTGCAATCGGAAAATGAGACGAAAGGCGATTTGCCACTGGTTTTTGATAAAAATGAGAGGTTGGTTAGCCTATTGGTACGATTTTTATTGGCTTTGAGTGATTTTTATGTCTTCGGAATGAGGTCACGAAAACGAGAAGGTATAAGCAAAAAATGGGTATTTGATTGAGATACGTTTGCCTTCTGAATATGGTTAATTGTATGACAATATCGGGCGGTTAATCTTCAGTAAAAGAATCTAAGCCAAAGAGAGGAGAGAACGAGGAAGTATGGATAGAGAAACCAGAAATAAAAGAAAGGTAAGAAAGAGAAGAGCCATAATGTTTGACTCTTCTCTCAATGGTTAAAGCTTGATTAAGTTAGGCGATTAAAGGTCAAAGCGGTCGTTGTTCATTACTTTTACCCACGCAGCAACAAAATCGTGCACAAACTTCTCTTTGTTGTCGTCTTGTGCGTAAACCTCGGCATAAGAGCGGAGCACGGAGTTTGAACCGAACACCAAGTCAACACGTGATGCTGTCCATCTTGTTTGACCAGAAGCTCGCTCGCGGATTTCGTATTCGTTATCACTGGTTGGATGCCAGGTGTAGCTCATATCAGTGAGGTTTACGAAGAAGTCATTCGTTAACGCGCCGACATTATCAGTGAACACACCATGCGCAGCGCCGCCGTAGTTGGTACCAAGCACGCGCATGCCACCAACTAATACGGTCATTTCGACTGCGGTTAGTTGCATCAATTGGCTTCTTTCAAGCAATAGTTCTTCTGCCGTCACAACGTAATCTGATTTTAGCCAGTTACGGAATCCATCATGGATCGGCTCGAGTACATCGAAGGATTCGGCGTCAGTCATTGCATCGGTTGAGTCACCACGACCTTGGCTAAATGGCACAGAAATATTCATGCCCGCATTCGATGCTGCTTTCTCAATACCCACTCCGCCAGCAAGCACAATCAAATCCGCCATGCTGATAGGGGAGTTGTGGGTGGTGCGAATTGAATCGAGCGTGTTGAGCACTTTCTGCAATCTTTCCGGTTCGTTACCTACCCAATCTTTTGCGGTGCAAGGCGGATACGCGCACCGTTTGCTCCGCCTCGGCGGTCTGAACCACGGAATGTTCGCGCGCTGTCCCATGCGGTTGAGACTAATTCTGCGATACTTAGCTCGCTGTTAAGAATCGCCATCTTGAGTGCATCGATATTGTCTTCAGATAAGTGATAAGACACCGGTGGTACCGGATCTTGCCAAATCAAATCCTCGGCTGGCACATCAGGGCCGAGATAACGAGATTTAGGTCCTAAATCGCGGTGAGTCAGTTTAAACCAAGCTCGAGCGAAGCAATCCTCAAAGTACTTAGGGTCGTCGCGGAAACGCTCGGCGATTTTGCGGTACTCTGGGTCAAACTTCAGTGCCATATCCGCATCGGTCATCATCGGATTGCGGCGGATGCTTGGGTCTTCAACATCCACAGGCATGTCTTCTTCTTTGATGTTGATTGGTTCCCATTGCTCTGCGCCTGCTGGGCTCTTCGTTACCCACCAGTCGTAGGTGAACAACAAATGGAAGTAGCCGTTATCCCACTTGGTTGGGTTGGTTGTCCATGCGCCTTCGATGCCACTAGTGACGGTATCACGTCCTATGCCACGAGAAGTTTTATTTAGCCAACCGAAACCTTGGTCTTCAATTTCAGCGCCTTCAGGTTCAGGACCAAGTAACGAAGCGTCGCCGTTGCCGTGTGCTTTACCAACAGTGTGACCACCGGCTGTTAATGCAACGGTTTCTTCATCGTTCATTGCCATACGGGCAAATGTTACACGCATGTCGTGTGCGGTTTTGATGGGATCGGGTTTACCGTCGACCCCTTCTGGGTTTACGTAAATCAGGCCCATCATCACTGCTGCAAGCGGATTCTCGAGATCACGTTCGCCAGAGTATCGGTTGTTTTCACCGCCACTTGGTTGCAGCCACTCTTTTTCTGCGCCCCAATAAATGTCTTTTTCTGGATGCCAAATGTCTTCTCGACCGCCGGCAAAACCGAACGTCTTGAAGCCCATTGACTCATAAGCCATGTTGCCAGCAAGAATCATTAAATCCGCCCAGGATAGCTTGTTACCGTATTTTCTTTTGACCGGCCATAAAAGGCGACGGGCTTTGTCGAGGTTACCGTTATCTGGCCAACTGTTGAGGGGAGCAAAACGCTGATTACCTCGACTTGCACCACCACGACCATCGGCAATTCGATACGTACCTGCAGAGTGCCACGCCATCCGAATCATCAAACCACCATAATGACCCCAATCCGCTGGCCACCAATCTTGGCTATCGGTCATCAGATCTTTCAGGTCTTTTTTGACTTCCTCTAAGTCAAGAGAGTTAAAGGCATCAGCGTAGTTGAAGTCTGCGCCCATTGGGTCAGTTTTGTGATCGTGTTGATGTAGGATATCGAGGTTGAGGGTTTTCGGCCACCAATTGAACTCTGTGGCTTGTTGGTTGGTATTCGCTCCATGCATGACAGGACATTTGGAGTGATTGTTGTTGTCGCTCATCTTTTGCTCCCTAACTGGGGTTAGTGTCCTGAAAGTTTAGTTATTGGTTAGCTATATCGCCCTCATGGTTTGGTTATATTTTTCAAGGTTTTGGTCAAAAGATGATCGGTGTCATTCTTCTTTTGATAAACAGTATTTGATGCTAAATAACTCAAATTCTTATCCATTAAACATCTAAATAAAAGCATCCTAAAAGAAGTATCTAAACGTGATTTTTCAAAATACGTACCTTTGTAATCCATGTCGGATTTCATTGAACTTGTTCTAAGGTCATCACATTTCTAGGGCTAAGTGGTTTAAGTTTGTGCCAAAAATCGTAACGCTGTGTGCAACAGAGTGAGCTGAGGGTTATTCGCAGTATTGGCTCACCGAAAAGGATTGATTACTGTCCCATTGATTACGAGTACTGAGCCGAGCGATAGCTCACGTAAATTGAGAGTCGAGAAACAAAGGATGAGAAGTAAACAGAACAAAGCGGTATTACTCGCGTTTGTGTCAGGGAGTGTATTTGGCGCGGCGCTCGTTATCGCTATGTATATTCAAATTTGATGCGTGTATGGCAAAGCCACCAAAATTGAAAAATCAAATTGTGCAAGGAGTAGGGTTGTTTTCAGCTCTGCTCCTTGTTAGTTTTAAAAACATGAAAACGACATTTACTCCTTCATCAAACTTCTTCTGGTGGCGCTCTAATTAGAGCGGCGCGGAATCTTTACATTCTTACGCTGCTGGACGGTAGCTGAGAATGTCATGTCTTTTTTTATCTCCAGTAGCGATCTATTTTTCTTTGGAGATAAGTTATGAACACCCCACACGATACTCAAGAACGCGAAATCATTTTAACTGGTGATCGAGCTACAGGTCCTTTGCATCTGGGTCATTACGTTGGTTCACTACAACAACGTGTTGCTCTACAAACTCAACATGAGCAAACCATTTTGGTTGCTGACATGCAGGGCTTAACCGATAACGCGCATAATCCCTCTAAGGTCTCGTCTAACATTTTAAATGTGGTCGCGGATTACCTTGCCGTCGGGATTGACCCAACCCAAACTACCATTTGTTTGCAGTCTCAAGTCCCGGCTCTTGCCGAGTTGACAATGTACTACAGTAACTTGGTTTCTATCGCACGCTTGGAGCGTAACCCGACGGTGAAAAATGAAATTCAAAGCAAAGGGTTTGAGCGTTCCATTCCGGCTGGGTTTCTGACGTACCCAATTTCTCAAGCCGCGGACATCACAGGTTTTCACGCGACTCTCGTGCCTGTCGGAGATGACCAATTACCGATGCTAGAACAGACCAATGAGATCGTTAGAAAGATAAATCACCTTGGCGGAAAAGCCATCTTGAAAGAGTGTCGTCCATTGCTCAGTGACGCACCACGCTTGCCAAGCACTGACGGTAAAAACAAGATGTCAAAAAGCATGGGCAATGCAATCAACCTTGGAGCAACAGAGAAAGAAATCTCTGCGGCAGTGAAATCGATGTACACCGACCCAAACCACCTACGCATTGAAGACCCAGGTCAGGTTGAAGGAAATATTGTATTCACATACCTTGATGCGTTTCATACCGACAAAGATTATGTAGAAGAACTCAAAATGCTTTACCGCCGTGGTGGATTAGGCGATGGAACAACCAAGAAAGTATTGGAAGAGTGTCTGCAAGAGATGCTTCGTCCTATTCGAGAAAAACGCGCCATGTTCCTTGATGATAAAGCACAGCTTATCGGCATCCTAAAACAAGGCAGTCAGCTTTCCCGTGAGAAAACCGAGCAAGTGTTGTTTGATGTGAAAGGAGTGTTTGGCTTGAATCTGTTCTGAGACGACCATCGAATACCTACCTCGCTAAACGAATTCAATTTGGGATACGATGACAGATTATTTCATTAAAGGCACAACGTTTTTCATGGCGTTGTGTCTTTTTCTTCTCTCATTTTTTGTTGAATTTTATTGATAATAATTCTCATTACATTATTTTAATGGTCTCAAATACAAATACTGTTGCGGAGACCAACATGGAACACACGGATATTACTCAACTGCTTATTCCAAAAAGTGATTGGGCGGCGCCTGATCTCTTTCTCTATGAAGGTGAAGATAAACTTCGTCTGAGTTTAGAAGGGGCGATTCAATTTAGTGGATTAAATAGCATTGGTGGTGTGGTACTGGGCTTTAGAATGATCCAGTATGCAGTGCAATTAGCGGCGGGTGATCAGTCTTTGCAACGTGATGGCATCAGTGTGTATACCGCTTTTCCGGGGCGTGGTGCACAAGATGCATTTGAGTACACGTGTCGTGCGTTACGTGATAAGCGTTATTGTTGCGATACGACGTTGCATCACCCAGCGGCGCAGACAGGGCAACGTGGTCAGTTCTTATTTACGATTCGTTTGAATGAACAATCTATGGTGATGACACCAGCAAATGGTTTACCAAGGAAAAGCTATTTTGAAGCAGATCGTCACTCGCAAGACAGCCGAGAAGCAGCACTGAAATGGCGTGATGAGAAGATTAATTTTGCGAACACGCTTCTAAGTTTGCCACCAGAAGAGTGCTTGCGCGTGCTGTAACTCTTGAGTTGTACCAACAGAATGAATAACAAAAGGTCGCTTTAAGTGAGCGACCTTCTTGTATCAAGCATTCGCGGGAACCAGATTCCTAGTCGCGCCTAGGCTTGCTGGAATGACCTAGTTTAAGTTTTGAGCGAGTAGGGAATCTCTTGGTTATCCTTACTTCTTAATAAACAAGTGAGCGATTAACCCGCGAAGAACTCACGGCGAAAATCGGCTACCGCTTGTTGATAATAACGTTGCCAATCCGAGTCCGACAAACCCGTGTGACTGGTGGCTCTTTGCGTTGCTAATTTAGATTCAAGCTGTTGCAACTCGCTCTGATAATCGCGCACTTGCCGTTTTTGCTGCGCGACCTGTAGTTCACGAGCGTGTATCTCCTCACTCTCTTGTTCAGAAAGGTAAGTTTGTTGAAGCTTCTCAACCAAAGCCTTGCGCTCTGCATGACTCATGTCTTTCGGTATCAGTTCAACAGCGCGTTCATATTTCGCTTGTTCGCTGACCAATCCCAGTGCTTCTTGATTGCCTTGCCAATCTTGGACTAACTTCTCAAAGGTTTGCACATAGTCTTGAGGTGAAGTCGAATCCAACTGCTTTGCCTGCAAGCTGAAGTCATAGAGTGCAAACTCATCGGCAAAAATTACGTCTGCTAGTTCCCCCCATATCTTCCTCGCTTCTGCCTTGAGAAGTGCGATGCGAGAGGCAAGAGGCTGATGCTCATCAAACATTAAATTACCAACACTTTGTTGCCATAAGCTATTGAGCTGGTGGTAATTCGCCAGCAGAGCAAAACGTTCTTCTGCCATGTAGCTCTCTAACTCAGCAAGCTTGGATTCACAGTTATGGTCGGACATACATGAGTGCCAAAACGCTTCTATCTCATCCTTTAATACTCTGCCTTTGGCATCACTTAACCGCCCTGCAATTGCTTTGAGTGGAGAGGGGGTATCCTTCGCTTTTGGTACGATTGTTTTGTTTGCAGTTTGATTGGTTGTGGAAGACGTAGATGCAGCGACTTGGGGATTCGTCGCACTCTCCAATGCGGAAGAAAACGGCAGAAAGCTCTCGCTCTTTTCGCCTTTGCTTGAGAACCAAATGGTGCCCGCCACAACGGCGGACACAGTAACTAACGCAATACGCTTCATGGTTTGATCACAGCGCTAACAGGGAAGTGATCTGACAGATTGTAATGCTTCCACAAACTCTCCGCTGTTGAGCGTGGAATGTCGACACGGTTATCGTTAAACGACTTCACGCCATATTCATTACTCACCATTACATAATCTAGATATTCCACATTTTCACCCCCGGATAGGGCTTCTCCGGCAAAGTTGTTGATGCGAGGATCAAACGTCGAAGCGGTATAACCAGAGTATTGCGGTTCTATCGCGCTTAGGTTGGCGACCATTTGCTGGTAATCGCCAGGGAACTTCAATTTGTTCACATTGAGATCGCCGCTGTAAACCACCGTTTCATTACTCGGAATATTGAGAGATTGCGCCATTGTGCGCATTTGCTTGAACTGACGCTGTCGGTATTCGCGTGCAGTATCAGTATCGAAAGAGGCTGTATGCGTAGCGAATACGTGATATGCCTGACCACCTTTAATGATCTCTGCGTAATTCACTCCTTTGTCTGCGAAGCAATCTGTTCCGGAGCAATCTGGGAAGACGTATTGAGCCTGATTAACGATAGGGTAACGGCTCACAATGATCACGCCACCGTCGTAAATGTTGAAGCCATCTTTATCCAGCATCTTAGTTTGGTAAGGATATTCTTTGGCGAGTTCGCGTAAGAAAGCATCGCGACCACTGGCAAACACTTCTTGCAGTGCTAACACGTCATAACCTTTGACATAATCGGGAATGAGTTCAAAACGATCACCAATATGTGAAGCAATCGCAGGCAGCGCCCAAATGTTATAAGTCATCAACTTGAGATTTTGTTCATCAGTATCGACGACTTCATCGATTTTGTTTGGAGTAATGGTGTAGTACAAATCGTCATAGCGCGCAGTGCTTGCGGATTTAAAAGCCAATTCAGAAGGGCGAGACCCAAAGGCACTAGTGCTAGAACGGTGAATATTACGATCATCTTTCAGCGTTAAATCCACATCTGCTGCAGATAAACCGTACTCAATGGTCGAGTTGTACCAATGACCTTCCATGACTTGGTTAAGCGTAACGCTTTCACCTTGCGGGTTAGACACCACAGTCTCGAAGCGATAATTCTGACCAGACTTAACACCTTCCCAGCGGTTAAAGCTGAGTACGGATTTGGTTTCCCAAGGACCAAGCACTTGCACATGTTGCTGCCATTCCTCTCCGTATTTCAGTAAATCGCTGCCTTCGTGCTTCACTTGAATGGTTAACGGTTGGTCCGAGTTATTAGTGAGGTATACGTCCGTATCTGCCAAGCTTGGTAATGCCACTAAACCGCTTAGCAAAAGACTCCACTGCGTAAATTTCATCTTGTTTATCCATAAGTTGTGTTAGAGCAATAATTCTTATTTATAAATATGACTAGCACGTTAAATATGGATGACAGATTATCTTTTGACCGAATTTGTTGATGAGTTGTGATCCAGATTCCAAGTGGAAATTGGAAAATATGAGGAGACCGAATCAGACATTTATTAAGCACTTGTTAAACAACAATTATTTCTTATCTTTATTGTTCGATGGTACCTATCGCTTTTATTGATGCAACCGATTAGACGGTGACAGGTTAGGTTGTAATAATCCCGCAAACCATTCTGTTTCGCATAATAAAGTATTGAACTTAACCTTCTGATTCCACTGCTTATTCAAACTCAAATATGTGATCGGGATAGCGTATAGAACATGCCTGTGATGAATTCTCATTTAGTTTGGAATTTTTGTCAGAACAACAAGGTCTGTTCTCTTTCGCACAAAATTAAAATGAGAGGTAACCAGCGAAGTTGCCTCACTTATCTCGTTTGCTATCAGGAGAACGAAATGCAGTCCCTTGCTCAGTTAAAAGTGAGAACCCGTTTGGCGCTTGGCTTCGGTACATTAGTGGCGCTTATGGCGATACTTACGGTTGTCGGAATTCAGAAAGTTAACTTTATTGATATGACCTTATCTGAGGTTACGGATGTCAACTCTGTGAAGCAGCGCTATGCCATTAACTATCGAGGTAGTGTTCATGACCGTGCGATTGCAATTAGAGATGTTGCAATGGCGCGAAATGTGGAAGAAATGCGCGCCTTTGAAGAGGAAATCAAACGTCTGGAAGCGTTTTATCGCGAGTCTGAACAACAGATGCAAAGCATGATGGCAAGTGATGTTCCTTTTACTGCTAAAGAACGCGAGATATTGCAACGTATCGATGACATCCAAGCGAAAACACTTCCTCTCGTTCAAGAAGTTATCGCTAAAAAAGAAAACGGCAAACCGGTCACGGATTTACTTTTGGAGCAAGTCCGCCCTAACTTTGCGATGTGGCTAAAGGTGATCAACGAGTTTATTGATTACCAAGAAACGTTGAACCAGAAATTGACGCCGGTAGCGCGAGAACAAGCAAGTGGCTTCCAAAGCTTAATGCTTGCTCTAAGTGGAATTGCTTTGCTGATTTCAATCTTAGTTGGTTTTGTTATTGAGCGTAGCTTCCGACGCTCTCTAGGTGGCGAGCCATTTGAGGCACAACGCGCGATTCAAACAATGGCAGAAGGTGAGTTAACCCAAGATCATAGCGACAGCGCACAAGGCAGCATTTTGCATTCTCTGTCTTTGATGTCAGAAAAGCTCAGTTCGATTGTCAGCAATATTCGTGGCGCTTCTGAGCAATTAGCAGAGCAAGTCGAAGAAGTCTCTCGTGGTTCTCGCTCGGTATTTGATACCGCTCAACAGCAAGCGTCTCTTACGGATCAAATGGCGATCAGATTAGAAACCATGCATGCGAGCATCGATGAGATAGCCAAGATCGTAAATTTATCGGAGCAAAACTCAGTTAACACATCAGAGAATGCTCGTGATGGTCGCGAACGCATTGCTGCTGTGGCAGAACAAATGTTATCCGTTACTGCAGCCGTAAATGGCACAGTAGGGCAGGTGAAGGCACTTGAGACAAAAACGCGTGAAATTGGTGGCATCGTGAATATGATCAGTGACATCTCTGAGCAAACTAACTTGTTGGCACTTAATGCTGCAATTGAAGCTGCGCGAGCGGGTGAATCTGGACGCGGTTTTGCAGTCGTTGCTGATGAGGTAAGAAACCTCGCTAAGCGTACGGGGGAAGCCACTACTCAGATTGAGAAGATGCTGAAAGAGGTTCAAGCCCAGACGGTCGCAAGTGTGAACGCGATGGAAAGCACGCAACCACAAGTGGAAAGTTGTCAAAGGAACACAGAAGAGGCGACGCATTTATTGGTTAGCATTGAGAAACAAGCGCAGGACTCCCTTGATCGAGTGCGTGATATTGTGACTGCCACAGAAGAGCAAGTTCAAGTTGTGAGTGAGCTTGTCGTGGCGATGGATCAGATTTCCAGCATGTCGAAAGAATCGATTGACTCGATGAAAAACAATGACGTCGCAAGCCAGAATCTGAACGCACTTTCTAATAAGCTCAAACAAGAAGTGGCTTATTTTAAAGTTTAAAATCTGATTGCGACCTGTAAAAAAGCTCAGTGAGGATTCTTGCTGAGCTTTTTTATTTGAATTCATAAGTTTATCAATATTTTGTAAAACGTTTTCGTTTAAATATTTCTGAACTAACTTCATAAAAAATTATGCCATCAATTGCACTTAATTGTGCAAGGAGAATATAAATCACCGCTCAAACATATAACTAATTAATGAGTGTTGTTATGTCTCATACCCGTCTATTCCCACGTCATCGCTTGGCGCTAGCTTGCATGCTTGCCAGTGTTCCCAGTTTCTCATTTGCCCAAGAACAATGTGATGTTGCTGATCTTCAGCACGCGGTTGACCTCGCTTCCGCAGTGTCTGCTGCCGACTATCACTGTTACAGCTCTTGGTTTTCTGCTCCTGCTGACTCGTTAAATGATATTTACACCGAAGCGAGCTTGAGTCGCATTCAAACTGTATTAAATCAAGAAATTACTCGTTACCGAGGTGACGCCGAGCAAGCGCGTAAGTTAGAAAACTTAGGTGAATTTGTGCGTGCTGCTTACTATGTGCGCTATAACGCGCAGCAACCGAATTTCTCTCAAGCTCTGAGCCAACGCTTTGCGCAGTCAATAAATGCGTTTCTTGCTAACCCACACGCGCTTGATCAAGGTCGCGAACAAGTGGGGGCGATGAAGAGTTTGACCTTAATGGTCGATAACGTAAGACAATTACCGTTGACCATGGATGCTCAGCTCACTGCTCTTCGTCACTTTAATCGCGAGACGGCAAAAGATACGCAGTGGGTGGCTGGGCTGAACAATCTATTCCGAGCCATGGCAGGTCATGCGTCGAAGGATGATTTTTATCGTTACATGGCAAGTCACACACAGCACATCGATACCTTAGCTGCCTTTGCTCGTGATAACGCTTGGGCGCTTGATACTGATGCTAGCTTCCTCGTGTACAACGCGGTACGTGAAACTGGTCGTTTGCTAGCAAGTCCGGATAAAGCGACTAAAGAAAAAGCACTACGTGTAATGCAGCAAATGATGGTGCAAAACCCGTTGGGTAGCAAACACGACAAACTTTGGTTAGCGGCAGTTGAGATGATGAGCTATTACGCGCCGGAAGGGTTGAATGGTCTCGATTTAGACCAAGCAAAACATGATTTAGCTGCGCGTGTTTTACCGAATCGTCATGAGTGTGATGGTCCTGCAATTATTCGCTCACAAGATCTGACCCAAGCTCAGGCGATAGAAGCATGTGACGTACTTTCTGCCAAAGAAGCGGACTTTCACCAAGTTGCGAATACCGGGAATCAGCCAGTGGCAGATGACCATAACGAACGGGTAGAAGTGGCGGTGTTTGCTAATAATGGCAGCTACGTAGATTATTCATCTTTCTTATTTGGCAACACAACTGATAATGGTGGACAGTACCTAGAAGGTAACCCATCAGAAGCCGGCAATGTGGCGCGCTTTGTCGCTTATCGTTACGCCAATGGTGATGAGCTTTCTATTCTCAATCTAGAGCATGAGTACACCCATTATCTGGATGCAAGATTCAACCAATACGGTTCGTTTAGCGATAACTTGGCACATGGCTATGTTGTTTGGTGGTTAGAAGGTTTCGCTGAATACATGCATTACAAACAAGGCTATGACGCAGCGATTGGTTTGATTGACAATGGAAAGATGAGTTTGTCGGATGTGTTTGCAACCACTTACTCTCATGATTCCAACCGTATTTATCGCTGGGGTTACCTAGCTGTGCGTTTTATGTTGGAAGAGCATCCTCAGGAAGTGGACACTCTGCTGGCGCTTTCGCGTGCTGGTGAGTTTAAGCAATGGGCGCTGCAAGTGCAGGTATTCGGTCAGCAATACAACGGCGAGTTTGACCGCTGGTTAGATTCTGTTGCTAACCAACCAGAGCAGCCAGACCCAAATCCAGATACCAAGCCAGACGAGCCGACAGACCCTTCTGATCAAGTCACGGCGCTAGCGACCAACCAAAGCGTGGTAATTAGTGGGGAAGCATACAGTGAGCAATTGTTCTATGTTGACGTTCCAGAGAAGAGCACACACTTTGAAGTCGCGTTGCAAGGTGAGAATCAAGGTGATGCAGACCTTTACATGAGCTTTGAGAAAGAAGCGCATTACTACGATTTTGAATTCAGCCAGTACGCAGATGGTAGTAATGAGGTCGTCACTTTTGAGACCGAACCTTCTGGCTACATTAAACCTGGTCGATACTACATCACCATTGCTGGTCGTACTGAATTTAATGCTGTGACTCTGGTTGCGACGCTAGAGACAGAAGCAGAAACACCCCCAACACAAGAACAAGATGATTTAGCGCCTGTAGTGTTGGAATCTGGTCAGGCAAAGACCTTAACTGTGCATCAACAACGTTACGCTGCGGTATATGTTCCGCAAGGCGTAAAAGAAGTTCGCGTATGGTTAAGTGATAAAAATAACAATGACGAAAATGGCAATGTTGACCTCTACGCTAGCCGAGCGTACTGGCCGACAGTAGAACAGCACGAATATGCATCAAACTACTGGGGCAGCAATGAATATCTGCAAATTCCAGTTACCGAAGCTGGTTACTTGCATTTCTCATTAAATGCTAAGCAGCAAGGGGATGATGTCGAGATGCTGGTATATTTTTACTGAACTATACCCAAGTAACCTTGAGATGCTAGGTTCAGTGAGAATGACTTGGTTTGTAGACGCGGCGGCGATTTAGCGATCTAGTCACTTTAAATTAAGCCAAAGCCGGACGTAGTTGTCCGGCTTTTTCGTATCAAGATTCTGAGCTTCTATATTTCTTCGGCAGAGTAGGTAAGTGGTTCTGCGATGTACGTTTATTTTGTCTGCTTCTCTTACTATCGATATCTCTTTATGTCCTCTACGAGCGGCTGACATTGCTTGTCTAGCTATATCGATTGTCTAGTTATGATGATTAAAAACAATCATTTAAACCAATGTGCGGTAAATCATGTTTTGCTATTTTATGACGTGATGCTGCAATAAAGTTGTCATGTTTGGGCTATAAGTTGTGCGACTTAAATGAGCGAGCTAAATGGCTCAACACTCAACCTGAAGATTAGAGAATCATGGTAAAAGCTGTAAACCCAACGGATGAAATCATCATTAAGTTGCTTCAACACCAAGGCTGTATCAAAAGCGAAGCAGAAGTTCTTTTAAAGAAAGAGGTCTACCGTCTCAAGCCAGACGAAATTGAGAAAGTGAAAAACTATGCACAGCATTTCGGTATCGATGCGAAAGAAAAACTCATTGATGAGATCTTGGAGCTTCGAAGAGAAACGCTGTTAAAGAAGATTACCAGCACTGAGGTGCCGAACTAGCCTAAGGTGATGCTCAATCCTGTCTCGACATTTGATCGACTTCTATACCCAAGTAACCTCGAGATGCTCGGTTCAGCGAGAATGACTGGGTTTGTAGACGAGGCGGCGATTTAAAGGTCTAGCGGGTCTAAATCAAGAATCGACAACAAAGTATACAAGCCCAGTCAACTCGCCCTTTGGGAGCGTGTCATTGACCCGATTGCTGCGTCAAACAACTTGGAAAGAGCGGGCTATTACGCTACGTTGTTTTCCTTGCTTGCTTTCGGTAAAAACAGAGAATCAATGACAACGCTCTGAATCCTGCATCTTGAAGTCACTTGGGTATATTGTGTAAAAGTAAGTAAATAAGAGAGTGAAATAAGGCGAGTTGTTTGACTCCTATCGGAATGCGTTTTAGTTTTCGGCTTAATCAATCTTTGTCATGAATAGGTTTAGATAGCCAGTATGGACTCAATTACTCAAGCAGCATTAGGGGCAACGGTTGCAGGTGCAATAGCCGGCAAACGCTGCAATGCGAAAGTGTTATTAACGGGCGCAGCGCTCGGAACCTTGCCTGACCTAGATGTGATCCTTGATTATGGTGATGCAGTCCAAAATACGATTAAGCACCGTGGATTCTCTCACTCTTTACTTGTTTTACCTCCTTTCGCGTTGCTGATTTCTTGGCTGTACTGTCGATGGAGACCAGACACATTCTGGACGTTGTCTCGAGTATTTTTTCTGACTGTGAGTGTTTTGGTTACGCACACTTTATTGGATGCGATGACAACCTACGGCACCCAGTTAATATGGCCTTTTGAGGGCTATTTTGAGCTACGGAACGTCTTCATCATTGATCCGCTTTACACCTTACCTCTACTGGTCGCAATTGGTGTCGCTCTGTTTTCTAAATCGCGTGGTGGACAGTGGTGCCAAACGGTTGTGCTGATCTCGACACTTTATCTGGGGTGGGGTTACGCTTCACAGCAGATCATTGCTTCCCGAGTGGAGCAAAACTTAATGACGCAGAGCCTACCAAATCAACAGGTGCTGATTACACCGACACCATTTAATACTCTGCTTTGGCGTGTGGTCGTGATGGATGATGGTAAATATTGGGAAGGTTTGGCATCAGTTTTCGACAATAGCGAACGCATTGATTTTGTCTCACATCCTCTAGGCAGTTGGCCACTAGAGGACAAACCGGATACGTTAAAAGGGCTTCAGGCGTTTTCACACAACTACCTTAACTATCGTGTAGAGAATGATGCATTGATTGTGACTGATTTACGATTAGGTATGTCTAACAATCTTTCCTTTGAGTTTGTTTTCGCCGAGAAGAGCCAAAGCGGGGAATGGCAGTTGTTGGAATCGACACAACGTTACCCAAGTGAGCGAAGCTTAGATTTGTTAGGGCAGCTGTGGGAAAGGCTGAAAGGCGATCAAACCATTGATGCGAATTTACAACGTATGGAGCTGAACGCACGTTCTTAGTTGGCGAGTAAAAGAGCTCCCCAACTCGCTCGTCCCTCACTCTTGAGGATGACGACGTTAGAATTGCTAACGCAACATAATGTCATTTCCAAAAGCGACGAAAGGGCGCAGTCAGGAATGTCTATGGAACACTGAGTTACAGCAAGTGCCGAACCAGATACAGAAAAGCCGGATGTGATGTCCGGCTTTTTGCTATTTACTTCAGGTTCGCAACTTAAGCTGCTAGTACAGGCACACCACTGTGAAACTTAAAATCGTCGTCTGGAGTTGAAATCAGCTCGGCTTCGATACGACCAAACTCTGCCACGCGCTCGCTAATATCTTTACCCGCGATTTGTTCTGCCAGAATCAAATAATCCTGATAATGACGCGCCTCTGAACGCAGCAGAGAAACATAAAACTTGGCAATATCTTCATCCATATGCGGAGCCAGTTTAGCGAAACGCTCACACGAACGCGCTTCGATGTAAGCACCGATGATGAGCTTATCAATCAAGGTTTCTGGTTCATGCGTTTTCATGTGTGAAATTAAGGTTTTTGCGTAGCGGCTTGCTGGAATGTTCTGGTACTCAATGCCACGGCTTTCCATGATTTCGAGCACTTGGTAGAAGTGGTGCAACTCTTCTTTGATCAGCAGAACCATCTTATCGATCAGATCCTGACTGTATGGTGAATCAGACTTAGCGATGATGGCTTTAGAAATATTGCTCTTACCTTTTAGTGTCTCTAATGACCCCGTTTTACGGTAAGCGAAATCTTCGTAGGGTTTAAACCAGTCGAGCAGGGCGTGTGAACTTGCTTTGTCTACGGCGTATTTACGGATCAAGAACATCGCAGACTGACCCGCTTTCAGCTCGCACAGTAGATGGTCTAATAAAATGGTTTGAAGGTTTTCTGGCTTCTTTGCTTCCTCAACCCACTCATCTGGGGTGCTGCACTGCAAGAATTGGTTAATTGGAGCAAGAAGATCCTGATAGGCGTCGAGATTCATCATTTTAATTTTTAGTACTTTACATTCAAATTTGGGTTATTCAGCTTGTGTCATTTTCAGAGTAATAAGACACAAAAAAGGCTGCAAACGCAGCCTTTAATCGGATAGGGCGGAAAGCTTGTGGAGAGTTTACCACTTTTTCTTTTCACCGAAGAGCGCATCCATATCACTGTCACGCTCTTTATCGGCAATTTGCTGCATTTCTGCGTCGTTCTTGTCCTGGCGTTTCTTATCAAGATCACCAAGCATTTCTTCAAGCTTTTGTTTTGCTTGAACTGAGTAAGCATCATTTTTTGTGCTCAGAGCATCAATACCTTTACGAAGCAATTGCAGAGCGGTACCAGGCTGACCACGAGCAATCGAATCGTTTGCACGCTTAATGACGTTTTCGATGTTAATACGAATCTGCATGGTTTCCAGACGCGCGTTTTCAGTCACATAAGTTTGTGTGTCGAGCCGACCTTTGTTGTGCTCGTTACGAACGGTGTCACGCAGGCGTTTTACCAGTTTCAGCATCAAGATAGCTTGCTTGTCGCTGCTTGGCATTTTAAACGTCGTGCTTTCGCCGCTTTGATTGCTCTCATTCAGTTGGGCGATCTGCTGTTTCATGTTCTCGACGCGCTGAACAAGTTGTTTGTTCTTCGGATCGAGGTCACGCATGCTTTCAAGCGCATCAAGAATGCGATTATTAAGACATAACAGTAAGTCCTTGCTGAAAGGAATATGATGAGCGTGTCCAATCAGCTCTTCTGTACCGTCAATCAGTGCCACGTAGCGAGCAGACTCTTGTCTTTTCGCTGTCTCTACTTTGACCTTGTACTGCAACATGATGTTATAGCCAAGGATCAGTACCAGTAGGATGACTACCAAAGCGATTATTAAACCAGTATTCATATCTTTGCGTCTGCTTTTTTACTTTTGTATGGCTAGCGTTCAAGAATACATGAATCTTATCTTTCTCGGCACCCTATTTGTTTGATTATTTTGCCCCAAACACGTTTTCCGACGTAAATAAGCATGGAATGCGGTGAGCTGTAAGAAAAAGCGAATTTTTAAAATTCAACTCTATGCATATTTAATCAAGGTGTTCGATTCGCTATGAGTTTGAGCTATAAGTTAGAAATTACTGTTCATTTAGTTGCTAACACGTTATAACTAATCATTATATCTACTCGGGCGAGTAGACAAGATAAGTATGACGTTATTATCTCAATCAATGAGTAAGGGATTACGATGAAGCTGCAACAACTGAAGTACATTGTTGAGGTTGTGAACCATAATCTGAATGTTTCTGCGACGGCAGAGAGCCTATATACCTCTCAGCCTGGTATCAGTAAGCAAGTTCGTTTGCTGGAAGATGAATTGGGTATTCAGATCTTTGAACGAAGTGGTAAACACTTAACGCAGGTGACACCCGCTGGTGAAGAAATCGTGCGAATTTCTCAAGAGATTCTGGCGCGAGTTGAAAGCATTAAGGCGGTTGCTGGTGAACATACTCACCCTGAAATGGGTACGTTGAACATTTCTACCACTCACACCCAAGCACGTTACGCACTTCCTGACGTGATCAAAGGCTTTACGGCACGTTACCCGAAAGTGTCGTTGCACATGCACCAAGGTACGCCTTCGCAAATGTCTGAAGCGATTGCGAAAGGTACGGCCAATTTCGCGATTGCGACAGAAGCTCTTCACCTTTACCAAGATGCCATTATGCTGCCTTGTTACCACTGGAATCGTTCGATCGTGGTACCAAAAGAACATCCATTGGCGAAGAAAGACACGGTAACCATTCACGATTTAGCAGCTTACCCATTGGTGACTTACGTGTTCGGCTTTACTGGTCGCTCTGAACTGGATACGGCATTTAACCGCGAAGGTTTGACGCCGCGCGTTGTGTTCACTGCGACAGATGCTGACGTGATTAAAACTTACGTTCGTATGGGCATTGGAGTCGGTGTGATTGCAAGTATGGCGGTTGATGAAGACCAAGACAGCGATTTGGTTGCGATTGACGCAAGCCACTTGTTTGGTGCGAGTACGACAAGCATCGGTTTCCGTCGCGGTACCTTCCTACGTTCTTACATGTTCGACTTTATGGAGCGTTTTGCACCGCACTTGACTCGTCCGGTAGTTGAACAAGCGATTTCTCTGAAATCGAACTCGGAAATTGAAGAGATGTTTAAAGACATCGAGCTTCCGGTTAGATAACACTTCATTGATGTTTCGATTCCCTCTACAATGCGCTCGTTGTAGGGGGAGCTATGAAAACGCAATTTCAATTTATTAATGACTGCTTAATCGAAAACCAATCTTTGTGGCGATTCGAGCCATTTAAAAGCAGCGTTCACGTATCGTTACCTTGGCAAGAGCAACACCCTCAGTTGTGCCAATGGTTAGCGTCTCTTAGTCCCTCTCAAATCGAAGAATATAAAGCGGAACCAGAACTTGCGCTAAAAGCACTCAGTCCGTTTTTGCCTGAACTTGAACAACTCGCAGAACTTACTTTTTTAGAGCCACTAGATTTAAAGGGTTTGGAACTTGTCCGTGGTTTAGATAACGGCATCCCCGGTCGTAAGTTAGAGCAAATTAGCTCGATGGGCGAAGCGGCGATTCAGCATCATCACGGTGAAGAATGGCTTGAGTGGTGTTCAGGTAAAGGGTATTTGGGACGAATCCTGACAACGCAAACCGATCAACCTGTTACTAGTTTTGAATACCAGCAAGCGCTGTGTGATTCGGGGCAACAAGCGGCGAATGAACACCATTGGAAGATGACGTTTATTCAAGGTGATGCGTTCGATAGCAAAGCGAGAGCGGTGTTTAAACCGACGCAACACGCGGTAGCACTTCATGCCTGTGGTGATCTCCATGTTCGCTTAATGCAGTATGGAAGCGAGAATGGGATTGCTGCGATGACAATCTCACCTTGTTGTTACCATCTGATTCAGTCTGAGCAGTATCAGCCGATGTCGACGCAGGGCAGGGCTTCTTCTCTCTCATTGTCTAAGCAAGAACTGCGTATTCCGTTACAACAAACAGTAACGGGCGGAGAACGTGTGCGACGTCATCGTCAGCAGGAAATGGTGTTTCGTCTTGGGTTTGATTTGATCACACGACAAGCGTTGGGCATGGAAGAGTACCAACCAGTTCCAAGTGTGCGTAAGTCGCAATTAAGTGAAGGATTTGAATCTTTGTGTCGCTGGGCAGCGGACCAGAAAGGCATCGATCTCTCTGACCAAATCGAATTCGAACATTTCGAAAAGTTAGGCGAGAAGCGCTTTTGGCAAATGGAGCGTTTGAGCTTGGTTCAGTTGATGTTTCAACGACCGTTGGAGATTTGGCTTGCTTTGGACAAAGCACTTTATCTTGAAGAACGTGGTTATCGTGTTAGATTGGCAGAGTTTTGCGCTAAATCAGTCACACCTCGAAACATTTTAATTTGCGCTTATAAGGTTTAGTTATTTTTTATAATTAAATGCTCTATGCAAAAAAGCCCACTTTAATGTGGGCTTTTGTAAACAAAACGTGACAATTTGTGCGTTATTTTGTCATTAGTTGAACATTGCGATAGCTTGCGCTGGTTCAACGTATTCTAGGTCAAAGCTCTCAGCAACTTCTTTGCAAGTCACTTTACCGTGGATAACGTTTAGACCTTCAAGGAAACCTTTGTCTTCAAGAAGCGCTTCACGGTAGCCTTTGTTTGCTAGCTTCACGATGTATGGAAGCGTTGCGTTATTCAGTGCGAATGTTGAAGTACGAGCAACTGCACCTGGCATGTTTGCTACACAGTAGTGAACAACTTCGTCAACGATGTAAGTTGGGTCTGCGTGTGTTGTTGCGTGAGAAGTTTCGAAACAACCACCTTGGTCGATGGCTACGTCAACAACCGCCGCACCTGGCTTCATCTTAGCGATGTGCTCTTTTGTTACCAGTTTCGGTGCTGCTGCACCAGGGATTAGAACCGCGCCGATCACTAGGTCTGCTTCTAGAACATGCTTCTCGATAGCGTCTTCAGTAGAATAAACCACTTTAGCGCGACCTTGGAATTCTTCGTCTAGTTTACGTAGAGTATCTACGTTACGGTCTAGGATAGTTACGTCTGCACGAAGACCAACAGCCATACGAGCTGCGTTCGCGCCAACTACACCGCCGCCAACGACAACAACTTTCGCAGGCTCAACACCAGGTACGCCACCTAGTAGTAGACCGCGACCGCCGTGCGATTTTTCCAACGTTTGCGCACCTGCTTGAATAGACATCCGACCTGCCACTTCTGACATTGGTGCTAACAGTGGCAAACGACCCATATTATCTGTTACAGTCTCATACGCTATACAGACAGCTTTGCTCTTGATTAGCTCTTCAGTTTGTGGAAAATCTGGTGCTAGGTGTAAATAAGTAAATAAAATCTGCCCTTCGCGGAGCATTGCTCTCTCGACAGCTTGGGGTTCTTTTACTTTTACAATCATATCTGCTTTCGCAAACACGTCTGTAGCAGTAGGAAGAATGGATGCGCCTACAGCGATGTAATCATCGTCTGAAAAACCAATGCCGGCACCTGCATTGGTCTCAACCAAAACTTGGTGACCATGTGAGATTAGCTCTCTCACGCTAGCTGGGATCATACCCACACGGTATTCGTGGTTCTTGATTTCCTTAGGTACGCCAATGATCATCCTGTATCCTCTTTCTAAAATGGTTGTATTAACTGTTTGTAGGGTGTTATTGTCGAATTAATATCTAGTATAGATGTTGATTTGTAATATTTGGCACCAAATATTAAAAAGTTGTAGTATATTTTTTTGCAAGGAAGTAATAAGGTGGAATAAAAAATGGCAGACAACTATAAGAAGCCGTCCAAGGAACTAGACCGTATCGACCGCAACATTCTTAATGAACTGCAGAAAGACGGTCGTATTTCGAACGTTGAACTTTCAAAACGTGTAGGACTTTCTCCAACGCCGTGTTTGGAGCGTGTGCGTCGCTTAGAGCGTCAAGGTTACATCACAGGGTACACTGCGCTATTAAACCCGCAGTTTCTCGATGCATCACTATTGGTATTCGTAGAAATTACGTTGAACCGTGGTGCACCAGATGTGTTCGAGCAGTTTAACGCAGCTGTTCAAAAACTAGACGACATCCAAGAGTGTCATCTTGTATCAGGTGATTTCGACTATCTTCTAAAGACCCGTGTATCTGATATGGGTGCTTACCGTCGACTACTAGGCGATACGTTACTACGTCTTCCTGGCGTAAATGACACTCGTACGTACGTCGTTATGGAAGAAGTGAAGCAAACTAACCAGCTTGTGATTAAAACTCGTTAAATTCTTGCAAAGAAAGCGGTAAATGCTTCCGCTTTCTCCATAGAGTAATTGGGTTTTTCTCTTTGATATGGTTAAATCAATTTACCGAGCGGCTTTGTGCCGCTCGGAATGTTTTGCTTATTCCTAATTCATTTCCATATTCAAGTTGATTTATGTTCAAAGAGAACGCAAAGAAAGTCGAAACCATTATCAAAACCAGTGAAGAGCCTCAGTCTTCACGTCTAAATGGCTTCCAACGCTTAAAAGAGTGCTGCTTTATCGTTGGCGTTCTTAGCTCGGTATTGTTGGCCGTTGCATTATTTACCTTTAGCCCAGCTGATCCGTCTTGGTCCCAAACTGCTTGGGGGGGAGAGATCAATAACGCTGGTGGCTTGTTCGGCGCTTGGTTAGCCGACACGCTATTCTTTACCTTTGGTTCCCTTGCGTACCCACTGCCATTCCTGTTGACAGCAGGAGCATGGGTGATTTGCCGTAAGCGTTCTGAAGACGATCCTATCGACCTTATGTTGTGGGGGACTCGTCTACTTGGGTTAGTTATCCTCATTCTTACCAGTTGTGGTCTTGCTGATATTAACTTTGACGACATTTGGTATTTCTCATCTGGTGGTGTCGTTGGTGACGTACTAACCAGTCTATCCTTACCTACACTCAATGTGTTGGGTACAACGCTTGTGCTTCTTTTCCTATGGGGAGCCGGCTTTACTCTGTTTACCGGTATTTCTTGGCTGAAGATTGTCGAATGGTTAGGTGACCGTGCGCTTGGCTTAGTTGCTGCTGTTACTAATAAAGCTCGTGGTACTGAGCAAGAAACGCTAGAGCCTCAATTAGACGAGTTCGCTGAGGACCGAGTCGTGAGTAAGCGCGGTCAAGATGATCTTGAAGATGAACCTCTGCCACACCTTACGGCTTATGATGTAGAAGAGCCGAAAGAAGAGGCGCCTGCACATGAATACCCGATCTACATGCCTCAATCTGCAGCGGAACAATCGAAACAGCAGTTTGCGACACAACCTATAGCGCAGCCAACGCCTCAACCAGCGGTTGTGAATGCAGCGCCACTACAATCTCAAGTTCAGCATCAGGCTCAAGAGCAAGCTCAATCTCAATCAGTTGAACCTGTTCGAGCAGTGAACACAGACAACGTGGATCCGACGGTTGAGCGTACTAAGCAACTGAATGTCACCATTGAGGAGCTAGAAGCGGCAGCGCAACAAGCTGACGACTGGGCTGATGAAACACCACAGGTTCAAGTATCACAAGCCCAAGAGCCAGTGGTTGCACCTATTGTGGCTCAGCCTGAAGCGCCACAGTCCGTTGCTCAAGAACCAGCTCCACAGCAAGTTGATCATCAACAAGCGCTACAAGAACCGTTTGTGGCACCTGAACCAACTGTCTTTGAACAGGTCGAGAATGAGCCAAGCTACGATGAGTATGCTCAGTTTGAAGCAGATCAGGCTCAACAGACCCAAGTTGTTCAAGAACAAGCATTGGTTCACGCGCCAATCGAACAGCCAACTACAGAGCAATCTTTACACGAAGAGCCTGTAATTAACGCAGCAGCTTTGGATAACATTGCAGAACAAACAGAGCCAAGCCAGCACATCGAGCCAACGATTTCGAACTTTGATGTCTTGGATGAAGAAGATGATTACCAAGCGCAGCAACCTGTACAGCAAGCTCAGCCTACACATGTTGAGCCGCAACAACCTGTTTCTCAGCCTGTACAACCGCAAGCTATACCAGAACAACCTATGCAGCACCAAGCCGCGCCTCAGTCGCAGTCGGCAGCACCAGCGCCTCAAGATGTCGAGGTAGAAGAGGTTCAAGAAGGTGACCAAGACGTAGCTGCGTTCCAAAACTTGGTTTCGAGCGCTCAAGCGAAAGTGGCTGCCCAGCAAAACCCATTCTTGGTACAGCAAGAGCAAAACTTGCCAGTACCAGCAGAGCCATTGCCAACGCTAGAATTGCTTTACCACCCAGAGAAACGCGACAACTTTATCGACCGTGACGCTTTGGAGGAGGTGGCTCGTTTGGTTGAAACCAAACTTGCAGATTACAAGATTAAAGCTGATGTAGTCGGTATTTACCCAGGTCCTGTTATTACTCGATTCGAGCTTGATTTGGCTCCAGGCGTAAAAGTGAGCCGTATTTCAGGTTTGTCTATGGACTTGGCTCGTGCATTGTCAGCAATGGCAGTACGTGTTGTCGAAGTTATTCCTGGCAAACCGTATGTGGGTCTAGAGTTGCCTAATATGAGCCGCCAAACCGTGTTCCTGTCTGATGTAATCAACAGTCCTCAATTTGAACAAGCAACCTCGCCGACAACAGTCGTTCTTGGTCAAGATATTGCTGGTGAAGCGGTTATTGCTGATATTGCGAAGATGCCTCACGTGTTAGTTGCGGGTACGACTGGTTCTGGTAAGTCGGTGGGTGTGAACGTCATGATCTTGAGTATGCTGTATAAAGCATCGCCTGAAGATCTGCGTTTCATCATGATCGACCCGAAAATGTTGGAACTTTCAATCTACGAAGGTATCCCTCATCTTCTTTCTGAAGTTGTAACGGACATGAAAGACGCGTCTAACGCGCTACGTTGGTGTGTAGGCGAGATGGAACGTCGTTATAAACTAATGTCGGCATTGGGCGTCCGTAATGTCAAAGGCTTCAACGAGAAGTTGAAGATGGCAGCAGAAGCGGGTCATCCAATTCATGACCCATTCTGGCAAGAAGGCGACAGCATGGACACTGAGCCACCGTTGCTAGAGAAACTGCCTTACATCGTTGTGGTTGTCGACGAATTTGCCGACCTAATGATGGTGGTAGGTAAGAAGGTTGAAGAACTGATTGCTCGTTTGGCACAGAAAGCGCGTGCGGCTGGTATTCACTTGATCCTTGCGACGCAGCGCCCATCGGTTGACGTTATTACCGGTCTGATTAAAGCGAACATTCCAACGCGTGTGGCATTTACAGTATCTACTAAGACTGACTCGCGCACGATTCTTGACCAAGGCGGTGCAGAATCACTACTCGGTATGGGTGACATGCTTTACCTACCTCCGGGTTCAAGCCATACAATCCGTGTTCACGGTGCGTTTGCGTCGGATGATGATGTTCACGCTGTTGTGAACAACTGGAAAGCGCGTGGTAAGCCTAATTACATCGACGAAATCATCAGTGGTGACCAAGGTCCAGAAAGTCTGCTTCCGGGTGAACAGATGGAATCGGATGAAGAAGTGGACCCATTGTTCGATCAAGTCGTAGAGCATGTGGTTCAATCTCGTCGTGGGTCGGTTTCTGGCGTACAACGTCGATTCAAGATTGGTTACAACCGAGCGGCTCGAATTGTTGAGCAGCTTGAAGCGCAAGGCATCGTAAGTGCTCCGGGTCATAACGGTAACCGTGAAGTACTGGCTCCTGCGCCACCAAAAGATTAATGAACTTGTGTTACTCACCTCAGTCCAACTGAGGTGAGTGGTTCTAACAATAGGTATCTGAATGAAAAAACTATTTTCAGCGAAACTTTTCTCTGCGCTTGTTTTAAGCTTTTCTCTCTTCTCTACTGCACATGCCGCGTCTCCTAAAGATGAATTAAACAAACGCCTGTCTATGAATGATGGCTTCAGTGCGGATTTCTCACAGCAAGTAATCAGCCCAGAAGGTGAAACAGTCATGGAAGGGGAAGGTACGGTTGAAATTGCTCGTCCAAGCCTGTTCCGCTGGAGCACGACATTCCCTGACGAAAACTTGCTGGTCTCTGATGGTAAAACACTGTGGTACTACAGCCCATTCATTGAACAAGTCAGCATCTACTGGCAAGAGCAAGCAACAGAGCAAACGCCATTTGTTTTGCTAACGCGTAATCGCGCAAGTGATTGGGATAACTACAAGATTTCTCAAAAAGGTGACGAGTTCACCCTCATTCCTACCGCAGTAGACTCCACACAAGGTCAATTCCAGATTAATATTGATGCAAAAGGTGTGGTGAAAGGCTTTAACGTAGTTGAGCAAGATGGTCAGAAGGGGCTGTTCAGCTTTAGCAACGTGAAGCTTGGCAAACCAAAAGCAGACAGATTCACCTTCACAATCCCAGATGGCGTGGAAGTGGATGATCAAAGGAATTAATTGGTAGTGAGCAATTACACATTAGATTTCTCGGGGGACGAAGATTTTCGTCCCCTTGCTGCTCGTATGAGACCGGAAACGATCGAACAATACATCGGACAGCAGCACATTTTAGGTCCTGGTAAGCCTTTACGTCGCGCGTTAGAGGCGGGTCATATTCACTCGATGATCTTGTGGGGACCACCAGGCACTGGCAAAACGACATTAGCGGAAGTGGCTGCAAACTATGCCAACGCAGAAGTAGAGCGTGTGTCTGCGGTGACGTCTGGTGTGAAAGAAATCCGTGCTGCAATCGAGAAAGCGCGTGAGAATAAAATGGCGGGTCGCCGTACCATCTTGTTTGTGGATGAGGTGCACCGCTTCAATAAATCTCAACAGGACGCGTTTTTACCTCATATTGAAGATGGAACCGTTACTTTTATCGGCGCGACCACAGAAAATCCATCGTTTGAGCTAAACAACGCATTGCTGTCACGTGCACGTGTGTACAAGCTGACTTCTTTAGATAAAGAAGAAATTTCATTAGCGTTGAACCAAGCCATTAGCGATAAAGAGCGTGGGTTGGGGAATACACCAGCACATTTCGCCGATAACGTATTAGATCGCTTAGCAGAACTGGTAAACGGTGATGCTCGCATGTCCCTCAATTACCTTGAGCTGCTCTATGATATGGCTGAGGATAATGCGCAGGGCGAAAAAGAGATCACTCTGAAGTTACTTGCGGAAGTAGCAGGGGAAAAGGTCTCTCGCTTTGATAACAAAGGCGACATTTGGTACGACTTAATCTCTGCGGTCCACAAATCCATTCGTGGCTCAAACCCTGATGCTGCGCTCTATTGGGCTGCGCGTATGATGGCTGCGGGTTGTGACCCTTTGTACATCGCACGCCGCCTGCTGGCTATTGCCTCTGAAGACGTAGGCAACGCAGATCCTCGCGCAATGCAAGTAGCCTTATCTGCTTGGGACTGTTTTACCCGTGTTGGTCCGGCAGAAGGTGAACGTGCGATTGCACAGGCGATCGTTTACTTAGCGTGCGCACCAAAAAGTAATGCCGTCTATGTGGCGTGGAAGCAAGCGCTCACAGATGCTCATAACTTACCTGAATATGAAGTGCCGCATCACCTTCGAAATGCGCCAACGAGTTTGATGAAAGACATGGGTTACGGTGCAGAATATCGTTATGCTCACGATGAGCCAGGAGCCTATGCCGCAGGTGAACAATATTTGCCGCCTGAGATGGGTGATCGTAAGTACTATCAGCCGACAAATCGTGGTCTAGAGACCAAAATCGGCGAAAAGTTAGATTACTTGGCTACTTTAGACGCAAATAGCCCACAAAAGCGCTATGAAAAGTAGGCGTTTTTGGATACATTTATTGCGTAAATTTTTTTAACGCGTACGCCTTGGAAAGTGCGCGTGATTTCACAACAAAAAGCATAGGATTAACAATGCTGGATTCTAAATTACTTCGTACAGAGCTGGATGAAACAGCTGCTAAACTGGCGCGTCGTGGCTTTAAGCTAGACGTAGAGACTATTCGTAAACTTGAAGAACAACGTAAGTCCATTCAAGTAGAAGTTGAAAATTTACAATCCACGCGTAACTCCATCTCCAAACAAATCGGCCAAAAAATGGCGGCTGGTGACAAAGAAGGCGCAGAAGAGATCAAGAAACAAATCGGTACTCTAGGTAGCGATCTTGATGCCAAGAAAGTTGAACTTGAGCAAGTAATGGCTCAACTAGACGAATTCACGCTTTCTGTGCCAAATATCCCAGCAGATGAAGTGCCAGATGGCAAAGATGAGAACGATAACGTAGAAATCTCTCGTTGGGGTGAGCCAAAATCTTACGACTTCGAACTGAAAGATCACGTTGACCTAGGCGAAATGGGTGACGGTCTAGACTTCGCAAGTGCAGTTAAGATCACTGGCGCACGTTTCATCGTGATGAAAGGTCAATTTGCTCGTCTACACCGTGCAATCGCTCAGTTCATGCTGGATCTTCACACAGAAGAACACGGCTACACTGAAATGTACGTACCTTACCTAGTAAACTCTGACAGCCTATTCGGTACCGGTCAGCTTCCTAAATTTGGTAAAGATCTTTTCCACACTGAGCCGCTAGTAGAAAAAGTAAACGACGAAGAGCCACGTAAACTGTCTCTAATCCCTACTGCAGAAGTGCCAGTAACGAACCTAGTTCGTGACACGATTTCTGACGAAGCGGATCTACCACTTAAGATGACGGCTCACACACCATGTTTCCGTTCTGAAGCTGGTTCTTACGGTCGTGATACTCGTGGTCTGATTCGTATGCACCAGTTCGACAAAGTTGAGCTAGTACAAATCACTAAACCAGAAGATTCAATGAACGCGCTAGAAGAGCTAACCGGTCATGCTGAGAAAGTTCTACAGCTTCTTGAACTTCCTTACCGTAAAGTGGTTCTGTGTACAGGTGACATGGGCTTCGGCGCTCGTAAAACTTACGACCTAGAAGTGTGGGTTCCTGCTCAAGAAACTTACCGTGAAATCTCTTCATGTTCTAACATGTGGGACTTCCAAGCTCGTCGTATGCAAGCGCGTTTCCGTCGTAAAGGCGAGAAGAAACCTGAGCTTGTACACACGCTAAATGGTTCTGGTCTAGCGGTTGGTCGTACCATGGTTGCTATCCTAGAAAACAACCAAGAAGCAGACGGTCGCATTGCAATCCCTACAGTACTTCAGAAGTACATGGCGGGCGCAACGCACATCGGTTAATTCATTGACCATTAGAACACCAAAACCCAGCCTTAGTGCTGGGTTTTTTGTTATCTGCGTCGAGTGAAAATACGTTGTTATGTAAATGTAGGATGAGGTATTGCATAGTTAGCCCAAATTATTAAAACCAGCCCCTAATGACATTTTTCTAAGCTTCATTGAGCGTGACAAGCTCCTCCAAAAGATAAAGAGGAGGTACTTTCATGGCTTCAATAAGAATAAGCGGCTCTGTTGGCTTGGGTGGTAAAAATGTGGATGGTGACATTCGTACGGTACAAAGGTCTATTAACCAATTGCTTGGTTCTTTAAAGGGAGTAAAGGAACTTAAAGTGGATGGGAAACTAGGCTCTAGACCGGAAAACTCCAAAACTGTCGGCGCAATTAAAGCTTTTCAGAAAAACCTTGTTGGGATGGCTCGTCCAGATGGAAGGATAGATGTGAATGGAAGAAGCCATCGTAAGCTGAATGATTATTTAAAACGAACACCTGAGACTGCGGTGGCATATACGTTACCTTTGGTTGGCTCAAGAGATGCGTTGACGGACTTGGATTATCGCAAAGTAGCTGAAACTCTTGGATGCGAAGTCGCTGCTATTAAAGCTGTAGCGGAAGTTGAGAGCCGAGGAGAAGCCTACTTTAGCAATGGTAAGCCAAAGATTTTGTTTGAGGCTCATATATTTTCGAGACTCACTTCAAGAGCCTACGATAACAGTCATCCAAGTATTTCAAGTCGGCATTGGAATCGAAGTCTTTATGCCGGTGGTATCTCAGAATACGTACGTTTAAATAAAGCGATTGAACTGAATTCAAATGCAGCAATCCGTTCCGCATCTTGGGGACGTTTCCAAATTATGGGCTTTAATTTCAAGTTAGCTGGTCATGTTACCGCTGAATCCTTTGTTAAAGCTGTATTCGAGTCGGAGAAGAAACAACTTGAGGCTTTTGTTACGTTTATCCAAAAGTCTGGCTTAGGTGAGCATATAAGAGATAAAAATTGGGCTGCCTTTGCTCATGGTTACAATGGTTCTGAGTATCAGAAAAATCAATACGACGTCAAATTAGAAAAGGCTTACAAAAAATATGCTTCGATTAAAAATGCTGCGTAACATTTCTTTGCTTGGACTTATTTTTAGTTCATCTGCTTGTGCTTCCAGCCACACTAATACTGCGCTATTTAAGTGTGATGCTTCACATCCTAACCGTCTAGAAATATCAATAGAAAACATAAACAGTCAGGTTCTACTGTCGGAGCTTAGCTTAGCTTAGGGGGGAGCAGTATTGAAAGATCATTAGTTATAAAGGACTTTAAATTAGACCATTATCATCGAGCGTTAGTAGATGAGAAGTCATTAGAATTTAGTATTGGTGAACGTGACATATTAATCAGTGAGTACTTTAGCGAGGAGTTTAATGAGGTGGAGAAAGTACTCAGTATTACTTTAAGGCAGTCAGGTCAAACTCAGTATTTTGAGTGTGAGGAAGGAAGTACGAGTAACCTGACATCACTTTTCGAAAAGACGTCCGACTAATTAATTCAGTACAAGATTATTACCAAAGCGTAATAGTGTTTTCGAATTTACCCTGATTATCTTGTTATTTGTAATCGATATAATCATCCACCTTACCACGGTAAGTAGATTTTCTCATTCAAGTAACGAGGAGGGCTTATGGCAGTAGGGTGGGCAAATGACGATAGTGTCAGCCAACAGATTCAACATACCATCGACGATGAAATTTCCCGTGTTCGAGGCAATATTAAGCAGGGAGAAAGCGCCCACTATTGTGATGAGTGCGGAGATGAAATTCCAGAAGCGCGTCGAACAGCAATGAAAGGCGTTCGTCTTTGTATCGAATGCCAGTCAACGATCGAATTGGTGTCGCAACGCCAAGCACTGTTCAATCGACGAGCGAGTAAAGACAGTCAACTTCGATAGCTTTCCTTGAGTCAATGACAAGAAAACGGTTTGAGTAGCAATTCAAACCGTTCTTATTTGTCTCTTTGTCACAGTGTCCTACGTTAACCGAGAACGAATTAAGCGAAGCAATCTTCGCGTTGCAAAGCAGTATCAATCGCATTAACCAACTTTTCAATTTCGTCTGGTTTGCTGATAAACGGTGGCATCATATAAATCAGTTTGCCAAATGGACGAATCCAAACACCGTGCTCAACAAAGAGAGCTTGGATGGTTTCCATATTTACTGGGCGATGCGTTTCCACAACGCCAATAGCACCTAGCCAACGGGTGCTTTTCACCAAGTCGTATGTTTCAAGTTTTGGCAGCAGCTCGGAAAACAGCGTTTCAATTTGTTGGGTTTGTTGCTGCCAATTACCTTGCTCAACCAACTCCAAACTTGCGGTGGCAACAGCACAGGCGAGCGGGTTGCCCATAAAGGTTGGGCCGTGCATAAAACACCCAGCATCACCGCCACAAACGGTATCTGCGACGTGTTTGCTAGCTAGGGTTGCTGAGAGGGTCATGTAACCTCCAGTGAGCGCTTTACCGACACACAGAATGTCTGGTTGAATATCTGCATGTTCGCAGGCAAACAATTTGCCAGTGCGTCCAAACCCAGTTGCGATCTCATCTGCAATCAATAACAAGCCGTATTTGTCGCAAAGCTTACGCACACCTCTGAGAAATTCTGGATGGTAGATGCGCATTCCACCTGCGCCTTGAACAATAGGTTCAAGGATCACCGCAGCAAGTTCTTGATGGTGCGTCTCTATCTTGTGCTCGAAGTCAGTAAGGTCTTCTGACTTCCATTCATCCCAATAACCACAAGTTGGTGACTCCGCAAAGATATGTTCAGGCAAAAAGCCTTTGTAGAGAGAATGCATTGAGTTGTCAGGATCGGTGACCGACATTGCCGCAAAAGTATCGCCGTGATAACCGTGTCGTAAAGTGAGAAACTTTGGTCGGCGTTCGCCCCTGGCATGCCAATATTGCAGTGCCATCTTCAAGCTCACTTCTACGGCAACGGAGCCAGAATCAGCAAGAAAGACATG
The DNA here is from genome assembly GCF_963871815.1 of Vibrio sp. L85. Classification (NCBI taxonomy): domain Bacteria; kingdom Pseudomonadati; phylum Pseudomonadota; class Gammaproteobacteria; order Vibrionales; family Vibrionaceae; genus Vibrio; species Vibrio sp. L85. The sequence continues at coordinate 64,286 of NZ_CAWMYL010000022.1, forward strand.
TTCAAGGTTACTTGGTGCGAGGGACAGCAGTTTCTTACACAAATTGATTGCTGGTTGATGGGTAATCCCGCCAAACATCACATGAGAGACCTGCTCGATTTGCTGGTGAGCCGCTTGATTTAAGTGCGGATGATTATAACCGTGGATTGTCGACCACCAAGAAGACATCCCGTCTATAAGCTCAGTGCCATCTTCCAATTTAATACGCACGCCATTTGCTGATGCAACTGGGTAGCAGGTCAGAGGTGTCAACGTCGAAGTATAAGGATGCCAGATATGCAGGCGGTCGAAGGCGAGATCCATGTGCTATTCCAATAATAATTAAGTTTAAAAAGCAACCAAATGTAAACTTTGTTGTTTTATGTTGTGTTGACAGTTTATCGAGACTCAGTAGACTGTCAACACAACAAAAAAAGTGATTAAAGGAATACACGTGGAAGTTCGTCATAACTGGACGCATGCTGAAGTGCGCGATCTCATGGAAAAACCATTCATGGATCTCCTATTCGAAGCGCAGCTTGTTCATCGTCAATATCAACAAACCAACCATGTTCAAGTAAGCACGCTTTTGTCGATTAAGACAGGTGCTTGTCCAGAAGATTGTAAGTACTGTCCTCAGAGTGCTCGCTACACCACAGACATTGAAAAAGAACGTTTGATGGAAGTTGAGCGTGTGCTCGACGCTGCACAAAAAGCGAAAAACGCTGGCTCGACCCGCTTCTGTATGGGGGCTGCGTGGAAAAACCCGAAAGAGCGCGACATGCCACATTTGACCGATATGATCAAAGGTGTGAAAGACATGGGGTTAGAAACCTGTATGACGTTAGGTATGTTAACGCCAGATCAAGCTAAGCAATTGGCTACTGCAGGTCTGGATTACTACAACCATAACCTCGATACCTCACCTGAGTTCTATGGCAACATCATTACCACACGTACTTACCAAGACCGCTTAGACACGCTTTCTCACGTTCGTGATGCAGGTATGAAAATTTGTTCTGGCGGTATCATTGGTATGGGTGAAAGTGCACATGACCGAGCAGGTTTGTTGGTTGAATTGGCTAACTTGCCAGTGCATCCTGAAAGTGTACCAATCAACATGCTAGTAAAGGTAAAGGGCACACCACTCGAAGAAGTTGATGACGTTGAACCGTTCGATTTTATTCGTTTGATCGCCATTGCCAGAATCATGATGCCTCAATCCGCAGTCCGTTTATCGGCTGGTCGTGAAAACATGAACGAACAAATGCAAACGCTTTGCTTTATGGCCGGCGCTAACTCTGTTTTTTATGGCTGCAAGCTTCTAACTACACCAAACCCTTCTGAAGACAAAGACATGATGTTGTTTAAGAAGCTTGGCATTAACAGCCAAGAGGTGTCTCAAAAACCTGATGAAATCGAAGAAAACGAGCTACTCGATCGCGTCGTAGAGCGCGTTGCTGCTCGCCCGACAAAAGACGATCTTTTCTACGATGCCAGCGTTTAAATCTCGTATCGAATCCGCTCTTGCTGAACGTAAAACGCGAGGGCTGAGTCGTTCCATGAATGTGGTGTTTGCTGGTAACCAATCAATTTTGGAGCACGAAGGCAGACGTTACATCAATTTCTCAAGTAATGATTATTTGGGCTTGGCAAATGACCAAGCACTTGTTCGTGCTTGGCAGCAAGGCTTGAGCGTATATGGCAGTGGCAGCGGTGCTTCTCCAATGGTTACGGGGTTTAGTACGGCGCATGGCAATTTAGAGGCGGCGCTAACTGAATGGCTGGGCTACGAGAGGGCAATCCTATTTGGCTCTGGTTTCAGTGCTAACCAAGCGCTGCTGTTTACTCTGCTAGAAAAATCAGACGTATTGCTCCAAGACCGTTTGAACCATGCCTCTTTGATGGAGGCTGGTGTGTTGTCACCAGCTAAAATGAAGCGCTTCAAACATAACGATATCGAGCACCTTTCATCACTCATAAGCGCTGAAGATAACAATCTTGTGGTTACCGAAGGGGTGTTCAGCATGGACGGTGACTGTGCCCCACTTGCTGATATCGCTGATGTCACCAGTAATCATGATGCATGGCTTGCTGTAGACGACGCTCATGGTATCGGTGTTCTCGGGGAATCTGGCGGTGGCTCATGTGAATTGGCGGCGGTTAAGCCCGAGATATTGATCGTGACCTTCGGCAAAGCATTTGGAATGTCTGGTGCAGCCATTTTATGTGATCGCGCAACGGGGGATTTTTTAACTCAATTTGCTCGTCACCATGTGTATTCTACGGCGATACCTCCAGCACAAGCCTATGCGCTGACGCATGCTGTCTCGATGATTCAAGAGCAGTCGTGGCGGCGTGAAAAACTGACAGAGTTGGGGAAAGTGTATAGAGACAATCTCAGTGATCTTGACGGTTTTGTTGAGACTCAAACATCGATTAAGCCGTTTTTGATTGGTGAATCTGATTTGGCTTTGCAAGTTGCAGGTGCTTGTCGTCAGAACGGTATTTGGGTGACGGCTATTCGTCCTCCGACGGTACCGAAAGGGACGTCTCGTCTTCGAATTACGCTTACTGCTAATCACACTAATGAACAAGTTAAAACGCTTTCAATGGCATTGAAGCAAGCATTAGGAGCGCTGTAATGGATAATGCAACTTCCGCTTTAGCACAAATGGTCGCATTAGAGAGCTTTCACCAAGATAAGGATGCGATTGCCTCTTCATTTGGTAAAGCTGCAGAAACATACGATAAACATGCAGCGTTTCAACGCGACGTTGGGCATCGGTTACTTAATAAGCTCCCTACAAATTTAACCGGCAAGCGTGTATTAGATTTAGGATGTGGCACTGGCTACTTTTCTCAGCTTCTTCAGCAGCGGGGCGCAGAAGTAGTGTGCGGTGATATTTCTCAAGCCATGTTAGATAAAGCAAAGCAACGTTGTGGTTCTGAATACATGCATTATCAGTTGGCTGATGCTGAAAACTTGCCTTTTGATGATGAAAGCTTCGACTACGTGTTTTCTAGTTTGGCTTTACAATGGTGTACAGATTTGAGTTACCCATTAAGAGAAATACGTCGTGTCTTAAAAGTTGGGGGAAGCGGGTGTTTCTCTACGCTAGTCGATGGCTCGCTTTATGAGTTGCGTGAGGCTTGGTCAAAAATTGATACATATCAACACGTGAATAACTTTATTACCCACAATCAGGTAAAAATTGCGTTAGCGCAATCTTGGTGCCACAACCATCATCTAGACTTGACCCCCATCACAGTTTGGTACGATTCAGCGTTTTCTGTCATGCGTGATCTCAAAGGCATTGGTGCAAATCACGTAAGCGGGCGCTCACATGGTCTGACGAGCCGTCGCACTTTGTTGCAGGTTGAGCGCGCGTACCAAGCATTTAGAAACGATCAAGGTCTTCTACCTGCAAGTTATCAGGTTTGTTTTGGAGTCATAGTTAAATGATTGATGCATTTTTTATTGCTGGTACGGATACTGATGTAGGAAAAACGGTAGCGTCTAAAGCTATTTTGCAAGCACTTGGTGCAAAAGGGCTTAACACCATTGGTTACAAGCCAGTGGCAGCAGGAAGCGACAAGACGGCGGAAGGTTGGCGTAACTCGGATGCATTGCATCTGCAGAAAGCGGCGACACTCGATATCGCATACGACGATGTAAACCCATACGCTTTGGAATTACCTGCTTCTCCTCACATCGCCGCTAAACATGAACATGTAGAAATTAAATACGAAGTACTGAGCGAGAAATTGGCTCAACACAAAGAGCAATCTGACATTGTTCTAGTGGAAGGTGCTGGTGGCTGGCGTGTGCCTGTGTCTGATACAGACAGCTTGTCGACTTGGGTACAGCAAGAGCAGTTACCTGTCGTATTGGTTGTAGGTATTAAGCTGGGTTGTTTGAGCCATGCATTGCTCACCGCTGAAATCATCAAAGCTGATGGTTTAAATCTAGTCGGCTGGGTGGCAAATCGCGTGAATCCGGGCACAGAGCATTATGCAGAAATCATCGATATGTTGGAAGAACGTCTAGACGCGCCAAAACTCGGTGAGATCCCGTACATTCCAAGTGCTAAACGTAAAGAGTTAGGCAAATACATCAACGTTGAGCCGTTGCTGAACGTATAAGTAATAAGGTTTTAGTTAAAACCAAAAGGGCTGCGAAATGCAGCCCTTTTTTCGTGTAAACCTTTGTGTCTAATCGTAAGATTCGACGTTCAGTTTATTTCTCTTGGCTAAGCCCCATCAACGCCTGTTGTGTTTCTGCAACGCGCTTTGACATTTGAGCATCGGTTGAAATACCTAGTTGTTGCTTTGCCTCATCCTCTGAGATACCCAGATGACAACAAAGTAGATCGATAGCCATTTGATAGTCGTTAGTTTCTACCATGATTTTTCCCTCAAGACATGGAAGTTTGGAGCTGCTTAATTGTCCTAAAAGCTAACCCCGTTTCGTTCATTTAACCCGAATCTAGCACGTACAGATAGTCGCACAATAAGACCAAAGTCTATACTCGGTCTAAAGTGCTGATTTAAGAGTGTAAAAAGGTGTGTATACCCAAGTGACTTCAAGATGCAGGATTCAGAGCGTTGTCATTGTTTCAGTCTCGAAAACAAATGTTGCAATTTATTGCTTAACCTTGTTTTTATCGCGGATAGACTATATCTATAACGCAACGGAGCACGAAACTAAGCGGAATCAGCTTTTCAAGCGTTCTGTTACTTATAAAAACCTGTTCCATATAATAATCCGTTTAAAAAACATCTGTTTTAAAAAACGATAAGCTTCCTCGGAGAAAAGTAATGAAGCGAATTATGTTATTCCTAGCAACTAACCTAGCTGTTGTGCTAGTGCTTAGTGTTGTTCTGAATATTGTTTACGCTGTAACTGGAATGCAACCAGGCAGTCTATCTGGTCTACTTGTGATGGCTGCTGTATTTGGTTTTGGTGGCGCATTTATTTCGTTAATGATGTCTAAGGGCATGGCACTGCGTTCTGTGGGTGGCATGGTCATCGAAAGTCCTCGTAACGAAACAGAGCATTGGCTTCTTGAAACGGTTGGACGTCAAGCTCAGCAAGCTGGCATTGGTATGCCAACTGTTGCAATTTATGATTCTGCGGACATCAACGCATTCGCAACGGGTGCAAAACGCGACGATTCATTGGTTGCAGTTTCTACCGGTCTGCTACACAACATGACCCGTGATGAAGCAGAAGCGGTATTGGCGCACGAAGTTAGCCACATCGCTAATGGTGACATGGTAACGATGACGCTAATGCAAGGCGTGGTGAATACGTTTGTTATCTTCCTATCTCGCTTTATCGCAAATATTGTTGCTTCTAACGATGATGAGGAAGGTCAAGGTACCAACATGATGGTTTACTTTGGTGTATCTATGGTACTTGAACTGGTATTCGGGTTCCTAGCAAGTTTCTTAACCATGTGGTACAGCCGCCATCGTGAATTCCACGCAGACGCAGGGGCTGCTCAATTAGTCGGTAAAGAGAAGATGATCGCAGCACTAGAGCGCTTGAAGATGAGCCACGAATCTCAACTAGATGGCACTATGATGGCATTTGGTATTAACGGTAAGCGCTCGATGACAGAACTTCTAATGAGCCACCCACCGTTAGATAAACGTATTGCAGCGCTACGTAGCCAACAATACTAATCACGTTGTAAGCTAACAGTTCAACTTACTGCTAGTTAAAATTTTGAAAAGGCTTGGTTTTTTAACCAAGCCTTTTTTTGTGTCTGTTGATCTCTGCTGTACTTCATCACGTATCACTGTTCAGAAACAAAGTTATACAAAAATATTTTTGTACAACTTTTCATGATTGGTCTATCTTGTACATATGATATTTTTGTACAACTTTTGATGTGGTATAGGAGCAAAGGAATGGACATTCAGTCAGTTGGCAACATATATCAGAAGTTGAGTAAAGCAAACTTGCATTTGCTTGAAGGGGTTTACCACCGAGATGTGGTGTTTGAAGATGCAGCCCATCGATTAGAAGGGTGGCCTGCACTTTCCGATTACTTTCAGTCCTTATACACCAATGTCATTCGCTGTGACTTCGTTATCCATGACCATCAACAAGTCGGAGAAACTGGGTTTCTCACTTGGACGATGGATTTACAACATCCTAAGCTTCAAAAGGGTGCGCCGATATCTGTAAATGGTGTATCCCACCTTAAGTTTTGTGAAGGGCAAGTCATTTACCATCGTGATTATTTTGATTTGGGCGAAATGCTCTACGAGAACCTACCGCTCCTAGGTTCTGTCGTCAAAACCATTAAACAGAGGTTAGGACAATGAGTGGCTCAGTACTTATCACCGGGGCAACTTCAGGCATTGGCAAACAGCTCGCGTTGGATTATGCCAATGAAGGTTGGAAAGTGATTGCATGTGGTCGTAACGAAGCTGTATTGGCTGAGCTAGAAAAAGGTTCAACCAACATGTCGACTTTACGCTTCGACGTGACTCAGTACGACGAAACAATTCAAGCTCTCTCTCAACTGCCGTTTATCCCTGAAACTTGGATTTTCAATGCCGGTGACTGTGAATACATGGATGATGGCATTGTTGATGCGCAACTCATGGCGCGTGTTATGAACGTTAACGTCGTTGGTGTAGCCAATTGTGTCGAAGCGTGTCAGGGGCAATTTGAACGTGGGCATCGCGTCGTAATTGTCGGGTCAATCGCGTCAGAGGTCGCATTGCCTCGTGCTGAAGCCTACGGCGCTTCAAAAGCAGCCGTCAGTTACTTTGCACGTACGCTAGCCGTCGATTTGAAGAAGAAAGGTATCAAAGTGGTGACGGTGTTCCCTGGCTTTGTCGAAACGCCACTTACTGACAAAAACACGTTTGACATGCCGATGATTGTTTCTGTCAATCAGGCTTCAGCTGCGATTCGAAAACAGTTGGATGCCAACAAAAGCCATATTTATTTCCCGGCGAGATTCACCGGTGTTCTGCGTTTTATCTCGTTGCTTCCGTATAGCTGGCAAGCTCGGCTTACCTCAAAACTCGCATCATAAGAAGGAAGAATCATGAATACGGCAGGAAGAAAAAAAATCGCCATCGTAGGTACAGGGATATCTGGTCTCACATGTGGCTATTACTTACATAAAGAACATGACGTGACGTTGTTTGAAGCGAATGATTACGTTGGTGGTCATACGGCGACTGTTGATGTCAGTCTTGATGGTAAAGAGTATGCAATCGACACTGGGTTTATCGTATACAACGATCGCACATACCCAAACTTCATAGAAATGATGGATGAAATTGGCGTTGAAGGCATTCCTACTCAGATGAGCTTCAGCGTCAGAAATGATGGTAATGGATTGGAGTACAACGGACACACTGTATCGACATTGTTTGCTCAAAAACGAAATTGGGCAAATCCAAAGTTCTATCGTTTTATTTTTGAAATCCTTCGCTTCAACAAACTGGCTAAAAGCTTTGCCAATGAACAGTTAACTAATAACCAGACGTTGGGAGCGTTTCTGGATGAGCACAAATTCAGTGCTTTCTTTACCGACAACTACATCTTGCCGATGGGCGCTGCAATTTGGTCGTCGACACTAGCGGATATGCGTGCATTCCCGCTTATGTTTTTCTTACGCTTCTTCCTCAACCACGGTTTGTTGGATATTACAAATCGCCCACAATGGTACGTGGTTAAAGGTGGCTCTCGCTCTTACATCACGCCTCTAACGAAAGGCTATGCCAATGATATTCGTCTAAACAGCCCTGTAGAGAAAGTTGTCCGAACTGAAAATGGCGTAGGTGTTCAGGTTCATGGAGAAACACATTGGTTTGATGACGTTATCTTCGCTTGTCACAGTGATCAAGCAATGAGAATGCTAGGAGATATCAGCCAAACCGAGCAGGAAATTCTAGGGGATATGACCTATCAAGCAAACGAGGTTGTACTGCATACAGACACCCGTTTACTCCCAAAACGTAAGGCAGCGTGGGCGTCATGGAATTATCTGCTAGAAGGCAGTGAAGATGAGCAGCAACGACTTCCTTCGCTTACTTACAACATGAATATCCTTCAGCATGTCCAGTCTGAGCATACTTTCTGTGTCACTTTGAACAGTACGGAACAAATCGATCCAAGCAAAATCCTACGCTCATTCACTTATCATCACCCTGTATTTACGATGGAGTCTATCGCTGCGCAGCAACGTAAAGACGAAGTTCAAGGTATACAAGGCACATGGTTCTGCGGTGCTTATTGGTACAACGGTTTCCATGAAGATGGTGTCCGTAGCGCACTCGATGTTGTTCAAGGGCTAGAAGAAAAGTACCGCGAGCAAAATGTGGTTCCTTTTGAAAAAGGCGCGGCATGATATGGATAGTCAGATGAACAGCAGATTATTTATAGGCAACGTCCGTCACCGTCGCTTTACGCCTATAAAGCATGAGTTGAATTACTCACTATTTATGCCAGCCATCGACGTGGACGAGCTCGAAGCGTTAGAGAAAAAAGTATGGGGCTTTGGTTCGCGATGGTGGCATTGGGCACGTTTTAAGCGCAGTGATTATATTGGTGGAAAAGGGTGCGTAAAATCTGCGGTTCAAGACAAACTGGAAGCGCTAGCTGGTGTTCGTTTGACCGGTAAAGTGATAGCGGTTTGTCACTTACGTTATCTAGGACTCTATTTCAGTCCGGTCAATTTCTACTACGTTTATAACAAAGAAGGGGAATGGAAGTACCTTCTCGCAGAGGTGAGCAACACACCTTGGAATGAACGTCATTATTATGCGGTAGCAGCGGACGAGCAAGATGAAGAGTTTGGGTGGGAGCAGAACAAAGCATTTCATGTTTCTCCTTTCAATCCAATCGACCAACTGTACCGATGGAAAATAAAACCTTTAACAGACAAGCTGAATATTCATTTGGAATGCCATAAAGACGAAAAACATTTTGATGCGACTATGGCTATGAAAGCCAAGCCCTTTTCAAGTAATACCTTGTTGAAATGCTTGATTGTTACGCCGATTCAAACGGTAAAAGTAATGGTTGGTATTTATTGGCACGCGCTGAAATTGTGGATTAAAGGCGCACCTTTTTACTCACATCCAAAATACGCTCAATCCAGTAAGGGCGAAGCTAACCATGTGGGTGAAGACAAGAAAAATAATAAGCATAAGGAGAACTCTGCATGTTAAATACAACTTCTATCGCAATGCCGCGTGAATTAACAACAACGCAAAGAGCGGCCCGTGGAGTTCTTTTTCAGTGTCTGCAAAAGATGGAGATTGGATGCTTAACGGTCATTGAGAGTTTCAAGACAGAAACGACTGAGCGTAGCGAACGTTTTTCGACGCCCAATGGTGAGCATAACGGAGAACCCGTTGCTGCAACTATTGAAGTTAAGCATCCGGGGTTCTACTCCCGAATTCTACAGGGCGGCAGTATCGCTGCGGGTGAAGCGTATATGGATGGGTGGTGGGATAGTCCAGATCTGACAGCATTGATGAAGCTAATGGCGCTTAACATGCGAGCGCTGGATAAGCTTGAAGAGCAGGGCAGCTGGATAACGAGGCTGTTATATAAGGTCAGTCATTGGACCAATCGCAATTCGCAAGAAAATTCGCGCAAAAACATTCACGCTCATTACGATTTAGGCAACAATTTGTATGAAGCATTTCTTGATACGAATATGCTGTACTCGTCGGCCCTGTACAACCAAGTGGATGACTCATTAGAGCAGGCGCAAATCAATAAGATGGAACGCCTGTGTCAACAGCTTGAGCTTAAACCTAGCGACCATGTCATTGAAATTGGTACCGGTTGGGGCGCAATGGCGATTTATATGGCTGAGCAGTATGGCTGTCGAGTGACCACGACAACCATTTCTGAAGAACAGCATGCCTACGCAGAACAGAAGATAAATGAGCGTGGTTTGACCGACAAAATCACCTTGCTCAAAGAAGATTACCGAAACTTAACGGGGTCTTATGACAAGCTTGTTTCTATTGAGATGATAGAAGCCGTGGGTAAGCAATTTTTACCTTCTTATATCAAGAAGTGTGAGTCCCTGCTAAAGTCGGGTGGTTTGATGGCTATCCAAGCGATTACTATTGCCGATCAGCGTTACGATTACTACAGCAACAATGTCGACTTCATTCAGAAGTACATTTTCCCCGGCGGTTTTTTACCTTCGGTAACGTCACTCACTCAAGCAACAACTAAACACAGTGACCTGGTGACGCGAGACTTGTTTGATATTGGGTTGGATTACGCCAAGACGCTTAACGAATGGCACCACCGCTTTAATCAATCAGAGCATGACGTGCGTGCGTTTGGTTACGATGATCGCTTTGTACGTATGTGGCGATACTATCTAAGTTACTGTGAAGGTGGGTTTCTAGCTCGCACGATCAGTGCGGTTCATATGACGTTTCAGCGTCCGTAGTTCGTCATGAAAGTGTTTTTAGCGTCAACTTGGTTCCAACTATGCTGGTTTTTAGCTGTACTTGGAACCTATCAGTGGCAGTCGCTGACCTTAATACTTACATTGCTGACGATAGTACATTGTTGGAGAGTGGAGCCCTTTGCTCTCAAACGTATCGCAATGGTTGTCTTTGTGGGTTTGGTGCTAGACACACTCAATAAGCAATTTTCTGTCTTTATATTTCCGACCACGTGGTTACCCTTATGGCTCACCTGTTTGTGGGTTCTGTTCTCTTGGTACGCTTATCAACTTAAGTCAATTTTGTACCGTTTCCCCAAAATTTACGTATCAATAGTAGGTGGTCTCGGAGGCACAGCCAGCTACTTTGCCGGTTATAAGCTTGAGGCTGTCGAGTTTGGTTTCAGCGTTAGCGCGACACTAGCGATTTTGTTCGTTGAATGGTGTTTGATGATGCTATTGATACTCAAGGTGTACGGAAATGAAAAGTTGGAAGATAAATTGGAAACGGAAACTGACTAGCAGTGTAATAGTCGCCTCCTTATTCTGTGCGGTGCCTTTGCAAGCGCAAAGTGTGACGAGTACAAACGGAGTAACAAATAGCGATTGGCAGCAATGGCAAACTGTCGGCGAAGCGCAGCTCACTTGGTTCGTGTTTGATATCTATAAATCTCGCTTAAAAGCGCCTGAGGGCATATATATGGTGTCCGGTGATATTTCTCCCCATCCATTTGCACTCGAGATTAACTATCAGCGCGATATCAGTAGAGACCAGCTACTTGATGTGACCGACGAACAATGGCAAAAGCTGGGTTTTACTCAGGCTTATCGCCAGCAGTGGATTTCTGAATTGAACACTATGTTTCCTGACATCAAGAAAGGCGATGAGCTTACCTACCTTACTGATGGTAAAAATGGTCAACTGATTTATCGTCAAGCAGGCAGTAAACCTTACCAGACGGTTGGTTATGTGAATGATGAGCGCCTCAATGATGCCTTTCTTTCAATTTGGTTATCACCACAGACGGAATTCCCCAAACTTCGTAAACAACTGATTGGGCAGGTGAGGCAGTGAAAATAATAAAACGAATGATCAAAGCATCGGTTGTCGCTGCTGCAACGTTACTCGGCGCATGTTCGGCTGACATAGATAATTACCAGGCGTCCTCACCGGCTTTTGATCTATTTGGCTACTTTGAAGGCGATGTCAAAGCGTGGGGGATGGTTCAAGATTACACCGAGAAGCAAACTCGCCGCTTTGAAGTCGATATTGTCGGAACGGTTGAAGGCAATGAGTTAACGCTGGTGGAAGACTTTGTCTTTGACGATGGTGAACTTGACCAGCGAATCTGGGTCATTACCAAACTTGCCGACGGTACTTATCAGGGGAAAGCGGATGATATTATTGGTGTCGCTACGGGCAAAGAGGTAGGAAACGCTCTGCAATGGCAGTACGGTTTTGAGCTAAAAATGGATGATTCAACTATCACGGTTTCATTTGATGACTGGCTCTACCGCCAAGACGAAATGCACGTGTTTAATCTCACTAAGATCAAGAAGTTTGGGATCGAAGTAGGGACGATTACTCTGTTTTTTCAGAGGCAATAAAATTGCTGGTAATGCTGGTCTTCGAGAACGCTTCGCTTCATGAATAGAGCCTTATCCATTATTCCGAATCACTGCACTGCATAGGGTGTAGTTCGTTCCCCCTAAAATAAAGAAAGGGTTGACGCTTTCACGTCAACCCTCTTTATCATTCGATTCTCTTACAGCTTGTCTGTCAACTCAATTGCTTGACCGATGTAGTTCGCTGGTGTCATCTCTTTAAGTCGCGCTTTCTCGTGCTCAGGAAGCTCAAGACCGTCGATGAAGTTACGCATTGCTTCACCATCTACACGCTTACCACGAGTCAGTTCTTTTAGTTTCTCGTAAGGCTTCTCGATGCCGTAACGACGCATTACTGTTTGTACTGGTTCTGCAAGTACTTCCCAGTTCTTGTCTAGTTCAGCAAGAAGTGCTTCGCGGTTTACTTCTAGCTTGCTGATGCCTTTAAGCGTAGAAGTGTAAGCGATAATTGCGTAGCCAACACCAACACCAAGGTTACGTAGAACTGTTGAGTCAGTTAGGTCACGTTGCCAACGAGAGATAGGTAGTTTCTGTGCTAGGTGACCGAATACAGCGTTCGCAAGACCTAGGTTACCTTCTGAGTTTTCAAAGTCGATTGGGTTAACTTTGTGAGGCATTGTTGAAGAGCCAATCTCACCAGCAATGGTTTTTTGCTTGAAGTGACCTAGTGCGATGTAACCCCAAACGTCACGGTCGAAGTCAATCAGGATAGTGTTGAAACGAGCGATAGCGTCGAACAGTTCAGCGATGTAATCGTGCGGTTCGATCTGAGTTGTGTAAGGGTTCCAAGTTACGCCTAGAGACTCTGTGATGAACTCTTCAGAGAACTTGTGCCAATCTAGCTCTGGGTAAGCAGAAAGGTGTGCGTTGTAGTTACCTACTGCACCGTTGATTTTCGCTAGGATCTCAACGTTTTCGATTTGCTTGAATTGACGCTCCATACGGTACGCCACGTTTGCCATTTCTTTACCCATTGTTGATGGAGAAGCTGGCTGACCGTGTGTACGAGATAGAAGAGGAATGTCGCGGTATTCCACTGCTAGCGCTTTGATAGCGTCGATTAGGTTACGGATTTCTGGAAGAATCACGTTCTCACGCGCTTCTTTAAGCATAAGAGCGTGTGAAGTGTTGTTGATGTCTTCAGAAGTACATGCAAAGTGGAAGAACTCGTTTACTGCGTGCAGTTCAGGAACGTCTGCTACTTTCTCTTTTAGGAAGTACTCAACCGCTTTAACGTCGTGGTTAGTTGTACGCTCGATCTCTTTGATTCGGCGTGCATCTTCTTCAGAGAAGTTTGCAGCAAGGTCGTCTAGGAATTGGTTTGCTTCTGCGCTAAACGCTGGCACTTCTGCAATTTCAGCAGTAGCAGCAAGCTTTTGTAGCCAGCGGATTTCAACGATAGTACGGTACTTTAGTAGACCGTATTCACTGAAAATTTCGCGTAACGCAATTGTCTTGCTTCCGTAACGGCCGTCTACTGGTGAAACAGCAGTCAATGCTGACAGTTCCATGATGTTCTCCTGAATTGGGTTTCTAAATTTCGTGAGCTTTATACCAATAACTGTGGCAATTGTCACGAATATTGCGCAAACGTTTGCGCGAGATTTGTTTTGATCGAAAAAAATGAGCTCGCGATAAACGCGAGCTGCTTACTTGATACCTTATTACATTCGAGCAAGAAGGATTTGTGCTTGCTCTACCATCTTCTTGCGTCCGAAGATCAGGTGGCGACGTTTACCGCCAACTTGACGCCAGAGTACTGCGCTACGAATACCCGATAACAACAACGCACGAACTTTGTGCTGGTTAGCGGTTTGTTGCAGTATAGATGGAGTACCAGTTACTTGAATACGAGGACCAATAGGGCTGACTACATCCAAGTAAATGCTCGCTAGGTTGCTGATCATTTGATCATCTAGCAATTCAAAATGTTCCGTTTGACGCTGAGCCATTTGAATGCGGTCACCAAGTTGTGACATTGCATCGTTACGACTCGATAGCTTGCGCTCTAATGCCATTAGGCTGATGATGTAGCGAGTGACTTCACTTCCAGATGGGGTGCTATCAATCCCTTTCACCAAGCATTCAAGACCCAGCTTAAGGTCGGCTTCGCGACCGAAAACACCGATGGTGTTGGCTGGGCTAGTATTCAAAATGGCGTTAATTGACGTTTCAAAGGCATCTTGATCACAATGTCCGTCTCTCGCTACCTGTTGAACCAAAGCAACAGCTTGGCAGATACCTGCAAAAGCGATAGTACGGTCATAAAGTGTATTCGCCACGTAACGACTCCTAAGCTTGAGAATATTTAATGCGTTGCTCGATGATGCCGCCACCAAGGCACACGTCATCTTTATAGAACACGGCTGATTGACCTGGCGTTACAGCAATTTGTGGCTCGTCAAAGATCACTTTAATGTTTTCATCATCGATAGGGATGATTGTACAAGGAATATCTTCCTGACGGTAACGAGTTTTCACTGTGCACTTCATAACATCGCGAATTGGCTCACGATCTACCCAGTGAAGTTGTGATGCAAGTAGACCTTCTGATTTCAGCATTGGGTGGTCTTTACCTTGAACCGCAATCAAAACGTTACGTTCTAGATCTTTCTCACCAACAAACCATGGGTCTTCGTTACCGCCACCGCCTTTACGACCACCGATATGAAGACCTTTGCGTTGACCTAATGTGTGGTACATCAAACCTTGATGCTGACCGATCACTTCGCCTTCTGGCGTTTCGATATTACCCGGTTGAGCAGGAAGGTAACGACCTAGGAATTCCGTAAACTTACGTTCACCGATGAAACAGATACCGGTAGAATCTTTCTTCTTCGCTGTGATCAGGTCTTGCTCTTCTGCGATACGGCGCACTTCTGGCTTCTCTAAATCACCAACAGGGAATAGGCTACGTGCAATCTGCTCGTGGCTTAATGTGTATAGGAAGTAGCTCTGGTCTTTGTTGCCATCTAGACCACGTAGCATTTGTGGTTTTTCCTGTTCTTCACCAGGTAAAGCGTCTTCTGGGAAAGAACGACGCACATAGTGACCCATTGCGATGTAATCTGCATCAAGCACTTCATCCGCAAATTCTAGAAATGCTTTGAATTTGATTTCTTTGTTACAAAGAATGTCTGGGTTTGGTGTACGACCTGCTTTGTATTCCGCAAGGAAGTATTCAAATACATTATCCCAGTATTCAGCAGCAAAGTTGATAGTGTGTAGGTGGATGCCTAGCTTGTCACATACTGCCTGCGCATCAGCAAGATCTTCTGCTGCTGTACAATATTCTTCGTTGTCATCTTCTTCCCAGTTCTTCATGAACAGGCCTTCTACTTGGTAGCCTTGTTGCTTTAGAAGATACGCAGAAACAGATGAATCAACGCCGCCGGACATACCGACGATGACTTTCTTTTGGCTGTTATCAGACATTACTAAACACCACTAAAATTAACGGGACGCAGATTCTACCAGAATCCACTGACCGGTGACAGATCCGAGATCGAAATCACACTTCGATTTTGGCTTAAATTTATCCAAATGCGAACGTGAGTATTAAATTCGATAAGTATAGAAGGGTTATATATGGCATAGTTGGCAAAAATCCAAGAGGAAAAATCAAATGACTGAAGAAAACCAATTTATGCAAGAAGCTGAGTTGATTGAAATTGTTGAAAATCAACTTGAAGATGGTAATCCACTTAAGGTGAAAGAAACGCTGATGCGTCTAATGATGACAGGCACACCACGTGAAGATGCGGTGGCGATGATGGCGTGTGCTATGTCTATTGAGATTTTTGACGTAATGAAGAACGGTGGGGAGTTCGACCTTAAGCGTTACAGTGAACACCTCGAACAACTGCCAGATCTTGGTTTCATGGAAGGCGAATAGGGCGATTGAAAGAAAAAAGCGGACTGCAAACGTTTGCTATAATTGCCTTTATTGCTGCTTTAATGACGGCGGTATAGAATCCGTTCTCCTTTTCATCCCCTTACTCAGACTAACAATATGAAATTTCCTGGACAACGCAAATCGAAGCACTATTTTCCTGTTCATGCTCGTGACCCATTGGTGAGCCAAGCACAAGAAAGCAAAAAGATGACGCGCACTCACATCATCGGCATTGACCAAACGCTGGTTGATATTGAAGCGAAAGTTACAACGGATGTGATTGAAAAGTACGGTTTGAGTAAAGGACACTCGTTGGTAATTGATGACGCGACTGCAGAAGCGCTATACCAACAGCTAAAAGAAGAATGCTTAATTACCAATGAGTATGCTGGTGGCACAATTGGTAACACGCTACACAACTATTCTGTGTTAGCGGATGACCGTTCAACGCTTTTGGGTGTAATGAGTCAGGACATCAAAATTGGAAGCTACGGTTACCGCTACCTATGTAACACTTCTAGCCGTATGGACCTGAACTACCTACAAGGTGTTGAAGGTGCCATCGGTCGCTGTTTCGCTCTGATTACAGAAGATGGTGAACGTACTTTCGCAATCAGTGAAGGTCAAATGAACCAACTTCACCCAGACAACATCCCTGAGAAAATCTTCAAGAGCGCGTCTGCGTTAGTACTGACTGCTTACCTAGTTCGTTGTAAAGAAGGCGACCCAATGCCGGAAGCAACGATGCGTGCAATTGAATACGCGAAGAAACATGATGTTCCTGTGGTACTAACACTAGGAACTAAATTTGTTATTCAAGATGACCCAACATTCTGGCAAGAATTTATTCGTGACAATGTATCCGTTGTTGCAATGAATGAAGACGAAGCGGAAGCGCTAACGGGCGAATCTGATCCGCTAGCGGCGTCGGATAAGACGCTTGAGTGGGCTGACCTTGTGTTATGTACAGCAGGTCCTGTTGGTCTATTTATGGCGGGTTATACAGAAGAAAGCGCGAAGCGTGAAACGTCGTTGCCGCTGCTTCCTGGTTCTATTGCCGAATTCAACCGTTTTGAATTTAGCCGACCTGCAAAGAAAGACTCATGTGAAAATGCAATCAAAGTATATTCACATATCTCCCCATACATGGGTGGCCCAGAAAAAATTAAAAATACTAATGGCGCAGGTGATGCAGCATTGTCAGCAGTACTTCACGATATGGCTGCAAATAAATACCACAAAGAAAATGTGCCTAACTCTAGCAAGCACAGCAATGAGTATTTAACTTACTCTTCGTTCTCTCAAGTTTGTAAATACGCAAACCGCGCGAGTTACGAAGTGTTAGTGCAGCATTCACCACGTCTTTCTCGTGGTCTTCCTGAGCGCGAAGATAGTTTAGAAGAAGCATACTGGGAACGTTAATAGATTCTGTTGAATTAACCAACTTCTCACATACGCAAAAAATGGCGCATTCAAAATGCGCCATTTTTGTATCTATTTACAGAAAAATAAAAAAGGCTCCCATAGGGAACCTTTTTAAAATTTCATAAATCTATTCTTAGATTAGGAAATCATCTAGAGATTTACCTGCATCTAGTTGCTCTTGGATTGCAGAAGGTGTACGACCTTGACCTGTCCAAGTTTTCTCTTCACCGCTTACGTCAGTGTATTTGTATTTAGCAGGGCGAGGAGCACGTTTAGTTTTTGCTTTAGTTTTTGTTTCACCAGCAAGTGCACTAATTAGCGCTTCAACATCGATACCGTCTTGAGCGATTTGCTCAGCGATAGCAGCCAGTTTAGCTTCTTGCTCAGCTTGTGCTGCGCGGTCTGCTTCTTCTGCTTCTTGACGCTCTTGAACAACGATAGTTAGTTTATCTAGAGCTTCTTCCAATTGTTCTAGAGTCAGCTCACGAGAAAATGCACGAAGGCTACGGATATTTAGAAGTGTTTTAGTCAGCTCTGACATGACGATTCCTATTAATAGGTTAAAAGATTCTACATCGCTTATCGATAAGATAAATTAAATGTGAATCTAGAAATAAACATAGAGTCCTTATATTTAACTTTATCTTTCTGATATGTGCAAATGCTAATTCATGATTTAGATTAAATTTCTTTAGTTTTTTCGGGTTCTAACAATATTAATTAATCAATTTGAAATTTAATTAGCCACTTCAGACAATTTTTACTTAATAGATACGGTCTTTTTCTCGATCGCTATCATGTTTATTTATAGCTTGAATTAAATTTCCCTTTTTCTGACAGAAAAGGATTAGATGGCAAATGCTATCACTGTCATATTTCATTCATTTATTGTTGCACGTAAAACTATGGCGTATTTAATAGTAGTAATAAAGTTTCATAATGGACAAGGTTGAAGTGATTGCAGTTGCGCAATGTATGATTTGGTCACATTTCATTTATAAATCGAAATCGCGATTATTTATTCATTTAATTTAGTTTGATGTGTTGCAATGGGAGGCTTCATAGGTACAATGACAACCACCTGATGCAATATTGCAGATAAATTGTTGTTAATTTGTACGATTAACGGTTAATTGTTTGTTATTGCCGTAGAGGTGCAGTCTCGAAGAGTAGCTATTATTGGGGTGATGCCAATGAATAATAGTGGAAGGCGAAGATTGCCGAAGTAAGTGGGGCTATCGAAACCACTTGCTGGGGTTGTCTCTGAAAGGAACAACACTGCCATAGTATATTTACATTAAACTATGGAGCGCTACTGTAGGGTTGGGTGAAGTGTTCGCTTCCCTGTCGCTAAGTTCAACATGAGCACGTACCGTATGCTACGTGACTTGTCTGCAGTAGATCTCTAGCCAAACTTTGGTTTTTGAAGATCATGAATTTAATAGATTTTGCACATTCTCCTGTTTCGTTATTACCGCCTATTGTCGCGCTGACGCTGGCGATTCTAACTCGACGTGTTTTAGTTTCTCTTGGTGTTGGTATCGTACTGGGTGCGGTACTTCTTAACGATTGGTCTATCGGTAATACGGTAGGTTATGTTAGTTCTCAAGTTTCTTCTGTCTTTATTGAAGACGGTGGTATCAATACTTGGAACATGAGTATTGTTGGCTTCCTTATTCTTTTAGGTATGACAACAGCGTTGTTAACACTTTCTGGTGGTACTCGTGCTTTCGCTGAATGGGCGCAAACACGCGTAAAAAGTAAACGTGGCTCTAAACTTCTTGCAGCTTTCCTTGGCGTATTCATTTTTGTCGACGATTACTTTAACAGTCTTGCTGTTGGTGCGATCTCTCGTCCAGTAACTGACCGCTTTTACGTCTCTCGCGCTAAGCTAGCGTACATCTTAGACTCCACAGCAGCACCTATGTGTGTGATCATGCCAGCATCAAGCTGGGGTGCATACATCATTACTATTATCGGTGGTATCTTGGTGTCACATGGCATCACAGAATATTCTGCACTAGGCGCTTATGTTCGCCTTATCCCAATGAACTTCTACGCTGTGTTTGCTCTGCTAATGGTATTCGCAGTGGCGTGGTTTGGTTTGGATATTGGTAAGATGCGTGATCACGAAATCGCGGCGTCTCAAGGCCGTGGTTTCGATAAAGATAAAGAAAATGATACTCAAGAAGCGCATGAGCTAAATGAAGAGCTAGATATCCGTGAAAGTGAGAAGGGTAAGGTTTCTGACCTAGTTCTTCCAATCGTTACGCTTATTGTGGCAACGATTGCTTCAATGCTTTACACCGGTGGTCAAGCACTAGCAGCAGATGGCAAAGAATTTGCTTTGTTAGGTGCGTTTGAGAATACTGATGTTGGTACTTCTCTAATTTACGGTAGCTTACTTGGTCTTGCTGTCGCGCTATTTACGGTGCTGAAGCAAGGTTTACCAATGGTTGAGATTGCACGTACGCTTTGGATTGGTGCTAAATCAATGTTTGGTGCAATCCTAATCTTAGTGTTTGCTTGGACTATAGGTTCTGTTATCGGTGACATGAAGACAGGTTCTTACCTATCTACAATGGCACAAGGCAACATCAACCCACACTGGCTGCCAGTTATCCTATTCTTGCTGTCTGGTCTAATGGCGTTCTCGACAGGTACTTCATGGGGTACGTTCGGTATCATGCTACCAATCGCGGGCGATATGGCTGGCGCAACAGATGTAGCGCTTATGCTACCAATGCTAAGTGCGGTTCTTGCTGGTGCGGTATTCGGTGACCACTGTTCTCCAATCTCAGATACGACTATCTTGTCATCGACTGGTGCACGTTGTAACCATATCGATCACGTATCAACTCAGTTACCTTATGCATTATCAGTCGCGCTTGTTTCATGCGTGGGCTTTATTGCTCTTGGTATGACGGCTTCAATTGCGTTCTCTTTCATCGCAGCATCGATTACATTCATTATCGTTTGTGCGATTTTGTCATGGCTTTCGAAGTCAAAAATGGCATCTTGTCAGAGTGCATAAGTCGTTGAATTAAATGTTAAAATAACAGGGGGCTTCGGCCTCCTTTTTTATTTGTATTATACAATTCGTATTTTTTTAAAATTAAAGGTTGAAAAAAGTTAGCAGCTTAGTTAGTGTGGTTGTTAACGAAGCAACACAATCGAGCCTTAAATAAGTATGCGTAATTTTGTAATGAACATTCATCACCATCATCACCCAGCCTAGTCTTTCGGGAGATGCACGCATACCCGGGAGATAGGAAACTCCCGGAGGTGAAAATCAAAGTGAAAACAGATTTCAAACCCTCGGGAGACCAACATCTCTCGAGGGTTTTTTTAGTTTTACTGGTTTATAAAATATTTTAATTACCGAATCTGGCACAGGGATAAAGCAATGCAAACACAACGCTTAAGAATTGCAATTCAGAAAAAAGGTCGTCTAAGCAAAGAGAGCCAAGCTCTACTTAAAAAATGTGGCGTGAAGTTCAATGTAATGGGTGAGCGTTTAGTTGTTCATTCTGAAAATATGCCAATTGATTTGCTTTTGGTTCGTGACGACGATATTCCAGGTCTAATTATGGATGGCGTGGTTGACTTGGGCTTTATTGGTGAAAACGAATTAGAAGAAGTTCGTCTTGATCGCAAAGCACTGGGTGAACCGTCTGAATTTGTTCAACTTCGTCGACTTGATTTCGGTGGTTGCCGTTTATCTATCGCGATTGATAAAGACGAAGAGTACAACGGTCCTCAAGACTTAGCTGGAAAACGTATCGCTACAACTTACCCGCAACTGTTAAAAGCTTATATGGATGAAGCGGGTGTTCCATTCTCAACATGTATGTTGACAGGCTCAGTAGAAGTTGCTCCTCGCGCTGGTCTTGCTGATGCCATCGCTGACTTGGTCTCTACAGGTGCAACACTGGAAGCGAACGGTCTTAAAGAAGCTGAAATTATCTTCAAATCAAAAGCGACACTGATTCAACGTACTGGCGAATTCGATGCAGACAAAGTGGCGCTAATCGAAAAACTTCTTACCCGAATGCAAGGCGTACAGCAAGCGAAAGAGTCTAAGTACATCATGTTACACGCACCTGCAGAGAAGCTAGACCAAATCAAAGCTCTACTTCCTGGTGCTGAAGACCCAACGGTATTACCTCTATCTGCTGACAAGCAAAAAGTTGCGGTTCACTTGGTAAGTACTGAAAACCTGTTCTGGGAAACCATGGAACAGCTAAAAGAACTGGGTGCCAGCTCAATTCTAGTACTACCAATTGAAAAAATGATGGAGTAATCGCAATGAGAACAGTCGTATGGCAATCGCTAAGTGAAACGCAGCAAGACTCAATCCTAGAACGTCCTGCAATTACAGAAGGTGCGAATATCACTGCCGCGGTTTCTGAAGTAATCGCAAAAGTTCGCAAAGAAGGCGATGCTGCATTATTGGAGCTAACTGAGAGGTTTGACCGAGTGCAGCCGGAATCTATCCGTGTATCAGCTCAAGAAATCGATGAGGCATCAGCGCGTCTTTCTGAAAAAATGAAGAACGCACTGGAGCAAGCGTATGAAAACATTGCTAAGTTTCACAAAGCGCAGAAGCCGCAGCCAATCAAAGTAGAAACTCAACCGGGTGTAGTTTGTGAACAGGTAACGCGCCCAATTCAAAAAGTGGGTTTGTACATTCCCGGTGGCAGTGCGCCATTGCCATCGACTGTTTTGATGCTTGGGGTTCCTGCAAAAATTGCAGGCTGTCGTAAAGTGGTGCTTTGTTCTCCACCCCCAATTGCTGACGAGATCCTTTATGTAGCAAAACTGTGTGGCATTGATGAAGTGTACAATGTCGGCGGTGGTCAAGCCGTCGCAGCAATGGCTTACGGAACAGAAACCGTATCTAAAGTTGATAAGATCTTTGGTCCAGGTAACGCTTACGTGACAGAAGCAAAACGTCAGGTAAGTAATGATTTCCGTGGTGCAGCGATTGATATGCCAGCGGGTCCATCAGAAGTGCTAGTGATTGCTGATGAAACGGCAGACCCAGATTTCATTGCAGCGGATTTGTTAAGCCAAGCAGAGCACGGTCCTGACTCTCAAGTGGTTCTTGTGACTCCTTCTCCTGTGCTTGCAGATCAAGTGACGGATGCTGTTCAACGTCAGCTTAAAGAGTTGTCTCGTGCGGACATTGCCGAGCAAGCATTAGCTTCAAGTTTGATTATTATTGCTGAGTCTCTGACTCAATCGGTTTCAATCTCAAATTACTACGGTCCTGAGCACTTAATTGTTCAGACGAAGAACCCACGCGAGCTTCTGCCTCTATTAGACAACGCAGGCTCTATTTTTCTTGGTGATTGGTCGCCTGAATCAGCAGGTGACTACGCATCGGGTACTAACCACGTTCTTCCTACTTACGGTTACACACGTACTTATTCAAGCTTAGGCTTGGCGGACTTCTCTAAGCGTATGACGATTCAAGAGCTATCTGCTGATGGTCTAAAGAACCTTGCCCCTACAGTAGTCACTATGGCTGAAGCAGAAGGCTTAGATGCACACAAACGTGCGGTGACTATCCGTGTAGAAAAATTGGCAGCGAAGTAAGAGGATATTGAGATGGAAAAGCTAGCGCGTAAACAAGTCCAAAAACTTACCCCTTATTTATCGGCTCGCCGAATTGGCGGTACTGGTGACGTATGGCTAAATGCCAACGAATCACCATTTAACAATGAATACAAAACAGACTTTGCTCGTCTTAATCGTTACAGCGAATGCCAACCGAAAGAACTAATTTCCGCTTACGCGGCGTATGCGGGTGTGAAACCAGAACAAACGCTGACTTCTCGCGGTGCAGATGAAGGCATTGAGCTACTGATTCGTGCTTTCTGTGAGCCGGGTGAAGATGCGATTCTTTACTGTCCACCGACTTACGGTATGTACGCTATCAGTGCCGAAACCGTCGGTGTTGAGCGCAAAACCGTACCACTGACGTCAGATTGGCAACTAGACCTTGCAGGCATCGAAGCCAATCTGGATAACGTGAAACTGGTTTTCGTATGTTCGCCAAACAACCCAACAGGTAACTTGGTTAAGCGTGAAGACATTGTGTCTCTGCTTGAGATGACAAAAGACCGAGCAATCGTTGTAATGGATGAAGCGTACATTGATTTTTGTCCAGAAGCGTCAACGGTAGATTTGCTGGCGCAATATCCGAACCTAGCAATTCTGCGTACTCTGTCGAAAGCTTTCGCGCTTGCTGGTCTGCGTTGTGGATTTACGCTTGCGAACGAAGAGCTGATTAATGTACTTCTTAAAGTTATCGCACCATATCCAGTACCGGTTCCAGTGGCAGAAATTGCTACTCAAGCGCTGTCTGAAGCAGGTCTAGCGCGAGCGAAGTTCCAAGTTCTCGACTTGAATGCAAACCGAGCTTACTTACAAGTTGGTTTGTCAATGATTCCGGGATTGGAAGTCTTTGAAGGATGGGGGAATTACCTATTGGTGAAGTTCCCAGATGGCGATGATCTTTTCAAAGCCGCTTGGGATACGGGCATTATTTTACGTAACTCACCAATCGAGAACTGTGTACGTATCAGTGTGGGTAACCGCGACGAGTGCGAAAAAACACTCGGATTTATCAGAAACTACTACTCATAAGTAGAAAAAGTATTTATCGCTCTCGCTCAATAGCGGGAGCGCCAAAAAGATATAGCAATAAGGAAGTTCGAGTGAGCAAACAACAAAAAATCCTTTTTATCGACCGTGATGGCACCTTAATTGTTGAGCCGCCGGTTGATTTTCAAGTAGACCGTTTAGATAAGCTTAAACTAGAGCCATTTGTTATCCCAAGCCTGTTGTCGTTGCAGGATGCCGGATACCGCCTAGTGATGGTAACGAACCAAGATGGTCTAGGTACCGACAGCTACCCACAAGAAGATTTCGACGCACCACACAACATGATGATGGAGATCTTTGAGTCTCAAGGTGTGAAGTTTGATGACGTGCTGATTTGTCCTCACTTTGATGAAGATAACTGCTCTTGCCGTAAGCCTAAATTGGGCTTGGTAAAAGAGTATCTACAAGGTGGCAAAGTTGATTTTCAAAACTCTGTTGTGATTGGTGATCGTCAAACCGATCTTCAACTTGCAGAAAATATGGCAATTCGTGGTATTCAATACAACCCAGAAACCATGGGTTGGAAACAGATCCTGAAAGATCTGACGGTGAAAGCTCGTGTTGCTGAAGTGATTCGTACCACGAAAGAAACGGATATCAAAGTTGCGGTTAATCTTGATGAGCAAGGCGGTAATGACATCTCAACGGGTCTTGGTTTCTTCGACCACATGTTGGATCAAATTGCGACGCACGGTGGATTCCAAATGGTGTGCAAAGTGGAAGGAGACCTTCACATTGATGATCACCACACAGTAGAAGATACCGCTCTTGCCTTGGGTCAGGCGTTGAAAGAAGCGCTGGGTGACAAGCGTGGTATTGGTCGCTTTGGTTTCAGCCTGCCAATGGATGAGTGTTTAGCACAATGTGCGCTAGACCTATCAGGTCGTCCCTACCTTAAGTTCGACGCGCAGTTTAGCCGTGAGCAAGTGGGGGATCTTTCAACAGAGATGGTGGTTCACTTCTTCCGTTCTCTGACTGACACCCTAGCGTGTACGCTGCACCTGTCTTCTGCGGGCAATAATGACCACCACATCATTGAAAGCTTGTTTAAAGCGTTTGGTCGTACTTTACGTCAAGCAATCAAAGTAGAAGGCACTGAGCTACCAAGTAGTAAAGGCGTGCTTTAAGGCTCACGTTAGCAAGGAGAAAAACAGTGACAGAACAGAAAGTTGTCATTATCGATACTGGCTGTGCCAACGTTTCTTCGGTGAAGTTTGCCATCGAACGCCTAGGTTATGACGTAACTATTTCAAAAGATCCACAAGTTGTATTGGCAGCTGACAAGTTATTTCTACCGGGAGTGGGGACTGCCAGTGAAGCGATGAAGAACCTAGAAGAGCGCGATCTTATCAGCTTGGTAAAACAGGTAGAAAAGCCTTTGCTAGGTATCTGTTTAGGCATGCAACTATTGGGCAAAGTGTCTCAAGAGAAAGGGCAGAAAGCAGATGAGTTGGTTGAGTGTCTTGGACTTTGTGATGGCGAAGTGAAGTTGCTACAAACCGGCGATTTACCGCTGCCGCATATGGGGTGGAATACAGTGTCTGCAAAAGCAGGTAACCCACTGTTCAAAGGCATTGAAGAAGGTGAGTACTTCTACTTTGTACACAGCTTTGCAATGCCTGTCGGGGATTACACGATTGCCGAGTGTGAATACGGCAACCCGTTCACAGCAGCAGTACAAAGTGGCAACTACTACGGTGTGCAGTTCCACCCTGAGCGTTCTTCAAAAGCAGGCGCGAAGCTTATTCAAAACTTCTTAGAATTATAAAAGGGATTTAGTGTGATTATTCCAGCTCTTGATTTAATTGAAGGACAGGTGGTTCGCCTTTATCAAGGTGATTACGGTCAAGTTACCGAGTACAAAGTCGACCCAGCAAAGCAGTTTAATTTGTACCACCAAGCGGGTGCTAACTGGCTACACTTAGTGGATTTAACTGGCGCGAAAGACACGACAGCACGCCAGTTAGATTTGATTGCAAAACTACTAGCAAGCACACCAGCAAACATCCAAATCGGTGGCGGTGTGCGTACAGAGCAAGACGTGGTTGACCTGCTAGAAGCGGGTGCTCAGCGTGTTGTCGTTGGTTCTACAGCGGTAAAACAGCCAGAGCTTGTGAAAGGTTGGATGGAAAAATACGGTGCAGAGAAAATTGTTCTCGCGCTAGACATCAACATCGATCAAGACGGCACGCGTAAGGTAGCGATCTCTGGTTGGCAAGAAGATTCAGGCGTGACTATCGAAGCATTGATCAACGATTATCTGACGGTAGGTCTACAGCATGTGCTTTGCACGGACATTTCTCGTGACGGTACGCTAGAAGGTTCAAACGTTGAGCTTTACGTCGACTTGTGTAAACAGTACCCGCAAGTGCAGTTCCAATCTTCAGGTGGCATCGGTTCATTAGCGGATATCGAAGCACTAAAAGGCAGTGGTGTGGCTGGCGTGATTGTTGGTCGTGCATTGTTAGATGGTAAGTTCACAGCAGAGGAGGCGTTTGCATGTTGGCAAAGCGAATAATTCCATGTCTTGATGTTCGTGATGGACAAGTGGTGAAGGGCGTCCAGTTTCGCAACCACGAAATTATTGGTGACATCGTTCCTCTGGCGCAGCGTTATGCTGAAGAAGGCGCTGACGAGCTTGTGTTCTACGATATTACTGCTTCAAGTGATGGTCGTGTCGTCGATAAAAGTTGGGTCGCTCGCGTTGCAGAAGTGATTGATATCCCGTTCTGTGTGGCTGGTGGTATTAAATCAGCAGAAGACGCGGCGCGCATTCTTGAGTTTGGTGCAGATAAGGTATCGATTAACTCTCCTGCTTTGGCAAACCCTCAGTTGATTACTGACCTTGCTGATAAGTTTGGTGTGCAATGTATCGTCGTTGGTATCGATTCATACTACGACAAAGAGACGGGCAAGTATCAGGTTTACCAGTTTACTGGTGATGAAGAACGCACCAAAGCGACCCAATGGGAAACGCGTGATTGGGTACGAGAAGTACAAAAACGCGGCGCTGGTGAAATCGTACTGAACATGATGAACCAAGACGGCGTGCGTAACGGCTACGATATTGAACAACTTAATATGGTGCGTGAAGTGTGTAACGTGCCATTGATTGCATCGGGCGGTGCAGGTGCCATGGAGCATTTCGCAGAAGCCTACCAAAAAGCAAATGTGGATGGTGCGCTTGCCGCATCGGTATTCCACAAGCAAGTCATCAATATTGGTGAACTAAAGCAGTATTTGAAACAACAAGGCATTGAGGTACGACTATGAGTGTGAAAGCCGCCGAAGTAAGTTCGCTAGCTGAGCGAATCAACTGGGAAAAGGTGGATGGTCTGGTACCTGCCATCGTACAAGATTTCCAATCAAGCCAAGTGCTGATGATGGGTTACATGAACCAAGATGCGTTGGCAAAAACGGGCGAAACAGGTCAAGTGACGTTTTTCTCTCGTACCAAGCAACGTCTTTGGACGAAAGGTGAGACCTCTGGCAACGTATTGCAATTGGTGAACATTCAACTCGATTGCGACAATGATACGCTA
This sequence comes from Vibrio sp. L85, assembly GCF_963871815.1. NCBI lineage: Bacteria > Pseudomonadati > Pseudomonadota > Gammaproteobacteria > Vibrionales > Vibrionaceae > Vibrio > Vibrio sp. L85. The sequence continues at coordinate 91,879 of NZ_CAWMYL010000022.1, forward strand.
CTGGTGAAAGTGAATCCCATTGGTCCTACGTGTCACTTGGGTAACACAACTTGCTGGGATGTGGACCCTCAAGAGGAGTCACAAATGGTGTGGCTTCATCAACTTGAGCAGCTATTGGCTGCCCGCAAGAGTGCCGACCCAGATTCCTCTTATACTGCCAGTCTTTATGCCCGTGGCACCAAGCGTATTTCGCAAAAAGTGGGCGAAGAAGGCGTTGAAGTCGCGCTTGCGGCGACGTCGGGCGATAAGGCGGAGTTAGTGTGTGAATCAGCAGACTTGATTTACCACTTGCTGGTATTGCTTCAGGACCAAGGTCTATCGATGAATGACGTGGTGAATAAACTGAAAGAGCGTCATAAATAAGCCTGCTATAGATAAATGAAAGCCCCTATGACTCGGGAGTCTAGGGGCTTTTTTAATTTAGTGTTCTTGGTTCGGGGTAAACCTCGGCGACAGTGCGAGTGGCGATTGGATTCTGAATCACGCTCGTCCCTCGCTGTTCAGAATGACAGTATATTTTCTAATGGTGCTTGCAGTAGAGTTATCTACTTCAAACAGGTACATATATTCACGTCATTTCGACAAGCCTAAGCGATGTCAAGAATCCAATTAAATCGAGTTTAATAAGCTAGGTATGGATGCTTTACCCACAACACTTCTTAAATTTCTTACCACTTCCACAGATACACGGGTCATTGCGACCTACTTTTAGGCTACTTACTGGCTGGCTTAAGCGTGGATCTTGTTCTGGTTCTTCTTCTGGTTCTTCTTCAGGAAATGTGCCGTCAATGTAGTACCAAAGCCCGTCTTCTTTTACAAAGCGAGAACGCTCTGTCATGCAGTAGCGTTTGCCGTCTTCATTAAAGTACGCATTGAACTCAACAAAACCTTCATTCTCGTTTCTACTCGCTTCGGCTTTTACTACCTCAAGCTTGCACCAATCGCTATCGATGGACTGGGCAATGCCTTCACGTTGTTCTTCTGCGTTACAGCTTGGGTGATATGTTTTTACCACGTAATCCACTAGACCCAACACATGTGCACTATAGCGAGAACGCATCAACTGCTCTGGAGTGATGACGTCAGCATGGTTATTGTGGGCGATTTCACAACACTGTGAGTAGGTGCGGTTAGACCCGCAAGGACAAGAAGAAGCCATAAAATGAAATCTCGATTAATTAAGCGGTAAAACAAACAACCTTTTACACCCAACTTATTCTCGCTGAACGTAGCATCGCGAGGTTACTTGGGCATATCAGTGAGGCTGGAGGTATTCTTTTGAGGCATTATAGCGATTTAGGGCGTTTGAGACAGCAGTTCTTGGGCCCACGCAGTGGATTGACTGAACGCCTTCGCTAATTGTGGTTCATTCAGTTTGAGCGCGTTACAGTACTTTTCCGTCGTTTCCCAATCGGCTTTCTCGTAAGCAATGATCATTGAAAGTAGGTAGCCTAATACACCTTTTCGACTGGTGAGTGCTTGTTTGATTTCCTCATCGACTGGAATGTCGCTGATTACATCGGATAGTGGCTGATCGAGTAGTGAGTCCAGCAGTGAAAACATACCTGTCAGGAATGCTTGCCCCGGATCATACTTGGTTTTCATCTGGCTCAACAAAATCTCACACATACGTGCGCGTTGAATCGCTAACGAATAGAGAGAGTCAGGTTTATCCTCGTGCACAGAGGCAATCGCCACAAGAGAAATAAAGCGTCTTAAGCGCTCTTCACCAAGGTAAACCAGAGCTTGACGGAAAGACTTAATCTTAGTTGTGAGCGTGTAACCTGAGTTTACGTAAGTCAACAGCTTATAAGACAAAGTCACATCAATAGAAAACAGACGTTCTACCTCATTGAAATCGATAGGTTTATCTGCAATTTCTTTGCACAGTTGTATAACCGTCAAAAACGCTGGGTTGAGGCGTTTTTTCTGAATCATCTCTGGCTTACTGAAAAAGTATCCTTGGAAGTAGTTAAACCCAGCATCCATCGCTTGCTCAAACTCTTCATAGGTTTCGACTTTTTCTGCTAAGAAGTCGATACCAAAATGTCCGAGAGAACGAATATAGATTGCAGCTTTATCTATAGGCACCAAACGGATATCAAACTTAATGATAGCGACGTATGGTAAGAAGCGCTTCCAAGCCTTGGTCGGAACGAAGTCATCTAATGCGACACGATAACCAGATGCGTGCAGATGTTTAATCGCATGAAGTAGCTCATCTGTCGGTTCGCAATCTTCCAGCACCTCTACAACTAACGACTCATTAGGAAATAGAGTAGGAACTAGGTTGACTAAACTTTGGTATGGAAAATTAACAAAGCCGAGTTTATCACCTAGTGTGCTGTAGTGAGTCGTCAAGAAGTGATCAGACAAAAGTCGGCTAGTCGCCATTTCTGGTTCTACTTCTGGAAAGGTGTTTTTCGGACCGTCACGAAAGAGAAGCTCGTACCCAATGGTACGCTTTTCTCTGTCTAGTATCGGTTGACGAGCTACGTATGAATACTTCAATGCGGTACTTTGTTCTGTTTAACTTAGTATTACGATGATAGCGATTTTTTGTAAAATTTCTATGCTTTACGCGTCAATCTTCTACACGCTCGACAAGCTTTACTTCAATTCTGTGTCAAACGGTCGTGTTTGTAAGTCAAAACCGTCAGAATTTACTTGTAAAACTGAGCCTTGGGTATACCAATCACCTAAAACGATGCGGGTGTTTTTAGCACCATTAAGTTCAAAAAAATGTGTATTTGGACGATGTGTATGACCGTGAATCATCAAGTTGACGCAGTTTTGAGACATAACACGTTCAACTTCGCCTTGGTTTACATCCATGATATCGAGAGACTTGGTTTTTTTATCATCTCGAATGTCTGATTGAACCTTGGTGACAATTCTTTTCTTAACGAACCAAGGAATTCGATTAAACAACCATTGAAGCCATGGTTTATGAACGGTTTTACGAAACTCTTGGTATTTCACATCATCAATGCAAAGTGTATCGCCATGTAAGATAACGGCTTTTTGACCATAGAGGTCAATCGTACAAACGTCGTCGAGCAACGTCATACCGGTTTCTTTGCAAAAGCGTTTACCTAGGAGGAAGTCTCGGTTGCCTTGGATGAAGAAAACAGGGACACCAGAATCCGTCAGCGCTTTAAATTCAGCGCGGATCTGGTCTGCGAAAGGGGTGTCATCATCGTCACCAATCCAAAACTCGAACAAATCACCGAGCACATACAAAGTATCTGCATGGATCGCCTCTGTACGCATGAACGTGACAAAGCACTCCGTGATGTCCGGACGTGATGGGGTAAGATGAAGATCAGATATAAATAATGTCGTCATAGAAATAAGGGGAGGCGAAGCCTCCCCACAAACTTATCTCTTAGTGGCAATTCTAAAGAATTACTCTTCGATTGTAGTACCAGTGATCATTACATCTTCTAGAGGTACGTCTTGGTGCATGCCGTAAGAACCAGTGCTAACGCCTTTGATCTTGTTTACGATGTCCATGCCTTCGATTACTTCACCGAATACACAGTAACCCCAACCATCTAGGCTTTCGCTACGAAAATCTAGGAACGTGTTGTTGTTTACGTTGATGAAGAACTGAGAGCTTGCTGAATGCGGCTCCATAGTACGAGCCATAGCAAGTGTACCCACTTTGTTGCTAAGACCGTTGTTTGCTTCGTTTTTGATAGGTGCACGTGTAGCTTTTTCACTTAGACCAGACTCCATACCACCACCTTGGATCATGAAGCCGTCAATAACACGGTGGAAAAGAGTGTTGTCGTAGAAACCGTCGCGGCAGTACTGAAGGAAGTTTGCGCTTGTCTCTGGCGCTTTCTCTTCGTTTAGTTGAATCTTGATGTCACCAAAATTAGTGTGAAGGGTGATCATGCTACTTTCCTTTACTGTGTTGTATTGAAACTGCGATTCTAGCCTAAGTTATTACGCTTTAAAAACTCAGGAAGAACAAATTCATAGTTTTGTGCTTGAAGTTTAGCCGATTATCGTTTTATCGGTTAATTGCTATTACCTAATAAGGTCTGAGTTGTTATACTCGGCGTTCTTGTTATTCATTCACAATCATAGATAGAGATCATGTTAAAGATATATAACACACTCACAAGACAGAAAGAGGAATTCAAACCAATTACAGCCGGCAAAGTTGGCATGTATGTCTGTGGAGTTACCATCTACGATCTCTGTCATATTGGTCACGGTCGTACTTTCGTTTCTTTTGATGTTGTTTCTCGTTACCTACGTTACCTTGGTTACGATCTAACGTTTGTACGCAACATCACTGATATAGACGACAAAATCATCAAACGCGCGGCAGAAAACGGCGAGTCTTGTGATTCACTTACTGAACGTTTGATCGGTGAAATGCACGCTGACTTTGATGCACTAAACATGAAACGTCCTGACGTTGAGCCTCGTGCGACTCAGTTCATTGCTGAAATCATCGAATTGGTTGAAAAGCTAATCGAGCGTGGTTTTGCTTACGTTGCAGACAACGGCGACGTAATGTTCGAAGTGGGCAAGTTCAACGAATACGGAAAACTGTCTAAGCAAGATCTTGACCAGCTTCAAGCTGGTGCTCGTGTCGATATCGAAACAGCAAAACGTAGCCCGCTAGACTTCGTACTTTGGAAGATGTCTAAACCGGGAGAGCCAACATGGGAATCACCATGGGGTCCAGGTCGTCCAGGTTGGCACATTGAGTGTTCTGCTATGAACTCGTCAATCCTAGGCAACCACTTCGACATTCATGGCGGCGGTTCTGATCTTCAGTTCCCACACCACGAGAACGAAATCGCGCAATCATGCTGTGCACACGACACTCAGTACGTGAACACATGGATGCACAGCGGCATGGTAATGGTAGACCGTGAGAAGATGTCAAAGTCTCTAGGTAACTTCTTTACTATCCGCGATGTTCTAGGTCACTACGATGCTGAGACCGTTCGTTACTTCCTAATGTCTGGTCACTACCGTAGCCAGCTAAACTACAGCGAAGATAACCTAAACCAAGCACGCGCGTCTCTTGAGCGTCTATACACATCTCTACGTGGTCTGGATCTAAATGCTGCGCCAGCGGGTGGTGAAGAATACGTAACTCGCTTTACAGCAGCGATGAACGATGACTTCAACACACCAGAAGCTTACTCAGTACTGTTTGACATGGCGCGTGAAGTAAACCGTCTGAAGACAGAAAACCTAGAGAAAGCGAGCGAGCTAGGTGCGCTAATGCGTGAACTGGCTGACGTGATCGGTATTCTTCACCAAGATCCAGAAGCATTCTTAAAAGGTGATGCAGGCGACGACGATGAAGTGGCTGAAATCGAAGCACTAATTAAGCTACGTAACGATTCTCGTGCAGCAAAAGATTGGGCTAACGCAGATATGGCTCGTGACAAGCTGACGGAAATGGGCATTGTTCTGGAAGATGGTCCAGAAGGCACAACGTGGCGACGTAAGTAATTGAATCTTTTAAAAGGGCTGATGATTCAGCCCTTTTCTTTACAAGCTTTTATAAATTCTAAACTTTAACGAAGGTAGTGCTCTGTGGCTCAGATGTATTTCTATTACTCGGCAATGAACGCGGGTAAATCGACAACTCTTCTTCAATCTTCATTTAACTACCAAGAACGTGGCATGACGCCTGTGATTTTCACAGCAGCGTTAGATGATCGCTACGGCGTAGGTAAAGTGAGCTCTCGTATTGGTTTGCAATCAGACGCGCATTTGTTCCGTCCAGATACCAACCTTTACCAAGAGATCGCGGCACTGCATGAAGTTGAAAAACGTCACTGTATCCTAATTGATGAGTGTCAGTTTTTGTCGAAAGAACAGGTTTACCAACTAACAGAAGTGGTTGATAAGCTGCATATTCCTGTACTCTGCTATGGTCTTCGTACCGATTTTCTAGGCGAACTTTTTGAAGGCAGCAAGTACCTGCTATCTTGGGCAGACAAGTTGGTGGAACTCAAAACGATTTGTCACTGTGGTCGCAAGGCAAACATGGTTATCCGTACTGATGAGCACGGTGTTGCAATCAAAGAAGGTGATCAAGTCGCAATCGGTGGTAACGATCGTTACGTATCCGTTTGTCGCCAGCATTATAAAGAAGCACTTGGTAAGTAAGCCAGTCTAGATAAGAGTTAGATAAGAAAAAGCCACCGAATTCGGTGGCTTTTTACTGTCTAGCTGTTGGTCCGTAAGTGAAGGATTACGCGAGACCAAACTCAAACTTTTCTTGAAGTGCTTGATAAGAAGACTCAACGTGGGCAGGAATCTCTTGTTTTGTTTGAAAGCCTTTCTCTGGGTAGGTTTTCACACGAGAAAAATCTTCCATGAGCGCTTCAAGCACCATCATTAGTGGCATTTCTTCGTTGATATATTCAAAGAAAGGGTGCGCTGTGGACGTGACTTGAAGCTGTGAATAAGGCGATTGCCACTGTTTTTCAAAGGTTGCAATGGCGCGTCTTTCCATAAATGGCTTTTGAACCAAAATCAGAGAGTCACAGCTAATCCCTTTTTCTTTCAATAACAGCTCAGTGAAGCAAACGTTCTCGCCACTGTTACTCGACTTTGTTTCGAGCAATATTGCTTCGCTCGGTACACCTGCAAGCTTGGCGATATCTGCAAAAGTCTCAGCTTCACTTCTCTCAAATAAACCATCCGTAAAACGCCCTTCGCCACCAGAAAATACAATGAGTGGCGCAAATTTTTGATGGTAAAGCTTAGCGGCGTGTTCGGCTACGCGTAAGTCATTACTGCACATTACAAATAGGCAGTCAGCAGGCTTTAGCTTATGCTTGAGTTGCATGTACTCCCACAAGGTTTCAATGTGTTGATAGAGTTTCATAGTGCGTCCAGCGTTGAGGTGAATTGGAACTGGTAACCAAGCGAGATAAGTTTGTCTGCAAGGATTCGCTTATCGGCGGTTTCGGTGACTGGCGGAAGGGCAATGTCTAAATCACTTTGCGTAATGGCAGCTTGATAAAACTCAGCTTTGCTGACGGTATTTGGCGTGGTCGCATTAACTACCTCATTTTCAATTTGATTGAGCGCGAAAGCCGTTGCCGCAACAGCATCGTTTTGATGCACCATATTCGCTGGCGCTTTGCGACTGACCTGTTTTAATCGCAACGCAAAGCGAGACGGGTGTCGGTCGGCACCAATCAAACCACTACAGCGAACGATAGCGTAGTCAATACCGGAGTCCATCACGTATTGCTCGGCTTGCAGCATAATACGTGCATTATCAGAGAAATGCGGATTGTCTTGCGCTAAAGCGAATGTGGCGTCTTCCTCTCTCATATCGACGGGCAAATTTGGATAGACCGTCGTTGAACTGACCATCAAAAGCTTTTCCACACCACTTACTTTTGCGGCTTCAACTAAACGTTGCCATTGCTGTGCGTATTCTTGTCCGTTTCCTTTGCGAAAACCTGGAGGAAACGATCCGACAATGCGTTCTATTTGTTTTTGTTTGATCAGTTCGACAATTTTTTGTTGAGCTCTTGGTTCGCTAAGGTCAAGTTGCGCCGTTCGTACGGAAGTGATTGGAAGTTCATCTAGCCTAGATTGGCTACGACGGGTAACCGTAACATGGTGTCCTTGGTCAGCTAAAGTTTGTGCAAGTGGCGCTCCTAGCCAGCCTGCGCCCACGATCAATATATTTGCCATCTGTATGTTCCTACGGTATGCCCTGATGACTACTCAAACAGGGTTTGTAACTCTAATCTGGCTTGTTGATGCAGGGGATCGGAATGCCATTTCTGATGTTGTATCAAATCAATGTTGACTTGCCATGCCAGTTTTGTGAATTCTTCGCCAAGTTTCACTAAGGTATTTGGTGCGTAAGACACCAAATGTTCAGGAAGAAAGCACCAGCCAAATCCCTTGTTCGCCAGTTCTAATAATATGTAGTAATCATCAGCGTACCAGATATCCGGGCTAAACGCCTGATTAAGACCGCTCACGTCTTCATTCTTTGAACGGATTACCAGTTGACGATGTTGCTTCAGCTCGTCGATGTTTCGGATTGGCTGTATTGCTAAAGGGTGTTGTGATGAGACAAACACATCAAAACCAATATGCCCTAGGTTAGATAAATCAACATTCTTAGGCATTTGTAAGTCACTTAAGATGATGCCCGTTGTCGCACGTTCTGATTTAATTAGTTCAATAATGTCAGGGCTGGATGCGGTCAAGCACTCCACCTGTAGACTTGGGAACTTTTTTTCTAAATTTTTCAATGCAATCGGGAGGCGGGTGAGCGGAATCCCCTCGTCAACAGCAAGGACAAGCTTGGTTGCAGGGCTGGAAAAAAGCTGAGACGCTTTATTATTCAGTCGGTCAAGTTGGCTAAGCGTTGCAAGTGCGTAAGGCATTAACTCATGACCTTTCTCCGTCAGTTTTGGATAACGACCAGTTCGATCAAAAAGGTCCACGCCGCAATCAAGTTCCATGTTCATGATGTGCTGACTGATCACCGATTGTGCTCGTCCAAGCTTACGGGCTGCTGCGGAGAAAGAACCAGCTTCTGATGTAGTGACGAAAGCTTGTAGTTGTTCAATAGTAAACATATCGTTTTAACCGATGGTACCTAACTTTTACTTATCTTAATGATAGATAAAATGCCAGTCATTGAGTAGAACTATTTAGGTAAAACATCATGACTCGTAACGAACGTATCTTTCACGCTGTACTATTTGAAATGATTGCATTGGCGATCATTATTCCTGCTGCTTCTTTAATAACAGGGAAGGGATCCAGTGACTTAGCTGTGGTGGGTATTGGTCTGAGTCTTTACACCGTAGTTTGGAACTACATTTATAACTTGTACTTTGACAAGTGGTTTGGTCCAAACCGCGAAGAGCGCAGTCTAGCGATGCGAATTGGTCACACTTTGGGGTTTGAAGGTGGATTAATCTTCTTGTCTATTCCGGTGATCGCGTGGTTTTTGGAAATCACTCTGCTACAGGCATTAGCGTTAGAAGCGGGCTTCTTAATTTTCTTCTTATTTTATGCAACGGGCTTTAACTGGGCGTATGATAAAATTCAACCATTTGGAAAAATGAGAAAGCTCATTGCTTAATATAGTGAGTCTAGATAAATTTAATTATCAAAAAAGCCACCATTGCGGTGGCTTTTTTAATTCCGATACTGGTTTATTTAAATATCGTTATTCAGCAGAAAGGACTCGGAGAATTTTATCTGCGTGTTCTGCAACTTCGATACCTTCGTCAGTTAGATAACCGCCATCAGGTTGTGTACATAGTTGTTTTTCGTACAGACGAGCAACGGCTGCCTGCATTTCTTCAGAAGCTTCTTTGTGGACTTTGATGCCTGTTGCTGCGCTGCTTAAATCGAATTGAAGAAGTAGGTTCAGTTCGGCGATATGGTCAGCTGAATATTTCATAGGTAATTCCTTCGTACTTTTTTATCCAAGCTAGTCTGAAAACTAAGGTTGAGCAATAGAAAACCCTTAGAAATGTTAAGTGTAGCGCTATAGCTCTGATATAACGCGGAAATTTTATTCTACGGTAAACATTTGACCCAAATATTAATAATGGTTAGGACAATAACTCATAGTTGAATTTTATCGATTACTCTCTCAACAACAACAAATTTGGTAAACATGAAAAATAGCCCTTGAAAAAGTCTGGAAATGGAGCGATTATCCGCGCCTCGTTAATTGTTTCTAAATGTTACACTTCCATGAACTTCAATCAGTTTGACTCATTATTACCACCTCAGGCTGCTGAACGTGCCGCCGAAGTAGGTGTTGGCAAAGCAACTAAAGCTCCAATGAAATCTTTCCTGTTGGCAATTTCAGCAGGTCTTCACATTGGTATCGCTTTTATTTTTTATACAACCGTAACCACAGGTGCTGGTGATCTTCCATGGGGCATTACACGTCTTATTGGTGGTTTGGCATTCAGTCTTGGTCTGATCTTAGTGGTAGTAACCGGCGGCGAGCTTTTTACTAGCTCAGTTCTTACGCTGGTGGCACGTGCAAGCGGCAAGATTTCATGGAAAGCCTTAATGAAAAACTGGCTGGTTGTGTACTTCGGTAACATGGTTGGTGCGGTTTTGCTTGTTGTGTGTATGCTGATCACCAAACAGTACATGTTCGACGGTGGTCAAGTGGGCTTGAATGCGATGGCTATTTCGCAGCACAAACTGCATCATGGCTTTTTCCAAGCTGTCGCGCTGGGCATCATGTGTAACGTTTTGGTATGTATCGCAGTTTGGATGACGTTCAGTGGTCGCACATTGACTGATAAAATCGCCGTAATGATCTTGCCGGTAGCTATGTTCGTTTCTGCTGGCTTTGAGCACTGTATCGCTAACATGTTCCAAGTACCAATGGCGATCGGTATTAAATACTTCGCACCTGAATCGTTTTGGCAAATGACAGGTGCAAACATTGCAGATTACGCGGATCTAAACATGATGGGATTCTTAGTGAACAACCTAATCCCTGTGACAATCGGTAATATCATCGGTGGTGGTGTCTTCGTTGGCATGTGGTATTGGATGATTTATCTACGTGATGAAGACAAGCATCTGAAATAACTTTTAAAAAAGGCAAGCTAAATGGCTTGCCTTTCTTTTATCTAAACTTCGCTCAACCGATGTTTAAACCAGTTCTTCGTTGATGCCATATTCGTTTGGAATCCAATGAGACGTCATTTCTACCGGTTCCTGAGTCAGCCAATCAACGGGCGAATCTGACTGCAACTCATCGAAGTTTTCTCGTACGGCTAACCTATCCATGGTGCTCTCCCTATGTCGTTTAATTGCACTTTAGAAGAGTAAGATGACGGTTCAATGACCAATCAGTGACCATTAAATTTCGCAGTGTACAGTGGTCTCAAAGTTGCGCTTATGTTTCTGGTTGCTTATGGGTTTTCGGGGTTTATCCACATTTTCTGTGGATAACCTGTCTCAAAGATCGTGAGTATCTTTTTTGATCGAGAAAAATTCATAAAATGAGACGCTTATGTGATGACGAAGTGACCGGTTTTATGTTTTTTCCTTGTTGATAAACTTCACTTTAATACGTCCTTCTTTGGTTTGTACACAACTTAGTGTCATCTCTAAAGTGATCGCTACAGACACACTGAGCATGACAAAAATCGCCAGCATAATAACCAATTGATACTTGATGGCGACCATCGGGCTAGCACCACCTAAGATCTGACCTGTCATCATACCAGGGAGCGTCACCAAGCCTGTTGTCGCCATAGAAGCAAGAATTGGCGCAAGGGATTTGCGAAGGGCTTCTTGAAGAAAAGGGAAGGAGGCATACCTAGGAGCGGCTCCCAATGAGATGGCTGCCTCGTACTCTGACTTGCGTTGTTCGAAAGCGGTGAATAAGTTCTGCAACGCGACAATATTGCTGCTTAAGCTATTGCCTAACAGCATGCCTGCTAACGGAATCATGTATTGGGCATTGTAGAATGGTTCTGGCTTTACGAGACCTAAAGTGATAGCGGCAAGAAGAGGGACTAGACTGCAAGACAAGCCAGTAATCAGTGGGAGCATGAGTGGTTTCTTCGGAAGATTAGCTTTGCCCACAATTGAGCTTGCTCCGACGACAACCATAATGGATAACCACAGTAAATTTACGAGTAAGCTATTTAGCTTAAAAAGGTATTCCAGATACACACCAACCAAAATGAGTTGCACTGTCATGCGCACAACACTCATCGCTGTATCTTTCGCAATTCCTAATTTATAGCGAGCATTGATGGTGAGTGGAACAATAAGAATCAAACTAAAAAGTGCAAGCTCAAACCAATTTATATCGACAACTTGATTCATAAACCTTCTCCCAAAATCAATGCTTTGATTCTAACGAAGTGGCATAGGTTTATGAATTGCTAAGCTCTGTTTTTTCGCAATCTCATCGACAAAATGATCGCTAAGACTTCGTGAAGTTTTCTTAACATAAAGATCACAAAGCATTGTCTTTAGTCGAAAAAATAGCGATTTAGTAGCACGAAAAAATCCATAAAAATGTAAACAAAGTTAATCTCATGTTGTATTCTTAACATGTTTGCAAAAGACTTATTTTTTCACATCTATTAATATTCTTTCACAAAGAATATCAATCAAACACATCTCTGGATGAGCTCAAAAAAGTGTTGGATAACAAGGGCTGGAGCGTCAGATTTGATTGAACCTTACTATTAGTATGGTCTAACATTTTCCAATAGAGATTGTAAAAAACTTAAGCTTGGTAACGCAGGCTTTTCAATAACACTAGATACAAAATAGGCAAATGTATGAGTGATGTTAACAAAATTGAGAGTGGTGAAAAACGCTCCCTGGAGTGGAAGTCTTTCCTCTTCATTGCAGTTGTTCTCTTCCCAATTCTGAGTGTGGCTTTCGTAGGTGGCTACGGATTTATCGTTTGGGCACTACAAGTGTTCTTCTTTGGTCCTCCAGGCGCACACGGCATGTAAGCCAGTGAGCTCACAACCACACTTTTGAAAAGATTTTAAGAGAGCAAATAATGAAATCATTAATCATTAAACTGTGGCGTACGATGACGCGCCCGGCAGTTCATATCAGCCTTGGCGTGCTGACTATGGGCGGTTTCATCGCTGGTGTTATTTTCTGGGGTGGTTTTAACACCGCACTAGAAGCAACCAACACAGAAGAATTCTGTATTAGCTGTCACACTATGCGTGACAACGTATACGTTGAACTGCAAGACACGGTTCACTGGAAAAACCACTCTGGTGTTCGTGCTACATGTCCTGACTGTCACGTTCCACACAACTGGACAGATAAGATCGCTCGTAAAATGCAAGCATCTAAAGAAGTATTTGCACAAGTATTTGGCAACTACGACGAACCGGGTGTTTTCGAAGAGCGCCGTATCGAACTTGCTAAACACGAATGGGATCGTTTCTCTGCAAACAAATCTCTAGAGTGTAAAAACTGTCACAACTACGATTCTATGGACTTCGAGCAAATGTCTCCAACGGCTCGTATCCAAATGAAACAAGCAGCTGAGAAAGACCAAAGCTGTGTTGACTGTCACAAAGGTATCGCACACAACCTGCCAGCTGGTATGGACAGCATTGGTGGTATCGTTGGTGACCTTGAAGGTATGACTTCAAACACTGACTACGGTGTAGGTCAACAACTTGTAAGTGTTCGTCATCTACCAATCTACTTCGACGATAAAGGTGCTAAAGAAGCAGGTCTTCTAAACCCAGCATCGACTGTTAAAGTTCTTGAAGAGAAAGGCGACTACGTTGAAGTTGAAATCGATGGCTGGCGTAAAGCGAAAGGCTTCGGTCGTGTAATTCAAGAAGACTTCGGTAAGAACATCGCAGTAGCATCACTACTAAAAGAAGCATCAACAGACGCTAACGTTGTGACTGCTGGTGAGAAGAAAGTTGATGAGCTAACAGGTCTTCCTTGGGAGAAAGTAGCTGCGAAAGTATGGATCAAGAAAGAATCTATGCTGAACGACATCAACCCTGTATGGGAAAAATCAAAAGAAGCTTACAAAACTAACTGTTCTGTATGTCACACACAACCTGCTGAAGCGCACTTCGATGCGAACACATGGCCAGGTATGTTCGACGGTATGCTAGCGTTCGTTAACCTAGATACAGACAGTGAAGCACTGATCTTGAAGTACCTACAGAAGCACTCTTCAGATTATGCTGAAGGTCACCACTAATAAGCGTCGGATTGGAGTAAATTAAATGGCTATTACACGAAGAAGTTTTCTTAAAGGTGTAGCAACCACAAGTGCAGCGTCAGTTATCGGTCCAAGCTTATTGGCTTCAGCATCTGCAAACGCAGCTGAGACTACTGGTACTTGGAAAGTAACAGGTTCACACTGGGGCGCGTTCCGCGCCCACATCTACGCGGGTAAAGTTCAAGAGATCAAACCGCTAGAACTAGACCAGAACCCAACAGAAATGTTGAACGGCATCAAGGGCATCATCTACAGCCCATCACGTGTTCGTTACCCAATGGTTCGTCTAGATTGGCTGAAGAAGCACAAATACAGCGCTGAGACGCGCGGTAACAACCGTTTCATCCGTGTAACTTGGGATGAAGCTCTAGATCTGTTCTACCGTGAGCTAGAACGTGTTCAGAAAGAATACGGTCCATGGGCTCTACACGCAGGTCAAACTGGTTGGAACCAAACTGGTGCGTTCAACAACTGTACGGCACACATGCAACGTGCTGTAGGTATGCACGGTAACTTCATCACTAAAGTAGGTGACTACTCGACTGGTGCAGGTCAAACCATCATGCCTTACGTACTTGGCTCAACAGAAGTTTATGCACAAGGTACGTCTTGGTCTGAAATTCTAGAGAACTCAGACAACATCATTCTTTGGGCAAATGACCCAGTGAAAAACCTGCAAGTAGGTTGGAACTGTGAAACGCACGAATCTTTCAACTACCTAGCGCAGTTGAAGGAAAAAGTAGCGAAAGGCGAGATCAATGTTCTTTCTGTAGACCCAGTTAAGAACAAGACTCAACGTTACCTAGAGAACGATCACCTATACATTAACCCGCTAACAGACGTAGCATTCATGCTTGCTGTTGCGCACGTACTGTACAACGAAGACCTATACGACAAGAAGTTTATTGAAACTTACTGTCTAGGTTTCGAAGACTTCATCAAGTACGTTCAAGGTGAAACGAAAGATAAAGTTGTTAAGACACCTGAGTGGGCTGCTCCTATCTGTGGCGTGAAAGCGGACAAGATTCGTGAATTCGCACGCATGCTAGTGAACGGTCGTACACAAATCCTTATGGGTTGGTGTATCCAACGTCAAGAGCACGGTGAGCAACCATACTGGGCAGCAGCAGTAGTTGCAGCAATGGTTGGTCAAATTGGTCTGCCTGGCGGTGGTATCTCTTACGGTCACCACTACTCAAGTATCGGTGTACCTTCAACTGGTTTCGCGGGTCCTGGTGGTTTCCCTCGTAACCTAGATACTGGTATGAAGCCGAAGTGGGACAACAACGACTTTAACGGTTACAGCCGTACTATCCCTGTTGCTCGTTGGATCGACTGTCTGCTAGAACCAGGCAAAGAGATCAACTACAACGGTGGTAAAGTTAAACTTCCAGACTTCAAGATGATGGTGATCTCGGGTTGTAACCCATGGCACCACCACCAAGATCGTAACCGCATGAAGCAAGCGTTCCAGAAGCTACAAACAGTAGTAACGGTTGAGTTCGCTTGGACTGCAACGTGTCGTTTCTCTGATATCGTGCTTCCAGCATGTACTCAGTGGGAACGTAACGACATCGACGTGTACGGTTCTTACTCGAACAAAGGTCTGATTGCTATGCATCGTCTAGTGGACCCATTGTTCCAATCTAAGCCAGACTTCCAAATCATGAGCGAACTGACTCAACGCTTTGGTCGTCGCGACGAGTACACTCGTGGCATGAGCGAGATGGAATGGATCCGCAGCCTGTACAACGATTGTAAGAAAGCGAACGACGGTAAGTTCGAAATGCCAGAATTTGAAGAGTTCTGGGAGAAGAGCGTACTAGACTTCGGTCAAGGTAAGCCTTGGGTTCGTCACGCTGACTTCCGTCAAGATCCAGAAATCAACCCACTGGGTACACCTTCTGGTTTCATCGAGATCACTTCTCGTAAGATCGGTCGTTACGGTTACGAACACTGTCAAGAACACCCTATGTGGTTCGAGAAATCAGAACGTTCACACGGTGGTCCTGGCTCTGACAAACACCCGTACTGGCTACAGTCTTGCCACCCAGACAAGCGCCTGCACTCTCAGATGTGTGAATCTGAAGACTTCCGTGCAACTTACGCTGTTCAAGGTCGTGAGCCTGTATACATCAACCCGGCTGATGCAAAAGCGAAAGGCATCAAAGACGGTGACTTGGTACGCGTATTTAACGATCGTGGTCAGCTTCTTGCTGGTGCTGTACTTACTGACAGCTACCCACGTGGTGTTATCCGTATCGAAGAAGGTGCGTGGTACGGTCCTCTAAACGAGAAAGTAGGTGCAATCTGTACTTACGGTGACCCTAACACTCTAACTCAAGATATCGGTTCTTCTGAGCTAGCACAGGCGACTTCTGCGAATACATGTATCGTAAACTTCGAGAAGTTCACTGGTAAAGTTCCACCAGTTACTTCATTCGGTGGTCCAATCGAAGTTGCTTAATCAGAGCGCTAAGCTTTAAATAAAATACCAGCCTTCGGGCTGGTATTTTTTTGACCAAATTTCAGTGAGCATTCTCTCAATACCGAGTTTGGGCTTGCTCAAGAGCAACAGATTCGTGACGTCGATAACGAATTGAGCAGCAGAAGCGGAGGATAATGAGCCAAACTAAACAATAATAATCAAGTGAGTAGATTTTCTATGGCTCAGACCATTCAATTGGCCAATCACACTGAGATCTCAGTAAGTGATAACGATCTTCAATTCGAAATCGTCGGCAACCAAATTCACTTTTCTTTTGCCGGGATACACAATAAAACCTTTACTGACCGTGAAGTCTTGTTTCAAATGCCTTTTCTCTATGAGCAAGGCGCAACCGTTATCGGTGATGGCTTCCAAATGTTGGCACAGACCAGCGGTACCATTTCTCAACCTATCGACATTGGTCGCTGCCCCGATAACAACAATTCCTACCGTATTTACCCTGAGAGCGCACCAAAGCGTTACTACAACTATTTAGTCGTAGAAGACTCTGCAGGTTACACCTTATTTGGTTTCACTACTTGCCGTCGCTTTGCTGGTTACTTTGAGGTGAAGCAACATGGTGAACATTGGGTACTTTCAGCAGCAATCGATGGTGAAAGGACGCAAGTTGCAGACTGGGAACATAACCATCTTGAATCGGTTGTTGTGTTACGTGGGAGTTCGTTATCTGAGCTGTATCAAGAATACAGTGAGATGATTGCAGAACATCACCCTGCACGTAACGGAGTAATGCAAGACGCTCCGGTTGGTTGGTGCTCTTGGTATGCCTACTACGCGGACGTGACCGAAGGCAACGTTTTGGAAAACGTGGAATGTATGCAAGACAACCTAGCTGAGCTCGAATGGGTACTGCTAGATGATGGCTACCAAGCATTTATGGGAGATTGGCTAACGCCTTCAGATAAGTTCTCTGGTGGTGTAAAAGAGCTGATTCATAACATTCGTGCAAAAGGCAAAAAACCAGCCATTTGGATGGCACCATTCATTGCCCAGCCAGAATCAGAAATCTTCAAAAAGCATCCCGATTGGTTTGTGCGTCACGAAGACGGAGAGCTTCTGAAAGCTGAAGATGTCACCTATGGTGGTTGGCGTTGTACACCTTGGTACATTCTCGATACTTCAAACCCTGAAGTCCAAGATCACTTAACTCACGTCGTATCTGTCATGCGCGAAGAGTGGGGTGTTGAGCTATTCAAATTAGACGCAAACTATTGGGGCACTTTAAAAGGTAAGCGCAGTCAATCGGGCGTAACCGGTGTAGAAGCCTACCGTATGGGTATGGAAGCGATCGCTAAAGGGGCAGGAGATGCATGGCTATTGGGTTGTAACGCACCAATGTGGCCTTCTCTGGGCTTAGTCGATGCCATGCGTGTGTCTGACGATGTAGAGCGCCATAGCCATCGCTTTGAGCAAATTGCTAAAGAGACCTTCTTCCGCAGTTGGCAGCATCGCAAGTTATGGCAAATCGACCCAGATTGCGCAACGTTCACTTCATTACCTAACCAAGCAGCCTCGCGTGAAGATTATCAATTCCATCGTAACGTGCTGCTAGCGTGTGGCGGTCTACTGCTTTCCGGTGACCCTCTACCAGAAATCACCCCATTTGCGAGTAAGACGCTAGCGAAACTGATGCTGCGTCAACGCCGTAATCAAGAATCGGCTAAGTTTACCGCATTAGGTTTGAACCATGCTTTTCTGCCACTAACATCTAAGAATGATCTGCACTGTTTGTTCAACTACGCGAACGATGATGCGACAGAATTTACGCTTACCGCAGACCAACCAACAGAT
Organism: Vibrio sp. L85; assembly: GCF_963871815.1. Classification (NCBI taxonomy): domain Bacteria; kingdom Pseudomonadati; phylum Pseudomonadota; class Gammaproteobacteria; order Vibrionales; family Vibrionaceae; genus Vibrio; species Vibrio sp. L85. Next base: position 109,929 of record NZ_CAWMYL010000022.1, read on the forward strand.
TGGTATGATTACTGGACCGGGGAGAAACTCAATCAAGAGCCATGTCAGTTATTGCTAGTCAGCTTAGATAAAGGGTTAAATGCTAAGGCTGTCGTGACAGCAATGTAATTGGAAAAGTGAGCCAATCTCGTCCTTTTCAGAAATAAAGGCTAAAATTACTGTAAATGATAACTATTATCATTTACAGTAATGCTAATGAAAGGTAGAATCCTTCTATCTTTTCAAAGTAACTATTTGCCTTCTGGAGAAAACAGGGATGAGATTAAAAATTGGTTCTTTTGCCAAACCTGCGGTTGTACTTTTGTCTATGATGTCACTTGGATTAAGCACGGCAGCAATGGCAGCCGAGAAATTTAAAGTAGTGACAACTTTCACCATTATTGCGGATATGGCTCAAAACGTAGCTGGTGATGCGGCTGTTGTTGAGTCGATTACTAAGCCTGACGCTGAGATTCACAACTATCAAGCGACCCCTGGTGATATTCGACGCGCTCAAGGCGCGGATCTTATTCTGTACAATGGTTTGAACCTAGAACTGTGGTTCAAAAAGTTCTTCAAAAATCTTCATGATGTGCCAAGTGTGATTGTGACCGAGGGTGTGCAGCCGATGAGCATCGCTCAAGGTCCTTACAGTGGCAAACCTAATCCCCATGCTTGGATGTCTCCAAGTGATGCTCTGATATACGTCGATAATATTCGTGATGCACTAGTGAAATACGACAGTGTTAATGCAAAGACTTACCAAAAGAATGCTGAAGCATACAAAAAGCAGATCATGGATATGGTTCAGCCTATTCGTGAAAAAGTGGCTCAAATCCCAGAAGACAAACGTTGGTTGGTAACAAGTGAAGGGGCATTCAGCTATTTGGCTCGAGACTTCGGTCTTAAAGAACTCTACCTATGGCCAATCAATGCAGACTCGCAAGGTACGCCACAACAAGTTAAACGCGTTATTGATGAAGTTCGTGCAAATCAGATCTCTGCGGTATTCAGTGAAAGCACGGTATCGGCAAAGCCAGCACAGCAGGTTGCGCGTGAAACAGGGGCTAAATATGCAGGTGTCTTGTACGTGGATTCATTGAGCAGTAAAAACGGTCCAGTGCCAACCTTCTTAGACTTACTGAAAGTGACTTCAAACACAATCGCAGAGGGTCTAGAACAGTAATGGCAGGAATTAAAGTATCAGACATTAGTGTCACTTATCGCAACGGTCATACCGCGCTATATGATGCAAGTTTTTCTCTTCCAAAAGGATCAATTACGGCTCTTGTTGGTGTGAATGGCAGCGGTAAGTCGACGTTATTCAAATCCATTATGGGGTTTGTACCGGTTAGCCAAGGATCGGTTGAGATCCTTGGTATGCCGGCAAAAAAAGCTCTAAAACAGAATGTTGTCGCGTACGTACCGCAAAGCGAAGAAATCGATTGGAACTTTCCTGTTCTGGTTGAAGATGTTGTCATGATGGGGCGCTATGGTCATATGGGATTACTCCGCATTCCAAAGCAAACCGATCATGACATGGTGACGGCTGCACTTGATCGCGTGAACATGACCGCGTTTAGAAAACGCCAAATAGGTGAACTTTCTGGCGGACAAAAGAAACGTGTTTTTCTTGCGCGCGCATTGGCGCAAGAGAGTGACGTTATTTTGTTGGATGAACCTTTTACTGGTGTCGACGTTCAAACGGAAGAACAAATCATGGCGTTGCTGCGTGACTTACGTGATGAGGGCAAAGTCATGCTGGTATCCACGCACAATTTAGGTAGTGTGCCAGATTTTTGTGACCGCACCGTATTGATCAATCGAACTGTGCTTGCTTCCGGGATGACTAGCGAAATCTTCACTCCTGAAAACCTCGAACTTGCGTTTGGTGGCGTCCTTCGACACTTCATCCTTGGCGGTAAAGATCTTCATGAAGATGATGATGAGCGTAAGTTGACAGTATTGTCTGACCACGAACGGCCAGTTGTTATGTATGGTGAGCAGCAAGCTGTTCCGGTTTCGCGTCCAGACAAGTAAGGAGTTCATTTTTATGGATTATTTACTCGAACCTTTTCACTATGGCTACATGGTGAATGCCATGTGGGTGAGTGCATTGATTGGCGGTGTCTGCGGCTTTTTGTCGACTTACCTAATGTTGAAAGGCTGGTCACTCATTGGTGATGCACTTTCTCACTCGATCGTTCCTGGGGTTGCTGGTGCATATATGCTCGGCTTACCTTTTGCCTTTGGCGCGTTTTTGTCTGGTGGTCTTGCTGCCGCTGGAATGTTGTTCTTGAGCCAAAGAAGCAAATTAAAAGAAGATGCCATCATTGGTTTGATATTTACGTCTTTTTTTGGTCTGGGGTTATTTTTAGTTTCTCTTTTCCCTGCCGCGGTGAATATTCAAACTATTGTATTAGGTAATGTGCTCGCCATCACGCCGACCGATACATTCCAGTTAGTTATTATTGGTGGTATTTCGCTTGCCGTTATGCTCGTCAAATGGAAAGACCTAATGGTGGTCTTTTTCGATGAGAACCATGCCAAGAGTGTCGGACTGAACCCGACCCGATTGAAAGTGTTGTTTTTTACGCTTCTAAGTGCATGTACTGTCGCAGCGTTGCAAACCGTTGGTGCTTTTTTGGTTATTGCGATGGTCGTTATTCCAGGGGCTACAGCGTATTTAATGACTGACCGATTTTCACGCGTGATTGTCTACGCTGTTGCAATTGGGTCTCTAAGTTCATTCGTTGGTGCCTATGTCAGTTACTACATTGATGGCGCGACTGGCGGGATCATCGTTTTACTGCAAACAGCTTGTTTCTTGATGGCATTTGTTTTCGCACCTAAGCATGGTCAAATTGCGATTAGACGCAAAAGCAAACAACAAATCGCAAAAAAGAATCGTGAATCAGCGTCTTCGTTGCCTATGATGAATAAGGAGCACAAAAATGCTTGATACACTCCTTATGCCTTTTACCTTCACATTCATGCAGCAAGCATTCTTGATTGTTTTGCTTGTTTCAATTCCAACGGCTTTATTGTCTTGCTTCCTTGTATTGAAAGGTTGGTCGTTGATGGGGGACGCCATCGCGCACTCGATTCTTCCTGGTGTGGTGATTGCCTATATCCTTGCTATCCCTTACACCGTTGGCGCGTTTGCTGCGGGTATATTTTGTGCGCTTTCAACAGGCTACTTAAAAGAAAATAGCCGTATCAAAGAAGACACCATTATGGGCGTAGTTTTTTCTGCCATGTTCGCGCTTGGTCTCGTATTGATGACAAAAATCGAAGTAGGCGTCCACCTAGATCATATCTTGTTTGGTGATGCACTAGGTGTGAGTTGGGCGGACATCATTGAAGCCGCAATCGTCGCTTTACTTGTTGTGCTGTTTGCGGTGTTCAAAGGAAAAGATTTGTTAGTTTTCGTATTTGATTACCAACACGCGCAAGCAATTGGTCTGCCTGTTAAGTTTCTCCATTATGGTTTGCTTTCGTTACTATCGTTAGCCATTGTCGCTGCACTTAAGGCTGTTGGGATGATCTTAGTTATCGCGATGCTGATTGCTCCCGGGGCAACTGCATTCTTACTAACGCGCCGTTTCCACAGCATGGTGTTGCTTGCCTTATGTATGTCACTGCTGAGTGCTTTTCTTGGTGTGTACTTGAGCTTTTTCATTGACAGTGCACCAGCGCCTACCATCATTCTCATCATGACGCTGAAGTTTATTATTGTCTTCTGCTACACCAGTTATAAAAATAGGAAAGTGAAGTTTAAATCTGGCGACACGATAGAACAGTTTTAAACCAGACTTTTCATCAAAGCCCAAGTATTGAATTGCTTGGGCTTTTTTCGTTGTCACTACTATACCCAAGTAACCTCGAGATGCTAGGTTCAGCGAGACTGACTTGGTTTGTAGACGCGGCGGCGATTTAAAGGTTTTGTGGGTCTAAATCAAGAATCGGCAACAAAGTATACAAGCCAAGGCCCTTATATTTGCAAAGAGCGCCCTTTGGGAGCGTGTCTTTGACTCGCTTTTTTAGTCAAACAAATGGCTGCGTCAAACAACTTGGAAAGAGCTGGCTATTACACTGCGTTGTTTTCCTTACTCTCGAATCAATGACAACGCTCTGAATCCTGCATCCTGAAGTCACTTGGGTATAAACGACCTCTATTGAATGAATCCTGTGTTGTGCTTGTTGGGTGAATTTATTGAGTCTTTTTTACGTTTTGAAATTAGGACAAAAGCAAAATTTCAGGTAAAGTAACCGCCTTTGTGAGCAAACTCGCTTCCTTGGTGCAATTCGTTACGTAATTCACCCCGTTAGGAAGCCATCAAATTGACTTGAATAGGAAGAGACATGATTCTAGTTGTAGGTCATAAGAACCCAGACAGTGACAGTATTTGTAGTGCACTAGTTGCAACTGAACTTCTAAAGGCGCGTGGTGTTGAAGCAATGCCAATTCGTCAGGGCGAAATTAACCGTGAAACTCAGCACATCTTAGAAGTAGCTGGCGCAGAAGTTCCTGAGCTACGTACTTCAGTTGCGGGTGAAACAGTTTGGCTAGTAGATTACTCAGATCTAGCGCAAGCACCAGACGACATCGCTGAAGCTGAAATCGCGGGTATCGTTGACCACCACCGTCTAGGTGATGTGATGACAGTAAACCCAATGGAAGCATGGATCTGGCCTGTTGGTTGTACTAACACAGTACTATTCAACATGTTCAAAATTGAAGGTCACGAGATCACACCTCAAATCGCTAAGCTAATGATGTCAGCTATTCTATCTGACACTGTTGGTTTTGCTTCTCCAACTTGTACTCAAAAAGACAAAGACGCTGTTGCTGAACTAGCGGCAATCGCAGATGTGCAAGATGTTGACGCATTCACTAAAGATCTTCTAATTGCTAAGACAAACATCGAAGGTCTATCTGCTGCTGAGCTTGTTGAAAAAGACCTGAAAGGTTACCCATTCAACGGTCGTGACGTAGTTGTAGGTCAGGTTGAGCTTGCAACTCTTGAGCAAGTGGATGGCATGATCGATGCGCTAGAAGCTGATCTAGAGGCGCGTTGTGCAAACGACAACCTAGCATTCGCGGCAGTGATGCTAACAGACATCACTACTGCTCAAACTCGTCTTCTATACAAAGGTGAGTGGGCTGAGAAGCTTGTTAAGCATGAGAAAGATGGCATGCTAATGATGGAAAACACGCTAAGCCGTAAGAAGCAAGGTTGGCCTTGGCTTCAAACTGAGCTTGCGTAATTTCATTGTTACCAGTTTATACTTTAGATGCCCGCCCTTCGGTGGGCATTTTTCTATGGGAAATAGGAGACGACTATGTCTGAAGCATTAACCCAAGAGCAGATGGACACCATTAACCGCTACAATGAAGAGCAGCGTTTGAAATACTGCGTAAAAGAAATCGTAGCGAACCGCAAAGTGTGGATTCTGAAAGACGAACACGGTTGTGTCATGCTAAACACAGAAGATGACGATTGTGTACCAGTTTGGCCAAACGAAGAGTTTGCACAGCAATGGGCAACGGGTGACTGGGAAGAATGTGAGCCGGAAGCTATTTCATTGAACAAGTGGCACAGCCGCTGGACGTCCGGTTTAGAAGACGATGAGCTCTCTGTCGTGGTTTTCCCAAACCAGAATGAAGAAGGTGTTGTTCTTTTTCCTGACGAATTTGATTTTGAACTGCGCAAACAAGAAAGCCGTCGCTAATTGGGTCGAGTCGCGTCTTGATATCCAGTAATACTAAAAAGCCTGCGTTGATGCAGGCTTTGTTATTTTTGTCAGTAATTTACGATTTTCTGAGAGACAAGGATTAGTGGCTTGGCGCTTTGTAAAAGTGACTCTCGACCAATCGTTGAGTAATAGCGTGCTCTGGATTGGTAAGTACTTGGTTAGTTTCACCAAACTCCACAACTTCGCCTTCGTGCATCACCATCACTTTGTCGGTAATGTGTTTTACGATCCCAATATGCTGAGATACATAAACAAAGGACAGTCCCATCTCTTCTTGCAGCTCTAAGAAGAGGTTGATGATCTGAGAGCGCATCGCCATGTCGAGACCGTTGAGTGCTTCGTCAGCCACAATGATCGAAGGCTGAAGGATCAATGCACGAGCAAGGCACACGCGTTGTTTCTGACCTGCTGCGAGCATTTGAGGGTAGAAGTACGCATGTTCCGGCAGCAGACCAACTCGAAGTAAGGTTTCTTTCACACGCTTCATACGTGCATCTGGCGGCATGTTCGTGTTTCGCTTTAACGGACCTTCCAAAATTCGACCTATCTGAATTCGTGGGTTCAAAGAGGTGTTTGGGTCTTGGAAAATCATGCGAATCAGCTTACAGCGCGTCGAGTAATCTTTGTGTTCGAGACGTTCACCGTTCACTCGAATCTCACCAGAACTCGGCTCAACAACGCCAGCTAACATACGTGCTAGCGTCGATTTGCCTGACCCATTTTGTCCGATAAAGCCGATAGTTTGCCCCGGCTCTAAACTGAAGCTGACCGGCTTTACTGCCTCTTTGACTGTGCGTTTGAACAGACCTGAGCGCGTGACAAACTGTTTCGATAGGTTATCGACTTCAAGCAACGCACTCATGAATGTTTCTCCGTGTTCAATGGGAAGTGGCAGTTAAATTTATGGTTCTTAATTCGTTTGGTATGCGGAATTTCGACACATTGTCTTTGTGCATAAGGACAACGAGGTCCTAAACGGCAACCAATCGGTAAGTGCTGCAACGGAGGGATTGAGCCTGGCAGCGATTGTAGTTTCTGTTTATGAGGAATCCAATCATTGAAATCGGGCATCGCTTTTAGCAGCGCAGCAGTATAAGGGTGTTTAGGTGCTTCGATGAGTTTATCGGTATCTGCTGATTCCACCGATTGACCACAGTACATTACGGTAATGCGATTTGCCCATTGTGTAATGGTCGTCAAGTCGTGCCCGATCAACACAATGGTGGTATTGTTGAGTTGGTTCATACGACTCAACAAACGCAAGATTTGCGATTGTGTAATTGGGTCAAGGTCGTTTGTCGGTTCGTCGGCAATCAAGATTTTTGGCTTAGTCGCAATAGCCATTGCGATCATGACTTTTTGACATTCACCATCGGTTAGCTCGTAAGGGTAACTGCCCATTAAGCGTTTATGATCTTTGATACCCACTTTATGGAGTAGGGCGATGGCCTGTTTTTTACGCCACTTAAAGCGTTCCCACCATTTACCTTCAAAAGAGCGAGACGGGATCGATTCTATCAACTGACGTCCTACTTCTTCTGAGGGATCCAAACACGTCGAAGGCTCTTGGAATATCATGGCGATGTCTCGCGCAATCACTCTTCGGCGTTCTTTTGGCGTCAGTTGAAGCAGGTCAATATTGCCAAGACGCATTCGGTCTGCGGTCACTTTCCAGTTGTCTTTACAAACGCCTACAATGGCTTTGGCCACCAAGCTTTTGCCTGAGCCTGATTCGCCTACTAAACCACGGATTTCGCCTTCATTCAGGGTAATACTCATGCGGTCTACCGCTTTCACCAAACCTGAGGGCGTTTCAATTTCAATGGTTAAATGTCGAATATCTAATAACGGCATTATTCGATCCCCGCATTGAGAGCTTGGCGTACACCTTCACCCACTAAGTTTAGAACAACCACGGTAAACATAATGGTGAGACCTGGTAGTGTTACTGTCCATGGCGCAATGTAAATGAGCTCAACAGAGTCACCTAGAATTGCTCCCCATTCAGTACTTGGTGCTTGAGCGCCTAAGCCGAGGAAACCAAGCGCAGTGATATCTAGAATAGCAACTGACAGTGCAAGGGTAATTTCAGCTGCGATAACCGTTAATACGTTAGGTAGAATAGAGTTCCACAGCAGATAAAAATCGTTCGCACCATCCAGACGTGCTGCCATGATGTAATCTTTTTCAACCTCGGTATGCACTGCAATATAGACCGAACGGATAAAACGTGGGATCAGAGCTAAGCAGATGGCCAGAAGAATATTGAACTCACCAAAGCCTAAGAATGCCACGAAAATGATCGCAAGCAGTAGTGATGGAATAGACATCACGGTGTCGAGCAAGTGGTTTAAGGTACTGGAGAGCAGGCCTTTAGTCATGCCCGCTAAAACACCAATGAAACAACCGATCAACGCTGCTATCGCCGTAATTGCAACTGCAGCACCGAACGTCAGTTGAGAGCCCATAATAAGGCGCGAAAGAATGTCACGACCTAAATCGTCAGTCCCCAGGAAGTAATCAACCGTGCCAGCTGGTGCCCATGATGGCGGCACAAGCAATTCGCCAGATTGAGCTTGAGGATCATAAGGGGCAATTAAAGGTGCAAAAATGGTGATCAGCACAATGAAGATCAAGCACCACAAGCCAAACATTGCCAAGCTGTTCGCGCGGTAGCTACGCCAGAATCGTTCGAACTGAGTCGGAATGCGCTCTTCCTGATAGACGTTATTTGTTAGCATACCATTCCTTTCTCACCAGAGGGTTGATCATGGCACCAATCAAATCCGAAAGGATGTTGGCAGTTAAAACAAGGGTCGCCAGAACCATGACACCAGCTTGAATTGACGCATAGTCTTGATTCGAAAGAGCGTCCAACAACCAGCGTCCAATGCCTGGCCAGTTGAAGATAGACTCAGTAATGATAGCTAACGTAATCATGCTTGAAAGCTGAACCCCAACCTTTGGAATGATGGGTGGAATCGCATTGCGTAATACGTGTTGTGTCACGATCTCACGGTTTGATAAACCTTTGATTCGTGCCGCACGGATGTAGTTTTGGCTCATCACTTCTGCCACTGATGCACGCATCAAACCGATGACCTGTGTGGTTGGTGTTAGAGCTAGAACCAAACAAGGAAGAACCATATGCTCAATAACGCTTTGTAGCGCATGAGCTCGGTATTCACCTTTTGCCATAAATGCATCGATAATGGCGAAGCCTGTCACATGGTCAATTTCGTAAAGAAGATCATAGCGTCCCGCGACAGGGAAGACATGATATTGAAGTGAAAAGACCATAATCAACATCAGCGCAACCCAGAAAATTGGGGCGGAATAACCAGACATAGAAACGAACGAGATGCTGGTATCTAGCCATTTGCCTTGTTTCATGCCCGCTATTGTACCGAGTGGAATACCGATCAGCAGTGACACAACAAAGGCGAAAAAGCATAGCTCTAGCGTTGCAGGGAACACCACCGCTAACTCTTCATAGATTGGGTTGCCATTTTTGCTGATACCGAAATTGAGCTGAGACAACTCAACTAGGTAGCTTTGCCAGCCCGACCAAAACTCTACATTTGCCCAATGAGATGTTGGATCCAAACGCAAGAGTGAAAAGCCCACCAAAGTGAGAATCATCAAAGTGATGACAAATAGATTAAGACGTCTTACGGCGTACCAAAACATTAATGAATTCTCTCAACTCTATCAAAAGGTTGCGCATTGAAAGGGCTCGATTTAAAACCTTTCAGCGATTTATCGTGAACACGGAACTGAACGCCGTGAGCTAATGGGATAACTGGAAACTCTTCATTCAGAATATTCTGCGCTTGGCGGTATAGGTTCAAGCGGTAACGCTGCTGCTGTGTCTCTAATGCGAGATCGAGCAGGAAGTCAAAATCATCGTTACACCACATTGAAACGTTTAAACCCACCCGCTCAGATTCACAAGAAAGCAGCGGACGGAAGAAGTTGTCAGGATCGCCAGTATCACCAATCCAGCCAGTTAAGAGCAAATCAACATCGTTGATGGTTTCGAGCTGTGTGCGTTCAAAGCGATCATCGGTCAGTAGGCGTAACTCAACACCGATATCGGCAAAGTTAGCTTGGATAAGCTCTGCGGTTTTACGCGGGCTAGGGTTGAAAGCGCGAGGCTCTAATGGGACCCACATCGTCAGTTGCAGACCTTTCTCGTAACCTGCTTCTCGAAGTAGGGCTAAAGCATAATTACGGTCATAACGTATTTTCACGCTGTCTTTTTGGTAAGCCCAAGAGTTTGGTGGAAGCAGTGTATAAGCTTGGGTCCCCGTACCGTAATAAACCGAGTCAAGAATGTTCTGGCGGTTGATCGCCAGATTCAAGGCTTGGCGAACTCGAGCATCGCGCAGAGCAGGGTGCTCAGTATTAATCGCAATAAAGGACACGTTGTTAGCAGGTGTTGCGGTTAATTCCAGCTCTTCTGTTTCTTGGATGATCGGGATTTGGCTAGAGATCGGTGAAGCCAAGACATCGCACTCATTTCTCAGTAGCTTAGCGAGTGTGCCCGTACCACGGTGGGAAATATCGAATACGACTTGCTCCATTTTTGCCGGCGATTTCCAGTATTTAGGATGGCGCTCTAAACGAATCAAGTCGTTCACTTGATACTCTTTTAGTTGATATGGACCGGTACCGATAGGCAGCATATCAATTTGTGCTTTCTCATCCTTTGCTGCTAACTGCTGACCATATTCTGCAGAGAGAAGCACAGCATGGCTGGTGGCAATGTTTGCCAAAAAAGCAAAGTTAGGTTGAGTCAGAACAAATTTAACCGTGTGGTCATCCAGCACAATCACATCTTTAACTAGGTTTTGGAAATCTAAACCTGCAAACCATGGATAAAAACCACCACCGACGTCGTGAAACGGATGGTCTACATCAATGATTCGCTTAAAGCTAAATACCACGTCTTGCGCGTTGAATGGTCGAGTTGGTGTGAACCATGAAGTCTTTTGGAACTGAACACCACGCTTAAGATTAAACGTATATTCGGTGCCTTCTTCATTCACCGACCAGCTCTCAGCAAGGTTCGCGATGGGTTGATGAGATTTAGGATCGAGCGTGAGCAGCGTGTCATAAAGCTGAGGACTTAATGCTTCGGCTGTAATGCCGCTGTCAATTAGCTGAGGGTTGAATGTGGTTGGCTTACCTTGCCCACAAAACACAAAGCCATTCTCTCGAATATCATTGTGATCGATTTCGTCACCACAGGCGGTGAGTAAGCTAATACCAATTAGGCTCAGCGATAGTCTTATAAAAGCATTCATAATATGAAATGGTCATTGGACTTTGCTTGCTCCCAGCGCGTTATAGCACCGGGTATGACAAGCGAAAATGATCTCGCTAATTTATCACTTTTGCCAACTCGCTCCAAACATAAAATCGTTGAGCTGCAGGGTGTTAGATCAAATTACCGTATCATTTCTGGTCGTTGACCTGTTTTGCCTCTTGAAATTGCTCACAACGTACGTGCAATAGCGCCTTTCGCACCGCGGTTCGTTTTATCATTATATACCCAAGTCAACTCGCCCTTCGAGAGCGTGCTATTGACCTGGCTGCTGTGTCAAACCGCTAGGAAAGAGCCGATTATTATCCAGCGTTGTCTTCCTTGCTTACTTTCATTAAACAGGGAACCAGAGATAACGCTCTGAATCCTGCATCTTGAAGTCACTTGGGTATAGTGATCAATTGATAGAGTGAGACATCGCTAGAGAGCAATGATAGTTAACTTGGTGCAAGGACGTTTATCCTTGACCAACTAAGCCATATTTTCTCACCATGCCTCTTAGTTGATGGTAGCTCAGACCTAACAGCTCTGCGGCTTGACGCTGGTTAAACTTGGCTTCTTCCAACGCACGGTTGAGCAATTCAATATCTTGGTCTTCTTGCCACTGCTTGTAATCCAACGGGAAGTGTATTTCTGCTTTTTGTGCGGCTTGTGTTGTTTCTGGTTCTTCTTGACTCGCAGAGTGACCCAATGCGTTCTCCCAACCCGTTTCAAATGGGTTAAAGATCAAGTGTTCAATCGGCTCTGAGTTCAATCCATGACGGTATATGGCACGCTCAATGACATTCTTAAGTTCACGTACGTTACCTGGCCATTCGTAGTCTAGGAGCGATTGCTGCGCTTGCTCCGTAAAACCGACGAAGTATTCAAGTTGGAGTTCACGACACATTTTGATCGCGTAATGCTCGGCAAGAGAGAGAATGTCTTCTTTTCTTTCACGTAAAGGAGGAAGCATGATGACGTCAAACGCCAAGCGATCGAGTAAATCCGCTCGGAAATCGCCTTGTTCCGCCAACTTTGGTAAGTCTGCATTGGTTGCACACACCAAACGTACATCGGCGTTTAATGCAGTATGCCCACCAACGCGCTCGTATTCCCCATATTCAATCACACGCAAAAGTTTTTCTTGAACGAGGAGAGGAGCGGTCGCCAATTCATCGAGAAATAGTGTGCCACCCTCTGCGCGTTCAAAACGTCCTTTGTGCTTGCCTTTAGAGCCAGTAAATGAGCCGGACTCATGACCAAAAAGCTCAGAATCAATCAAACCTTCGCTTAATGTCGCACAGTTTAGGGAAAGCAGTGGTTTATCCCAACGCTTTGATAAATAGTGTAAACGTTGCGCGATGAGTTCTTTACCTGTGCCTCGCTCTCCAATTATGAGGACAGGGCGCTCAATTGGCGCAAGTTGTGATACTTTATCTAATACGGCGAGAAAAGCAGGCGATTCACCGATGAGGTTTTGCTTCATAAAATCCTTCTTATTTTCTATCTTGCCATGATTTACAGTATTGGAGTTGGTGAAATTTACCAACAGTTGGTAAAAACCATCATAGCATAACGGTATGCAACAACAACAAAATGCTTAACTTGCTGTTTATTAAGGGAAATAAAAGTTGGCACGCTACTTGTAATATCTAAATGGAGACACAAGGTGAATAACCGCCTTGTCGAGTTTTAATAGGAAAAAAGAGGAGTTCCGTTATGGGTATTTTTTCTCGTTTTGCAGATATCGTTAACTCAAACATCAGTGCATTGCTAGACAAGGCGGAAGATCCTGAAAAAATGATCCGTCTTATCATCCAAGAAATGGAAGACACACTTGTAGAAGTGCGTACTAACTCGGCTAAAGCGATTGCAGATAAAAAAGAGTTGGCTCGCAAAGTCGAAGCTCTAGAAGAGCAAATCACTGAGTGGGGGCAAAAAGCAAGCCTAGCTTTAGTGAAAGAGCGTGAAGATTTGGCTCGCGCAGCTCTGATTGAAAAGCAAAAGCTAGAGCAAGTCATTAAAGGTCTTCATACTGAGCAAACGTTGGTTGAAGAAACCATCGAGAAGCTAACCGGTGAAATCGGTAAACTAGAAAACAAAATTGCTGAAACGCGCGCTAAGCAACAAGCATTAGCAATTCGCAACCAAACGGCATCTAACCGTCGTGATGTTCAAAAACAACTGCATGCAGGTCGCACAAACGAAGCGATGGCAAAGTTTGAACAGTACTCTCGTAAAATTGACGAGATGGAAGCAGAAGCAGATCTTTACGCAAAAACTGGCAACGCAAAATCTTTAGACCAAGAGTTTGCCGAGCTACAAGCACAAGATGAAATCGAAAAAGAGTTGGCAAAACTGAAAGAACAGATGTCATCAAACAATAAATAAGAAAGGAGCCATTTATGTCGACATTTTTTATTACTGGACCATTGATTGTCTTTTTAATCTTTGTCGCTCCACTATGGCTCTTCTTACACTATCGCAGCAAACGCAAAGCAGATAGTGCACTGTCGAGCCAAGATCTAGAGCGTCTTCAGGTGCTGTCTGAGAAAGCGGAAGCGATGCAGTCTCGAGTTGATACATTGGAGCGTATCCTAGATGCAGAATCCCCAACGTGGAGACGCAAGTATGAGTAAACGAGAACTGTATCGTGACCCTGTAAACGGTAAAATCTCCGGCGTGTGTGCCGGAGTGGCAAACTACTTTGGTGCAGAAGTTTGGTTGATTCGTATCGTTGTGATTTCCGCAGCCTTGCTTGGTGGTACTTTCCTTGTCTTGTTGGCATACATTGCGATGACCTTCATGTTAGAAAAGCAGCCAATGACTTATACCGAAAACATTAAGTCGCAACAGGAACATACATTGAAGAGCAAACCGTGGCAAAAAGGGCAAAGCCCAGATCAGTTGCTCAGTGTGCTAGAAAACGACTTCAGTCGTCTTGATAATAAGATTCGAAGTATGGAAGCGTATGTCACCTCTGATGCCTATCGCGTAAACAGAGAATTTAATAAGCTCTGATAATTAATTATGAATGTATTGATAAAGCAGACCTCGGTCTGCTTTATTTTTGTCTCAAATAGCTCATTTTAAAGAAAAATTAGATTCAGATGCTCTAGAAGAATGTCATAAATTCATCTACCTTAAAAAGAATGGATGTTAAATGGATGAATTCACATGAGAAAAGCGCTCATTCCAATCGCTGTCATGACGGTTCTTTCGGGGTGTGGTAAAGAGCTGCCACCAGTCCCTGAACCCGAATCTCGGCCCGCCAAACTTTTCACTGTTTCTGTAGGCAATGCTCAGTTTGAAAGACATTTTCCTGCCACTACAGAAGCTGGTGATCGAGCAGTACTCGCATTTCGTGTCCCTGGTTTGCTTCAATCGATAGAAGTAAACGCAGGTCAAATGGTCAATAAAGGCGATGTGCTTGCCGTGCTCAACCCCGATGAGTATTCACTACTCGAAAAACAAGCCCGTGCAAATTACACCCTTGCTGACGTTCAATACGAGCGTTCGAAAAAGCTTCGTAAAGAACAAGTGGTCTCGGAACAAGATTTTGATGCAGCAAAAGCCAATCACAACTCGGCCAAAGCCCAGTGGAATCAGGCAAAAGCAAACCTAAGATACACCAAACTTGTTGCCCCTTATGACGGCACGATTTCTTATCTCCCAGCAGAAAACCATGAGTATGTGGCGGCAAAAGAAGGCGTCATGAATATTCAGACCAACCAAGTAATGAAGGTACTGTTCCAACTGCCTGATCACTTGTTAAGTAAATTTACTCAAGGTGCAAATGCGTACGCCTCCATGACGTTTGATGCATTCCCAGAGCGTTCTTTCGAGTTAACCTTCCAAGAAATTGATACTGAAGCAGACCCTAAAACTGGTAGTTACAAAGTCACCATGGTAATGGAACGACCAGAAGGGGTGGGGATATTGCCGGGTATGTCCGGTAACGTGCATTTAGTTTCTGAAAATGCAGGTGCCACCCGAATTCCAAGCTCCGCGATATTTACTGAAGATGGCAAAACCTGTGTTTGGCGTGTCAATGACCAAGGTATTGTTGAGAAAGTGTCCGTCGCGTTAAACGATAAGCAGCAAATCGAGGAAGGACTGCAAGATGGTGATCAAATCATTATCTCTGGCGTGAACGTGATCGAACCGGGTATTAAGGTTCGAGAATGGGTTAAGGAGCGAGGGCTGTAACATGAAAGGAATCTTAGCTTTAACGACGCTTTGCTCTGCGGTATTGCTCGCTGGTTGTGGTGACAAAGGACCTGAAAGAGAACTAGAAACACCTCGTGTGAGAGTCGCTTCTCTGGAAGGAAAGCGAGTCGATGATAATCTTTATTTCCCTGCTATTGCCAATGCGGCTGACCGTTCGCATTTGAGTTTCCGTGTTGCGGGTGAGGTGAGCCGAGTGCTGGTGAAAGAGGGTGATAAAGTCATTAAAGGCGATGTCATTGCCACACTGGATCCTACGGATTATCAGCTTGATGTTGATAATGCTTCTGCACGTTTTTCCGTCGTCGATAGCCAGTATCGTCGCTCTGCACCTTTGGTGAAAAAAGGTTTATTAGCGAAATCTCAATTCGATGAGATTGCAGCACAACGTCAAATCGCACTGGCTGAATTGGAGTTAGCCAAACTTCGACTGTCTTTTACTCAACTTAAAGCGCCTGTTGACGGCATCATCTCACGCGTCAACGTTGACCAGTTTGAGAATATTCAAGTTGGGCAGTACATCGTGAACATTCATAGTGTTGATCGTGTTGAAGTGCTGATCCAACTTCCGGATCGCCTCTATGTCAAACAGCCGCCGACGTCGGAAAATCTTGCCAAAATTGATGCGGTAGTTCGTGTACCAAGTGGTAATGAATACAAAGCCCACATCAAAGAATTCACGACCGAACCAGATCCAGATACTGGCACATTTACCGTCACCTTATCACTGCCTATGCCAGACCAAGAGTACATTCTTGACGGTATGGCCGTTGATGTGACGTCTAAAGATGAGAATGTTGGCTTGGAATTGAATGTTGGTATCAATGTTCCGATTGAAGCGATTTTCAATGCTGATGGCGATGATTTAAGCCGAGAAAACAAATTTGTTTGGGTGCTAAATGACAACAATACCGTCACTCGCAAGCAAGTACGAGCGGGCAAAGCATCAAAAACATCGGTTCAAATTCTTGATGGTCTAGAGCTTGATGACAAAGTCGTTGTTGCAGGTGTGGCTCGATTGAGAGAAGGCATGAAAGTGGAAGTGGTTAAGCAGGAGGCAACTCAATGAGTGAACAAAATAACGTTGCGCCTCAACAAGATGATGAAAACGTAACGGGTATTGCGGCGTATTTCATTAGAAACCGCGTAATCAGTTGGATGGTGTCGCTGATCTTCTTGATTGGTGGTGTTGCAGCGTTCTTTGGATTAGGGCGTCTTGAAGATCCAGCCTTTACTATTAAAGACGCAATGGTAGTGACCTCTTATCCGGGGGCAACGCCACAACAAGTGGAAGAAGAAGTTACTTATCCGATAGAGAAAGCGATTCAGCAATTAACCTACGTGGATGAAGTGAACTCCATTTCCAGCCGTGGTCTATCTCAAATTACAGTGACCATGAAAAACAACTATGGTCCGGATGATTTACCACAGATTTGGGATGAACTACGTCGTAAGGTTAATGACCTAAAAGGTACATTACCACCGGGTGTCAATGACCCATCGGTGATTGATGACTTCGGCGATGTATACGGGATTTTGCTTGCGGTAACTGGTGACGGATACAGTTATAAAGAGTTGCTCGATTACGTTGATTATTTAAGGCGTGAACTTGAACTGGTTGATGGGGTAAGTAAGGTCTCGGTATCTGGTCAACAGCAAGAGCAAGTGTTCATCGAAATCTCGATGAAAAAGCTAAGCAGTTTGGGGCTATCTCCGACAACCGTTTTTAACTTACTTTCGACCCAAAACGTAGTTTCTGATGCAGGTGCGATCCGTATCGGTGATGAGTACATTCGTATTCAACCTACCGGTGAGTTTCAAAGCGTAGATGAGCTAGGTGACTTATTGATCACCGAGTCTGGTGCACAAGGTCTGATTTTCTTAAAAGACGTTGCCGAAATTAAACGAGGTTATGTAGAAGTTCCAACCAACATCATTAACTACAATGGTGAGTTGGCGCTGAACTTGGGGATTTCATTTGCTCAAGGGGTCAACGTTGTTGAAGTTGGCAAGGCATTTGATCGTCGAGTTGCAGAACTGAAGTACCAACAGCCAGTAGGCGTTCAAATTTCAGAAATCTACAATCAGCCAAAAGAAGTAGATAAGTCGGTGAGTGGCTTCGTTATCAGTTTGGCTCAAGCCGTTGGTATCGTAATCATCGTTCTGTTGTTCTTTATGGGTTTACGCTCAGGTCTGCTTATTGGTCTGATCTTGCTACTGACTGTACTAGGTACCTTCATTTTTATGAAGTACTTAGCCATCGATTTACAACGTATCTCTCTTGGGGCATTGGTTATTGCTCTGGGTATGCTGGTGGATAACGCCATCGTCGTCGTGGAAGGGATACTCATCGGGACTCAAAAAGGACGAACGAGACTTCAAGCTGCGACGGATATCGTCACGCAAACCAAATGGCCGCTTTTAGGCGCGACGGTTATCGCTGTTACTGCTTTTGCACCAATCGGTCTATCAGAAGACTCGACGGGTGAGTACTGTGGTACCTTGTTTACCGTACTGCTTATCTCGTTAATGCTGAGCTGGTTTACCGCTATTTCGTTGACGCCTTTCTTCGCTGATATTTTCTTCAAAGGTCAGAAAATTAAGAGTGGTGAAGGCGAAGACAATGACCCATACAATGGCATCATCTTCGTTATGTATAAGAAGTTCTTAAGCTTCTGTATGCGCCGAGCGTGGTTTACTGTTGTTGTCTTGGTGGCAGGTCTAGCGGCGAGTGTTTACGGCTTCACCTATGTGAAACAAGCCTTCTTCCCATCTTCAACCACCCCTATTTTCCAGTTGGATGTTTGGTTGCCAGAGGGTACGGATATTCGAGCTACGAATGATACGCTGAAAGAACTGGAAGGCTGGCTTGCTGAGCAAGATCACGTTGAACATATCACTACCACCGCAGGTAAGGGTTTGCAGCGCTTCATGCTGACTTATGCCCCAGAGAAAAGCTACGCGGCTTATGGTGAGATCACTACGCGTGTTGAGAACTACGAAGCGTTAGCACCACTTATGGAGCGCTTTAGAGAGCACATCAAATCCAACTACCCAGAAATCAATTACAAATTGAAGCAAATTGAATTGGGTCCTGGTGGCGGTGCGAAGATTGAAGCGCGCATTATTGGTTCTGACCCAACGGTGCTGCGTACTATTGCTGCACAAGTGATGGATGTGATGTACGCCGACCCGGGAGCAACGAACATTCGTCACGATTGGCGTGAACGTACACAAGTGCTTGAGCCTCAGTTTAATGAAAGTCAAGCTCGTCGTTACGGCATCACTAAATCGGATGTGGATGATTTCTTATCGATGTCCTTCTCTGGTATGAATATTGGTTTATACCGCGATGGTACAACTCTGATGCCGATTGTTGCGCGTCTTCCGGAAGATGAGCGTATCGACATTCGTAACATCGAAGGCATGAAAATTTGGAGCCCAGCGCAGAGTGAATTTATTCCTCTACAACAAGTAACTATGGGTTACGACATGCGTTGGGAAGACCCAATCATTGTGCGTAAGAACCGTAAGCGCATGCTAACGGTAATGGCAGATCCAGATATCCTAGGTGAAGAGACAGCGGCAACATTGCAAGCACGTCTACAGCCGCAGATTGAAGCGATCGAAATGCCACCAGGTTACTCACTAGAGTGGGGTGGTGAGTATGAGTCATCAGGTGATGCGAAGGCGTCGTTGTTTACCACGATGCCGATGGGTTACTTGTTTATGTTCTTGATCACCATCTTCTTGTTTAACTCAATCAAAGAGCCTCTTATTGTTTGGTTAACAGTACCTTTGGCATTAATTGGTGTGACAACCGGTCTATTGGTGTTGAATACGCCGTTTGGCTTTATGGCATTACTGGGTTTCTTGAGTCTGTCGGGGATGGTACTGAAAAATGGTATCGTACTGCTTGATCAGATTGAGATTGAAATGAAGTCGGGTAAAGAAGCGTACGACGCAGTGGTGGATGCCGCAGTAAGTCGTGTGCGTCCAGTATGCATGGCTGCAATCACAACCATTCTAGGTATGATTCCTCTACTACCGGATATCTTCTTTAAACCAATGGCTGTAACCATCATGTTTGGTTTAGGTTTTGCGACCGTACTGACACTAATTGTCGTGCCAGTGTTGTATCGTCTATTCCACAAGGTGGCAGTGCCGAAGTAACGACTTAGTTTAAGTAACGTTCTAGAGCGCCTCTGGCTAACGTCAGGGGCGTTTTTATAAGGATTAAATATGGAACAGAATACGTGTGCATGGGCGATGAACCATCCACTTGAACGCGAATATCACGATACTGAATGGGGTGTGCCTGTACACGACGATACGGTATTGTTCGAATTCATCACGCTAGAAGGTGCGCAAGCCGGTTTAAGCTGGATTACGATTTTGAAAAAGCGTGAAGGTTATCGAGAAGCATTTGAAAACTATGACTTAGATAAGCTGATTCAACGCGATGAAGTGCGTACCGAATTCATCGTTGAAAACTTCGACGTGGTTAAGCATCGCGGCAAAATTAATTCGGTATTCAGTAATGCCAAAGCGGCAAAGCAATTGATAGAAGAATACGGAAGCCTTTCAGCGGCGCTATGGCAATTTGTTGATGGCAAACCAATCGTGAATCACTGGACAGACATGAGCCAAGTGCCAATATCGACAGAACAATCCAAAGCGATGAGCAAATTCCTTAAAAAGAAAGGCTTTAAGTTTGTGGGTGAGACCATTTGCTACGCCTTCATGCAAGCAGTAGGTATGGTCGATGACCATATTGTTGGTTGTCCTAAAAAACTGAATTAGTTTTTAGATTCACTATCATGAATCCGTTCTAAAGCTTCGACGCGACGCCATTGGTTTTGCTCGAAGCTTTGTTCTCTTAATCCGGCGATTTCTGTTTTCTTTTCTTCTTCGCCGAGGAAATCATTGTTGATGATCTCCGCACGTTTCTCTAAATAATCGTTGAGTGATGCGTTAAACGAGGCTCGTTGTTCATCCAGAGCTTGTAGTCGTTCCGCGCCTTCTTCACCCACCAAATCAACACGAGCCAAATACTTCTCCTGTGCAGACATTTCCGAGGTCTGATTTAGTTCAATCACTAGCGCGTTGTTGCGCTCACTTTGTTGAATGTACTTAGGTTGAGAGGCGAGGTTTTCTTCAAGCATTTGTTGTTGAGAATCAGCGTCTAATTCGGTTTCTCGAATGGCGAGTTTATCTATTGCTAACTGGCGTAAGCGATTTTCTTCATCGAAAAGTTGAGCAATTTGTTCGTCAGTAAAAAACGCGCTTTGCATCGCTAAGATTGTGTCATTTAGCTGCTTCAGTTCGTTTAATGGCAACGAATTTCCTTCGAACGGTTCTAGCTTGGATAGTGCTTCTTTGTATGCAAGATAGGTCTCGAACAGTTCTGCGCTGATACCCAGTGAATCTAGTTGTGATTCACCAGTTTTTACGTTGGCTTTGATTTCTTCAAGGCTTTGTTCTCCTAGACCGCTCAGAGTGTATTCAAAGAAGTCTTTTTGAGAAGAGAGATCAATACTGGTGTCCTGTTGTGACTGAGATTTTATAAGTTGTGAAGGTGGAGACGATGGAAACAGATAAGCCGCTCCTACACCAATGAGTGATACGATGGATAAGGTGATGAGAGCGACTTTCTTCATAATGGCTTCCTTCTTATAGACCTTGTTGTTTTAGGCGGTTTGCATGTTGGCGATACAATGTGACTGGATCCGTTTCGAACAAATGATGGATACCTAGCAGCCCGTTGATTTCATCCAGATGATTCATCTTGTAATCATCACGAATCACTTTCCCCAAGTGAGTGCTGCACGTGCCCACGAGACCATCATTTGGACTATCAAACGCCAAACCTAAAACCACCATTGCGCCGTCTGTTGGATCAAACAGGTTGGTAAAGTTGGAAGAGCCAGTCCATGAGTAGTAATGCACACCGTTAGACGCCAATAGGTCTCCATCTCCACACTCACTGGTTGGAATGCCTTCAGGGTAATGCTGGTTGAACGCCAAAGAACCTTCGGTGGTTAGTGCCGCTAAGGAAGCTAGTGGGTCTTGGTCGAGATCAGTGCCACCGGAAAGTAGATTAATGAGAGTCACTAGCCCTTCTGCTAGCTTCACCGCGACACCTTCACTGATGGAGCCTTCAGGGACCGTTCCACGCACAATATCAGCTACTTTTGATCCTTTGTTCACCCCTCCAATACTGGTAACGGACGCCACTAAATCTGGGCGTACAGAAGCAACATAACGTGTTGTTGGTCCACCATGGCTGTGCCCAATCAAATTGACCTTTTCCGCGCCTGTTGCAGCAAGCAACGTTTCTACTTGAGCCAAGAGCTGCTCTCCACGTGCTTCACTGCTGTTGGTTGCGGAAACTTGAGCGACATAAACCGTCGCGCCATCTTTCGTTAGAGCATGTGGGATGCCATAGAAGTAATCGACTCCGGCAAGGGAATCAAAACCAAATAAACCATGGACAAGTACGATGGGGTATTTGGTTTCTGTGTAACCACTGGCGTTGGCAGATGCAAAAGGTAGGGTGCTTAAAACGAAAAGCATTGTTGTTATGAATCTGAGTTTCAAAACTATCTCCTTGTGGTATGACCTCTTATGAGTTTTATAAAATAGGAGATAAGTTTTGCGGTTGAGAAGTTCGTTTGTGGCACATTGTTTTAATCTGTGATTACTCAAAAGAAAATCAACAGATTCAATTAACATTGGATTGATGAATATTAGAATGTTAGTTAATTCTAATTAAGACAATGAGTTAGTAACTCTATAATGAGAGGTAAAAAAATAGCCTCGCAGTACGAGGCTATTTAATAATTGTTCTGAATGCTTATAAAGAGGCTTCTTTTTCTAGCACTAATGCATTGTATCGAGCAAAGCCAGCTTCAAGATCGGCGATTAAGTCTTCTACATCTTCTAAACCAATGTGTAGACGTACTAATGTACCTTCGAAATTTGGATTCGCCACTGTGCGCAAGCTATTAAAGCTCTTTGGCTCGTTAGCTAAAATCAAACTCTCAAACCCACCCCATGAATAACCCATGCTGAAGTGCTTCATACCATCCAACAATGCTGTGGTGGCTTTCGGGTACGAGCTTTTCAACACGAATGAGAACAGACCGTTACCACCAGTAAAATCGCGTTTATAGAATTCGTGACCCGGACAACTCTCTAGAGCAGGGTGACGAACGTGGTCAACTTCAGGACGAGCTGCTAACCATTGCGCGACTTTTAGACTGTTTTCCGCGTGTTGGCGTAAGCGTACATCAAGTGTGCGAATACCACGCAGACCGAGATATGCATCATCAGGAGAAACACATTGACCCATTAGGTAGCTCTGCTCGCGTAGCTGATCCCAGTACTTCTCAGACGCAACCGCCGTACCCAGCATTACATCTGAGTGACCCACAATGTATTTGGTTGCTGCTTGGATAGAGATATCCACGCCGTGCTCGAATGGTGAGAAGTTCACCCCCGCGCCCCATGTGTTATCCAGCATTACAATGATGTCTTGTTCGTGTGCAATGCTTGCTAGGGTAGGGACATCCATCACTTCCATGGTAATGGAACCAGGAGACTCAAGGAAAAGCACTTTAGTATTCGGCTGAATAAGGTCACGAATGCCTGCGCCGATCATAGGATCGAAGTAAGTTGTCTCTACACCCATCTTCTTCATGATGGTGTCACAGAAATCGCGAGTAGGTTCGTAGCAGGTATCCACCATTAAGATATGGTCGCCCGTTTCAACAAAAGACAAGATGGCATTAGAAATCGCCGCCGTGCCACATGGGTAAAGGGCACACCCTGCGCCGCCTTCGACCTCTACCATGGCATCTTGAAAGGCAAAGTGTGTGTTTGTACCACGGCGTCCGTAAAACAGGGTTTTATTCGTACGATTGATCATCGCTTGGTTTTTTTCTGCGACGGTATCAAACACTATAGTAGAAGCGCGCTGCACTGGTGGGTTTACCACGCCATTTGTCCACTTCTTATCACGACCTGCGGTAACGAGTTTGGTCTTTTTGCCTTCTGACATAAAAATTCCCTGTCTAAATTACGATTTTCAATATTTAAAACATGGACCAAGGGTGGTTTGCAAGGGAAAAGTAGAAATGAAACGACTCGTCAGAGCATAGAGCGAAAAACAGTGAGAAAGTGCAACAGATAAAGAAAACCGACAGCATAGAACTGTCGGTTTTGTAGAGATTTATTAGCTTTAACTCATTTGTTATAGCAATGGGTTAAATAGATAGAAAACACGTTCCAAGAAACGAGAGAAGATACTGCGCTTCTCCCATTCTTCTTTATCAACAGTGTGTGATTGTTGGATGTAGGTGTCCTGCAGCCACGACATTTGCTTGGTGAACTCTTCGTCATCTACTGCCAGAGTCACTTCAAAGTTGAGCCACAAGCTGCGCATATCCATGTTTACCGTGCCGACCAGACAGAATTGATCATCAATCACCACCGATTTAGTGTGCAATAAACCGCCATAGAATTCGTAGATTTTCACACCAGCAGCCATCAACTCACTGTAGAAAGCTCGCGATGCCCATTGCACCATCATGGAATCGTTTTTGTGCGGGATGATCAGCTCAACATCGATGCCACGTTGTGCGGTCATTTTTAATGTTTCGAGTAAATCAGAGCTTGGTACGAAGTAAGGCGTGGTGATCCTCACCGAGCGATTCGCTTGGTTGATCGCCAAAGTCAGTACTTGGTAAATCAAGTACTCCGGCATCCCCGGACCAGACGGAACCACCTGAATTGGATGTTGAAACTCATCGCTGTTGTCAATGCGGCACTCTGGGTGTTTAGGTAACTGACGTTCACCTGTTTCAACTTCCCAATCCCAGCAGTGAATGGCACTTAGCACGTTGACCGTAGGACCGGTAATTCGCACCATGATGTCAATCCACTGACCAACACCACTGCTTTGTTTAAAGAAAGCAGGGTCGACCAAGTTCATTGAGCCTGTATAAGCAATTTCGTCATCAATCACGATGATCTTACGATGCTGACGCAAGTCCAAACGGCGCAGGAAGATACGCCACATTTTAACTTCCAATGCTTGTACTACATCGATGCCCGCATCCTTCATCATCTTATACCAATGACTGCGGAAGAAACGCGGACTACCAGCAGAGTCAAGAAGCAGTTTTACGTCTACGCCACGTTTTGCCGCTTGAATCAGTGCAGAAGCGACTGAATCGGCTAAGCCTCCTGGGTGCCAAATGTAGAACACCATTCGAATGCTGTGTTGTGCGTTTTCGATATCTTCAATGATGGAATGAAGGATTTCATCCGGTGATTGCTGAAGTGAAAGTGTGTTACCACTTAATGCAGGAAGACCCAAACGGTTGTTACATAGCTCGTCAATGCGATAGATATGACGCCCCATTGCTTCTGGAACATGTGCGTTACAATCATTTAACTGAGTGAACCATTGTTGGAACGGTGTGAACATCACTTTAGCCCGTTCTGCACGTTTTCGACCAAGGTTAAGCTCACCAAATAAGAAATAACAGGCAACACCAAGCACTGGCAGGATGTAGATGATCATCAGCCATGCAAGAGAGACGCTAACAGCGCGACGTTTTAATACGACACGAATAGTAACACCAGCCACTAGGAACCAATAAAGCCCAATGCTAGCTAGGGTGAGAAAGTGATAGAACTTGTCCATATACGCCAAAAGTAATAAGCCCAACATGGATATTAAGCGGAAATGACGTAACGGGAAACTATTTTCATACCAACACGGTTAGGTGATTTTATGTTGTGAAATAGATTTTATAACGGGGTAATGTGTTACTAAGGTGTGAAAAGTTGGATGAAACTTTAACTTTTGCGCAAAAAAGCAGCATTTAGCGTGAACAATGATACATTTGCGCGATAAATGTGCTATTCGGGGTTCCAATTTTAAAGTTAAACTGCTTTACTTGCCATACATAGAGCGTCACACAAACATCTTATAAAGTGTACATTAATATTTACACGAACATATTCTAGACGCCTATCTCTATGCAAACACAACAAAACATTTTGGAGAAAAAGCGTGGCTACAAATACAGCAGCACCACGTGATACGTGGGGGTCTAAACTAGGCTTCGTAATGGCAGCAGCGGGTTCCGCTGTCGGTTTAGGCAATATATGGAAATTCCCTTACACAGCTGGTGAGAGCGGCGGCGGTGCGTTCGTTGCAATTTACCTTTTGTTTGTTATTTTTATCGGCTTT
Source organism: Vibrio sp. L85 (assembly GCF_963871815.1). Taxonomy (NCBI): domain Bacteria; kingdom Pseudomonadati; phylum Pseudomonadota; class Gammaproteobacteria; order Vibrionales; family Vibrionaceae; genus Vibrio; species Vibrio sp. L85. The sequence continues at coordinate 135,470 of NZ_CAWMYL010000022.1, forward strand.
AGCGTCATGCTTACTGAGTTCGCTATTGGTCGTAAGACAGGTCTTTCAGCAGTAGGTGCTTTCAAATCGACTGATCGTCGTTGGACATTTACGGGTGTTATCGGCGTACTGAGTGGTCTATTGATCATGGGTTTCTACCCTGTAGTAGGTGGCTGGGCGTTAGCGTACATCTTTAAAGTAGGCGGTGGTCTACTAAGTGCTCCTGAAGCAATTGGTGACAGCTTCGGCGGCTTCATTTCTGATCCAGTTCAACCGCTAATGTGGATGGGTGTTTACCTGTTCCTAAACATCGTTATCGTAATGAAAGGTATTTCTGGCGGTATCGAGAAAGCGGGTAAAATCCTAATGCCTCTTCTATTCCTTATCCTGATCGTTGTATCAGTGAAAGGTCTGATGCTACCGGGCGCAATGGCAGGTCTTGAGTTCCTGTTCATGCCAGACTTCTCAAAAGTAGACAGCAATGTCGTTCTAGCTGCGCTAGGTCAGGCATTCTTCTCTCTAAGTCTGGGTATGGGTTGTATGATGACTTACGGTTCTTACCTGAAGAAGAAAGAGAACCTAGTTCAAACAACCGGTATGGTTACGGCAATGGACACAGGTGTTGCAATCCTAGCGGGTGTAGCAATGTTCCCTGCAATGTTCGCATTTGGTATGGAGCCAGCAGCAGGTCCAGGTCTAGTCTTCGTAGTTGTACCTCAACTGTTTGCTGAAATGGGCGGCGTAATTGGTCTTCTATTTGCTCTGATGTTCTTCATTGGTCTTACTGTTGCGGCACTGACGTCTTCTGTATCTCTACTAGAGGTTGTGGTTTCTTACCTAATCGATGAGAAAGGTCTGAAGCGTTCAACAGCAGTACTGTCTGCGAGCGTCGTAATGGCAACACTATGTGTGTTCGCGTCGCTGTCACTTGGTGGTGTTGGTCCAACTCTATTCGGTACGGGCGCATTTGATATCTTCGACCTACTAACAGATAAGATCTTCCTAGCGGTCGGCGGTATGTTGGTATGTATCTTTGCAGGTTGGCGTCTAAACCGTGCTGACCTTGAAAAAGAGATCACTAACGATGGTAAAGTTTCTTTCCCTCTATTTGGTCTATGGTACAACCTAGTTAAATACGTAATCCCAGTCGCTATCGCAATCGTAGCTTTCATGGGCATTAAGTCTGGTTTCGACAGCGGTAAAGGCGAAATCATGCTACTTGGTATTGGTATCATTGCCCTCGCAGGTATCTTTTCTAAGAAGCTATAAGCGAGAAGTATTCAGCTAAATTCAAAAACTAATAAACGGGAGTCTTCACAGGCTCCCGTTTTTTATATTCATTATTTATAGGATTGAGTGAATTCATATTAATAATGGGTATTAATTGTGAGACGACTCGTAAAGAGAGCTGGATCACAAAAATAAGTGTTAAAGTTGCAGTTGAACGTTCCGATAAGCCTTACAAAGCATGTGTAAATATGTGGATGAACTAAGTTAGAAAATAGAAGACAAGGGTAAGGTAGGTTATTAGTGACAATGTCTGTTCGTAAAAAACTGTACGCGAGTTTTGGTGCAATCTTAGCGATCATGCTGGTGATGATTGGAATTATCACATTAGAAGTATTGAACTCGCACGAAGTGGCTGACGAGGTAAGAACGGACGATGTTCCTGAAACTGTTCAGTACTTAATTTTGATCGATGAAGCTGGTGATGTTTATCGTGATGCATTAGGTAGCATCGTAGGTGTATCGGGTGCTCAGGCGGAGTACCAAGTAAATAAACAAGAATTTGCAGCAGCGATTGCTGAAGTCAAACTTTTGGAAACGGTTGGTGGCGAAGATTACCGTAATGTTGAAAAAGTTGAACGTTACATGAGTAATTTCACTCGTGACTTTGAGTCGCAAATTTTGACTAATCTTGGTCTAGAAAACGTTGAAGAGAACGTGGCGCGCCTTCGCTCTCTTTATGACGCTAACCTAGCGCCGATTGAATCTATCCTTGATGCGGCATCAACGGATGGTCGCCAAAGTACCAGTGAAGCGCTACTGGACCTTTCGGATTCGTTTAATAGCATTGAACTGACGATTTATGTGCTTGGTTCGATTGCGCTGATTGCAACAGCCGTTATTGCGTACTTGTTGTCCAACTCAATTACTCACCGTTTGAGTAAGCTCGATGAGTTAGCGCAACGTGTCGCGGAAGGCGATTTAACGGTAGAACCGATTGAAGATAAATCGGGTGACGAGTTGGCTAACCTAGCGACTTCTCTAAATAAGATGCAAGCATCATTGACTAGCCTTATTGGCTCGATTTCGCTCGTATCGGAAGAAGTGAAATCGGTTACCGGCGAGCTGTCAGTTGTGAGCCAAGATATTGTGTCGGGTGCAAGTAGCCAATCTGATAAAGCAAACTTGATTGCGACTGCGGCAGAAGAGTTGAGCTTGACCATTTCTCAAGTTGCAGAGCAAGGTGCTGCGACGTTTGAAGAAGCACGCAAGTCGGAATCAACCGCTGAACAAGGTCGCACCGTGATTGTTGAGATGGTGGAGAGCATTCAACAGGTATCACAGCAAATGTCGGATATGTCGGTGCAGATGAACAGCCTAGGTTCTCATGGCGAGAAAATTGGCGCGGTTATCAAAGTGATTGAAGACATTGCCGAGCAGACGAACCTGCTGGCATTGAACGCGGCAATCGAAGCGGCACGTGCAGGCGAGTTTGGTCGTGGCTTTGCTGTGGTTGCCGATGAAGTACGCGCTCTGGCTGAACGCACAACGAAGGCAACACAAGAGGTCGGTGAGATCATCCAAGCGATTCAAGTCGGCACTCAAGAGGCAGTGACTTACACGGAAGATGGCTGTCGTTTGGTTGAAATTGGCGTGAGTCAAAGCTCGGGAGCGGTGAACTCACTGGAAGAAATCGTTTCTGGTGCGGCTCATGTTCAAAGCATGGTTAACTCAATCGCGACAGCAGCGGAAGAGCAAACCGCAGTGACGAAAGAAATTGCTGCTGACATTACATCGATCAGCGACATCTCAAACCGTTCATTACAATTAGCGAATGACAGCTCGCAAAGCGTAGAAGGTCTGAACCGTAAAGTTCAAGAATTGGAAGCGCTGGTGGGTAAGTTTAAGCTCGCCTAATTGCTTAGAATCGGTATACTTCTGGCTCCAAACGTGGAGCCAGTTTTTTATGTTCGACATTCTACACACCCATCCAGATTTTCTGATCATCAATAAACATCCCAACGTCTCAGTACATAAGGACGATGGTGAAACTATGTTGCTGCAAGAAGTAGCGAGACAAAGTGGTGATGAGCAGTTGTATCTTATTCACCGCCTCGACAAAATGACGTCTGGAATTTTGCTTTTGGGTCGCAACGTAAAAGCAGCAAGCGCGTTGTCGCAAGCATTTGCAGATCGTCAAGTCGAGAAGTTCTATCTTGCGATTGGTTCGAAAAAGCCTAAGAAGAAGCAAGGGCTGGTAGTGGGTGACATGGAACGCTCTCGTCGTTCTTCATGGAAACTGGTAAACAGCAAAACGAATCCAGCGATTACCCAATTCTTTTCTCTCGCTGCAGAGCCGGGAGAGCGCCTGTTTTTATGCAAGCCGCATACTGGCAAAACACACCAAATTCGTGTGGCATTAAAATCCGTTGGTTCGGGTATTGTTGGTGATTCTATTTATAATGCAGGTAATGACGCTGACCGTGGTTACTTGCATGCATTTTCATTGTGTTTCCCGTATCAAGATGAAACACACTGCTTTGTTTGCGATCCACGCGAGCATAAAGCGCTTGGCAGTAAATGGCACAATGAAATTGTATCCCAAGGTATCGACACTTGGCTTTCTCCGTGGGAACTGAACTGGCCTACGATCAAATAACCATTACAAAGAAAACGAATAAGAGAATTCGATGCAAGCATCACAACTTCCGCTGTTTTTCCAGCATCTAGAAGCGGAGCTAACACAAGCTCCCAATGAAATCCGCCGACTGTTTCACGGTCGCGGTCGCCGCTTCGAAGGTTTAGAGCAAATCACATGTGATTGGTTACAAGGTCAGTTGATCATTAACCTATTTAAAGAAGTCGATGAGACGTTTGTTTCTGAATTAAAAGCTGGTTTAAATACGCTTTCTGAATCTGCGCTGTGGGCAGAGAAACAGGGTCGCACTATCGTGATTCAACACCGTTATGCTGACGGCGCACCTTCAGAAATTCTGTTGGGTGAGCTAGATGCTCGACCTGTGGTTGAAGAAAGTGGCTTGAAGTACCAGCTAGATATCGGTCGTAACCAGAACTTCGGTTTGTTCCTTGATATGCGCTACGGTCGTGATTGGGTTCGTGAAAATGCCAAGTACAAAAATGTACTTAACCTGTTCGCTTATACTTGCGGCTTTTCTGTGGCGGCTATTGCTGGTGGTGCCGATAAAGTCGTAAACGTGGATATGGCAAAAGCGTCGCTTTCGAAAGGTCGTGAGAACCATAAACTGAATGGTCATAACATCAACCAAGTGAGCTTTATGGGGCACGACATCTTTAAGTCGTGGGGGAAGATCAAGAAGTCAGGTCAGTACGATATGATCATCATTGATCCACCATCATTCCAAAAAGGCAGCTTCGCGTTAACGAAAGACTACAAAAAGATTCTACGCCGTTTGCCAGATTTGCTAGCAAAAGGTGGACAAGTTCTCGCATGTGTAAACTCGCCATCGGTGACCAGCGATTTCTTGATTGAAAGCATGAAGGAAGAAGCGCCTGAGCTGACATTCCGAGAGCGTTTGGACAATCCACCAGAGTTTATGGATGTAGATAGCGAAGCTGCACTGAAGGTTCTGCTGTTTAGCTGAGTTTAAAGCGAGGTTCCCAGCTCAGTCGTTTTTCCTTATAGAGAATCTCTATCAAATGCTTCGCGTCTTGGTAGAATTACAGTCTGCGATAAACAAAAAGCGCCGAGCACGGCGCTTTTTTAATGTTTGTATCAACCGCTTTAACCAATCTGAACTTCGAGGTCGGATTCAATCGTCGAAGAACAGGCGAGTACATAGCCTTGTTCAATTTCTTCCGGTGTTAATGTTTCAAGGCTGGTTGAAGAAACACTGCCTTTGCGAACCTTACACTTACAAGAGCCACAAATGCCACTTCGACAAGCGACGATCAACGGTAACCCTGCGCCTTCCAACACATCAGCAAGGACTTGACCTTTTTGTGCATCAATCGTTTGAGCAAAGTCGGGGACTGACACACTTGCCGTTTCATCTGACACTTCAGCTTCTTCACTTGCTGCTGGTGTAAAGCTTTCTTGGAAGAAGTTAGCCATATCAAAGCCAAGCTCGGTCAAATAACCTTGAACATCGAGCATGAACTGGTTTGGACCACATAGATAAACCGTGCGCTGATTAAAATCTGGGACCAACTCCTGAAGCCATTCCTTACTGAGTCGACCTTCAGGGTACTGTGTCTCACCGCGATTTTTTAGTAACAGCTTCAAGTTAAAATCTGGGTAAACCGAGTGGTAAGTCTCTAGCAAATCAAAGTAAATCGTTTCTGGTTGAGAGCGAGCGATATGCAGAAATTCGATATCCACTTCTTGATCATTGCTCAGCCATTGTTTTGTCATCGCGAATACGGGAGTGATGCCGCATCCAGCACTGATCAGCAGGGCTTTCTTTTTACCATCTAGCGTGATTGGTGGATGGTCAACACAATTGAAATCACCCGTTGGTGGAAGAGCTTGAACTGTGTCTCCAATCAACAGTTTATCGATGATGTAGTTTGATACCTTCCCGCCGTCGACGCGTTTAATGGTCAGTTGTAAGCAATCATCGCCGGAAAGGGAACTGAGTGAATAGGCACGGAATTCCATCTTGCCATCGATTTCAATGCCAAGATTTATGAACTGACCCGCTTTAAATTCAAACAAAAGCGATTCAGATAAGTCTGCCAGCTTGAGGCTCACTGCATCGGCAGTCTCGTGATATTTATCTACACAGCGTAAGGTGACAGGTTGACTGCCTTGCCATTCAAAAAACATAACAATCTCTTTGGTTGTCGAGTACTCAATAGATAAAAGCGCCCCCAATTAAGGAGGCGCGTGATAAGCAAGGTGATTACGCTGCTAGGATAGTTTTAAGGTCATCTTGAACATTACCAATGCTGCGCATATCGAACTTCTCTTGGATAATTGCAATCAGGTTTGGCGTCAAGAATGCAGGCGCTGTTGGACCTGTGTAGATGCCTTTCACGCCTAGTGCGAATAGCGTAAGTAGGATCACAATCGCTTTTTGCTCGAACCAAGAAAGAACAAGCGTAAGAGGAAGCTCGTTGATGTCGCAGTCGAATTCTTTCGCAAGGGCTAATGCCAGCTGAATTGCTGAGTATGCATCGTTACATTGACCCACATCCAATAGGCGAGGGATGCCATTAATGTCGCCAAATGTATTTTTGTTAAAGCGGTATTTACCACAAGCCAGCGTTAGGATTAGCGTATCTTCTGGTGCTTCTGCAGTGAAGTCTGTGTAGTAGCTACGTTCTGCTTTGTCGCCATCACAACCACCTACTAGGAAGAAGTGTTTGATGTTGCCTTGTTTCACTTGGTCGATAACCGCAGGAGCCGCGTTCATCAGTGCGTTACGTCCAAAACCAACCGTGATGTTGTGCTCGATTTCGTCGTGTTGGAAGCCTTCTTGTGCCAATGCACACTCGACTACTTGGCTAAAATCATCACCTTCTAGGTGAGCGACACCTGGCCAACCGACAATGCTACGAGTGAATAGACGGTCTGCGTACTGACCCACGTTCGGGTTCAATAGGCAGTTTGAGGTCATCACAATCGCGCCAGGGAAGTTGGCGAATTCTTTCTGTTGGTTCTGCCACGCGCTGCCGTAGTTACCTACTAGATGAGGGTATTTCTTCAGCTCTGGGTAGCCGTGTGCAGGCAGCATCTCACCGTTAGTGTATACGTTAATGCCTTTGCCTTCGGTCTGTTGCAAGATTTTTTCTAGGTCGTGAAGGTCATGACCAGAAACAAGAATACATTTGCCTTTGACTGGCTTAACGTTAACGGTTGTTGGCTCTGGGTGACCGAACGTTGCTGTTTCACCGTGATCCAGCATTTCCATCACTTTGTAGTTCATAAGACCAATACGCATTGAGCAATCTAGCAGTTCGCCTAGATCTTCAGGGTCAGTACCCAACCAAGCCATGATTTCGTGGTATTCGGCGAAGATGTCATTGTTAGTTTGCTCAAGTACGCGTGCGTGTTCCATGTACGCAGCTGCACCTTTTAGACCGTATAAGCAAAGCAGACGTAGACCGATAACGTCTTCGTGTACTTGGTCTTTACCGCGGTTTACTGCAACTTGAGGAGCAAACGCCAAAATTTCCTCTGCGCTGTTTGGCAACTCGAAGTTCGCTACATCAGGAATGTTCACTAGCACTTCATCTGTAAGAGCTGCTGCTGTCATCGCTTGGTCTTTTAGCAGCGCTTTGTAAGTGGCTGCTTGAGAAGTCAGCTCAAGGATACGTTCTGGGTCAAAGTTTACGTTGGTCAACGTAGAGAAGAATGCTCTTGGAGCCCACTGGTTGATTTCATCATTGATGATATTGAATTCAAGCGCGCGTGCTGCCCAAAAAGAAACCCCTTGCAAAGTGTAAACCAACACGTCTTGTAGATCGGATACCTCTGAAGTTTTGCCACACATACCTTGTGCGAAAGAACAGCCTTTTACAGCCGGGGTTTGGATTGTCTGTTCACATTGAATACAGAACATATTGGGTTCTCCAGTGATTGTAGTAATAGTCGTTTTGTTTTCTCCAATAGAGCAGAATGCGTGCCAATAATTATCTCTTTGATTTTTAATGGCTTTATGTGTTTTTGAGTATGTCGCTGATGTGATTTTTACAACGTAACTGATGTGTAAATAACAACGGTGTATTTGAATTGGTGATAAAAGCGACGCGCGAGAAACGTTTTAACGGGCGATAGTAGAAGTGCTTGTTAAACAGGAGATAAGTTATTGCGGTTTTGTGAAGGCAAGAGATTCCCGATTGCGCTCCTTAGTCGCTGTCGGGAATGACGCAATAAGGCAACTGAAAACTTGATGAGTTTAAAGAGTTATAAGAAAGCTGAGACTTGAGCGGTTTAATTATTACGAATGAGGAAGAGTAAGTGAAATACGAGAAACCAGATGGGACAGTTAGCCCAAGTACATTGGTGTTGGGTGTCATTCCGGACGAGCCAGAGTGAGTCATCCGGAATCTCTTTGTTTGCTATCGAGATGTTTGCTATCGATAAAAGTAAATCGTTGTTTCACAAGGGCGAAGCGGGAGCCTCTATTTATTAATGCCGAGCTTTTTACCCATGCGATATAAGTTGCCTCGATCCATTTGTAAAAACTCCGCTGCTTTTGCCCAAACACCGCCAGATTGGCTCAATGCGTGCTCAATCAAGTCATGTTGATAGCGCTCCACCAACTCGCGCATCGGCTGGCTCTCTCTAGGCAAGTAATGCGATGTGCTTTTTACATCATCTAACGCGAGTGAAGTGTCAAAGTGATTGAGCATGATGGTGCTATCGCCTTGCTGAATGGCATGTAATGCCGCTCGCGTTAAGGTATGCTCAAGTTCTCGAACATTACCGTACCAAGGCAGAGACTCTAATTGAGTCAGTACCTTAGGGTGAACATGAAGGTTTGGTGCGTTAAATTGCTGGCGCACTTTTTCCAGTAAGTATCCCGCAAGAACTGGAATGTCGCCGTCACGCGCGCGCAGTGGTGGCACTTTGATGGGAAACACGTTCAATCGATGGAACAAATCAGCGCGGAATGTGCCAGTTTCCACTTCTTTTTCTAACTGTCGGTTAGTGGCTGCGATGATACGTACGTTCACCATCAAATGCTGATCGCTGCCCACACGTTGCAGCTCGCCTTGCTGAATAACGCGCAGTAGTTTTGCTTGTAAAACTAAAGGCAATTCACCCACTTCATCTAGGAAGATTGTGCCGCCATCAGCTAGCTCGAACTTACCTGCACGGTGATTATTGGCTCCGGTGAAAGCTCCCTTCACATGGCCAAACAGTTCGCTCTCCGCCAGGCCCTCGGGCAGAGCGGCACAGTTCACGTAGATCATCGGCTTATCGTTGCGATGAGATTGAGCGTGAACCGAATGAGCGACAAGTTCTTTACCCGTACCGGTTTCTCCAGATACCAATACCGCGTAATCCGATTGTGCAACGGTTGCTATATTATTTCGTAACTGATTGATCTGTGGACTTAAGCCAACCATGTCACCATGTTGTGATCGCGCTTGTTGAATCAGGGTTTGTGTAACGCTTTTTTGCTTTTGGCTTTGTGCTTTGAGGGCTTTTAATTGTGCAATGTTGCGCAGTGTTGCCGCCGTTAGTGCCGCGAAGGTTTCGATAGCTACTGGGTCGATATGATCAAACGCGCCAACCGCAAGTGCATCCATGGTTAATGCCCCGACAAGTTGCCCTTCAACATATAAGCTAAAACCCATACAGTCATGGACATCAATGCATTGGTCTTCGGTCAATAATGTCCCGTCAAATGGGTCGGGCAGTGCACAGTCGGCATCGAAGCGAACAGGCTCACGGCTGTGGATAATGGCGTCTAAGCGCGGATGGGCTTTAGGAAAATAACGGCGACCGAGTACTGAGTTTGACAAGCCTTTTACTGCAACCGGCGTTAGAAAGCCATCCTCATCGAATATGAACAAGCAACTCGCATCACAAGGGAAGACTTGTGCGACCCCATCAATCAGGTTTTGGTATTGCTGCTCATGAGAGCGATTTGAGCTCAAATTGAGTGCGATATTGAGGAGTACATGGTCAACAGTAGGAGTCATAACAAGCCCAGAGTTATCTTGAATGGGCTCATGCTAGCAACTTGATGTCATTTGAACATCGAAAGGTGAAATAGATTGATGTTCCATTGACGACGATCAAGTGACACGCCAGAACTGTGATACAAATAAATGCAACTGGTTGAGTTTAATGAATTGAGAGCAAGGATCGCTCCACTTCTAAGGAACATATCCTAAATTGGAACTTCAGCATTGACCTCAAGTTAACTTGAGCTTCTATCCTCGATTTGAAAAACGTCAGGAGGGTAGGTTATGCAAAACGATTACATTAAAGAACTAGCGGTGAAGAGCTATCAAGAAGAGCGACAAAAAGAGTATTTTCGAGCTAAGCAGCAGAAGTGGCATGTGCCGAGTTTTGTCTCTGGGATTGTGGTGACGCTGGTGGTGAGTGGGATGCTTTATTGAGGGAAGATTGAAAAGAGATTCCCGGCTGCATTCCTTCGTAGCAATCAGGAATCTCCCTTTAAGTTTTGTTTACGGTTTCAACGTATGAAACCCAGAGTAAATACGTGTAAATGTGGTAAACCAACACGCCGCACCAAAGATATACGCAATCACGGCAAAATGTTGTGGGAACAAACAGAACAACACGAAACAACCAATGGTCTCGGTGCCTTCTGTTAGACCGCTCATGTAGTACAGAGATTTGTGTTTGTAGACAGGGTTATCGATACCGCGTTTACCTGCCATGATCGCGAAAGCTAAGAAGCTGCTCCCCGTGCCAATAAACGAGAAGATCAAGAATGCGCCCGCGACGGCGTTTTGTTCTGGATTTGCCAACACAAAACCAAATGGAATCAAAGAATAGAACAAGAAGTCCAAGCTAATATCGAGAAAGCCTCCGGCATCGGTAATGCCTTGGATTCTTGCCAACGCACCATCTAATCCATCACAAATTCGGTTCAGCAGGATAAACGCTAATGCGAGTGTGTATTGCTCTGCCATCAATGCTGGTAGAGCAAAGCAACCAAGGGCAAAACCGAACAGTGTGGTTTGGTTAGCCGTCACGCCACATTTGTCGATCAGCTTTGCGCTTTGTGCCAGTGGCCACTTAATGATTTTGATGCTTAGGCTATCAAGCATGACTTGTCTCCCACGGCCAGTTTAGACAACGACTGCCTGCAGGGATATCGTCTTCATCGTGCGTCACCATCAACGCGGGGATATTAGCGAGTTGAAGCTGTTCCACGACCCAGTTACGAAACTGCACGCGCAAATCTTTATCGAGTTTGCTGTATGGTTCGTCGAGTAGGGCAACTTTTGGTTTCGCCAACAACATACGAGTCAGAGCGATACGGGCGCGCTGACCACCTGATATTTGATCTGGGAAAGATTCCGCGAGCTTGGTTAACGAGATGTGTTTCAATGCTTGCATCGCACGTTCTTTACGCTCAGCCCCTTTGATTGAATCAGGCAGAGCGAAGGCAAGGTTTTCCCATACGGTGAGGTGCGGAAAGAGCAAATCGTCTTGGAACAAAATACCTACCTGACGCTTATGCGCAGGCAAAGCATCCAACTTTTCATTATCGAGAGTGATTGAGCCTGAATAGTCGAACTCGGAAGATAGGTGACCAGCAATGGCATCCAATAAAGTGGATTTGCCACAGCCGCTTGGACCCATCAGGGTAACAATTTCACCTTTCTCTACCGTCATGTTGAAGGCAGAGAAAAGCGTGTCGCCATTGGTTTTATGGATGGCGAGGTTTTCGAGACAGAGACTCATTCGGTAGTAAACCTTTAATAGACAACCGGCGATACTTAACGTGTAAGCGGCTAAGTAAAATCGCAAAAGAGAAGAACATTAACGGCAAGAGAGCTTGCCAAATTGCGTAAATCGCAGTGACACGACGGTCAAAGCCACTTGATAGGGCGACCGCTTCTGTTGTTATTGTGCTGATGCGACCAGCTCCCAGCACGAGTGTTGGTAGGTACTGCGCTAAGCTGACACTAATGCCAACTGCCCAAGCAAAAGCAATCGCAGGCAAAAGAATGGGCAGTTTGACTTTTAACCAAGCCTGCATCGGTGATTTACCAAGGCTTAAGGCGACACGAGTCAGACCATTGTCGAAGCTGCGCCATGGACCGTCGAGTGATAGGTAAACAAACGGGAAAGCAAAGAAGACGTGTGCCCAACATACCCAGAACAAGTACGCGCTGCTGTCGAGGTACAGCGTGACGACTTGCATTCCAAACAAAACGGAAAGCTGCGGAATTAACATTGGCACGGCAATGATGTACCCTGGGACTTGCCAGCGGTAACGCAGTCGGTATTCGTGAGCAATCAGAGCAAGTACCAGAGCAATTGATGCGCTGATTACCGCAATCAACATGCTTTGCTCTAGCGTGCCAAGAATGCTTTGCCACTCGTATTCCCAAAAACGTAAGCTGTAACGGCTTGGCAATAAGTCAGGGAAACGCCAACGCTGTGCAAAGCTCCACACCACCATCAAAGGCACCATTAACAGTGCGAGTAGAGCAATCATAGAGAACAAGGTCTTTCCTGGTAAGCGGAAACCACTACGACCGGAGTATTGCCAGCGTTTAAAGCCTTTAGTAACGCTCCACTCTACGAGTCGAGCAAAGCCAATCAATAGGCTCGCAATCGCAAACAACACAACTGCACCCGCCGCCGCTCTTGGTAGGAGGGATAAATCAGGATCGTTAAACCACTGCCATACCAATACTGCAAAGGTAGGAGGGTTGGTTGGACCGATAATTAGCGCGACATCGACAACGGATAAGCTGTAAGCCAGCACGGCTAGCATTGGGAAGCGCAGTTTTGCTAACCATTGAGGGAAAACGCATTTCCACCAAGCTTGAGCCGAGCTATACCCCATCGAATGACTGACTTTTTCTATCTTCTCGACCTTCAATTGTTGAAGAGTCGGAATACTCATCAACAAAAGGAACGGGACTTCTTTGATGGCAAGCATGATGATCAAACCCAGTGCGTATGGGTCTTTGATCAGCAACGCTAAGTCATTCACCGTTTGCGCATTTGGATCGTAACCAAACATTTGGTTGAGTACGCGAACGCCCATACCTGTTGGTGCAAATAGGAAAGCAAAACCAATGGCGAATGCCACGTGTGGCATGGCAAGAAGCGGAGAAAGACTGACTTCGATTTTACGCCAGAATTTACTTCCCCAAGAAGCTTGCAGAATCGCAAACGTCATCAAACAAGCAAGGTAGCTACTGAAAATGGCAGAGTAGAACGTTAGACCAATAGATGTCCACACGCCTTCCCAGTCAAACACAGCATCAAAGCCATCAAGTGAAAAATGATGTAAGCCGATAGGGGGAACATAGCCGAGCGCAGAGACCACCACCCCGAGTAGACCCGGGATGGTTGGTAATATACAAACTGCGATAATAACTAGATACAGCGCTCTTAACATGGGTGATTATTAATTCCCGTAGCGTTTCAACCATTCTTTTTCTAGTGCGGCTTGCCAGCTTGGATGTGGCTCTGCAATAGACTTGAATTGTTGAGTATTTTTAGCCGTACCAGTCAGGTATTGGCTGCTTAGCACTGAAGGATCACCCCAGATGTTGATATCACCTTTACGAGATTGCGCTTCAGGACTTAATAAAAAGTTTATAGCAACTTGAGCCCCTGCACTGGCGTTTGCGTTCCAAGGGATAGCTAAGAAGTGAATGTTAGAAAGTGCACCCGCATCCATCGCATACGCTTTGGTGCTATCTGCAAGGTTGCCGCTAGATTGTGCTGAATAAACCGCATTTGGGTTAAAAGTGACGGCTAAGTCAATCTGACCATCATCTAGTAGTTGTACCGTTTCCGCTGTGCCACCCGGAAACTGCTTACCGCCACGCCATGCGACTTTGTGAAATTCATCTAGGTAAGCCCATAGAGGTTGCGTGACGGTTTTGAATGATTCGTCTGTCACTGGCTTTTGCAATGCAGGGTCGTTATTGCTCAGTTCGATCAGTAGAGATTTGATGAAACTGGTGCCATGAAACTCCGGTGGACGAGGGTATGTCAGACGATTTGGAAACGCTTTTGCGTAGCTCAGCATTTCAGCATATGAGCTTGGTGGGTTGTGCAGGGTTTCTTCATCGTAGATAAACACCAATTGACCTACGCCCCAAGGCGCTTCTAGACCATCTGTTGGTTCAGAGAAATCGACATCAACAGGCAGGGTTTTATCCACAAACTGCCAGCTTGGTAAACCTTCAACGAAAGGACCAAACAACAGTTGGTTGTCTTTCATCGATTTAAAGTTTTCGCCATTAATCCAAACCATATCAACACTGCCACCGCTGTTTTTCCCTGCGGCTTTTTCAGCAATAAGACGAGTGGTGGTTTCAGAAATATCGGTGACCTTGACGTGGTTAAGTGTCACGTTGTAGCGAGATTTAAGCTCTTTGCCTGCCCATTGGATGTAGCGGTTAATTTCTTGGCTACCACCCCAAGCATGAAAATAAACGGTCTGACCGTCGGCTTGCTGTTCTATTTTTTGCCATTCTTCAGCGGTCGAAGATGCAAAAGAGGAGGTCGCGAATGTGGTGGCTAAAATGCCAATGGTGCTAAGTAGCTTTTTCATACGTAATCCGTGTTTCTTTATCTTTGTTTTCATTTTGGAGCTTTATATTCCCATGAGGTACAAACGGCTGTTTTGGTACTCTGAATTGGGGATAAACCACGCTGGAAGCTCCGTTCCCTCTAGATGGATAGTAATCTATCTTGCTCTATTATCAACGCGAATTTGATAATAGATTCATAGAATTACTCGCCTTGTGAGGTGATACCAATCCACGTCAGTTTTTGGTCTTAAAAGTCACCAATTTAAGGGCAAAGTGTGAGCAAATCAGTAGCAATGAAAATAGTGCGACTCTCGATAAGTCGCACTATTTTGGCTTCAATAATGGATAGACCGGATTACTTCGCTAATTCTTCCATGTTGATGCCTTTTTTCTTTGCGATGTATTTTGGAATCAAAGACATGCCAAACAGCACAAGACCCGCAACCGCAAATTTTACCAACAACATTGCAGACACACCGTTTGTTGCGATGTCACCAGCCATGTAAGCAAAAATGAAAGCACCTGGCGCCATGGTCAACAGAGAAACCAGAGCGTAAGTGCCAAGGTTTAGGCTGGTTAGACCGTAAGCGTAGTTTTGTAGGCTGAATGGGAATACAGGCACAAGACGAGTCAGAATCAAGAAGCTGGTGCCGTTTGCTGCTACACCGTCATCGATTTTCTTGAATATTGGGTTGTCGCCAAACTTCTTCATGATGGTGTTACGCAGTAGGAAGCGCGCTACGATAAAGGCTGCTACTGCACCAAGCGTTGCAGAAAAGAGCGCCAATACGCCACCTTTGATAGGACCAAATACGATACCTGCCACAATGGTAAATGCGCTGCCCGGTAGTAGGAAAACACACGCAAATACGAATGCTGCTACGAATACGGCGTAACCCCACACACCAAAGCTTGCGATCCAATCTTGTAGGCTCTTGATGTCAGTGATGATTTCAAGAATGCCAGTTTGTTTTGCCGCGAACAGAGCGAGAGCTACAACAGCGACGATAAGAGCGATTTTTACGAGTTTCATAAGTTCAACTTCACTTAAACCTAATAATTAAAAAGAGATAGCGACACAGAGACAGTTACACTGACATACACTTGATCAGGCCCGCTTTTGACTTGTAGCGGTTGAACCAAGATTTTACAGGGCTTGCAAGTACGTTTACTGGCGGCTCATCACCTTGCTTGATCACAGGACCGAACATTAGATCCAGAATGTGCCAAGACTTTGTACCAACACCCATCATGGATGCACGACATGCCGAGCAATAAACCACTACGTAGTCGGTTTCAAACTCTTCAACACGGCGCTTAATTACGCGCGTTGCCACATCTGGGTTTGCAGGTACAACCATGCCGCCGAAGCCACAGCAGCGGGTGTTTTCTCGTGTGTGTTCTGGCTCAGAGGTTTTGTAACCAAGTTCGTTTAATATCCAACGGATACCGTCTTGCAGCTCTTTCTCGTAGCGAGTTGAACAAGAGTCGTGAATGGTAAACACCACGTCGCTGTTTTTGGCTTTGCCGCGCAGTTCTTCCGGTAAACCAATTTCAGGAAGTAGCTTCCACAAAGACACTGGTTTTTGTGTGCCGCCAGATTTTTTGATCATGCCGTAGCAGCTTTGACATGCCACAATCACTTCTTGTGCGTCTAGCTTGTCAAAATCAGCCTGTAGCTGACCGTAACGCTCTTTAAACTTCTCCGTTTGACCGATAGCTGCAGTCGGTTTGCCACAGCATTTTTGGACTGCGCCCATGTCTGGAAATACTTGCTTTAGGTAGCTAGCAATGGCAGCTACACCTTCAGGTGAATAGGATGGCAAGCTGCATCCTGGCATAAATACTTTATTACTCATTTTGTCGATACCGCTCGTTTTGCCATAGTGAAGATTTTTGAGAAGCCAAGCTTCTGGTGCATGTTGATCGCTTTATGACCCGGCATTGGAGATTCACCGTTGTTTGCTTTAACAAAGTCAGCACGTGCCCCTAGGAACATCTCTTTCATTGGGAAGTCTTTCGGACACACGATGGTGCATTGGTCACACGCGTTGCATGAGTAAGCCATCAGTGGATCCATCGACTTGTTGTTCACAAAGTCGGAGAAGATGGTCTTCGGACAGTCGCTGAAGTCATTCATCATGATGCACTCGGTCATACATAGCTTGCAGCTGCATTGCAGGCAGCGAGAAGCTTCTAGTTTGATTTGCGCTTCAGTAAAGCCTAAATCCACTTGTGCAAAATCCTGCTTACGCTCTTCAGCGTCACGCAATTCACCGTGTAGGCGAGGGGTATCTACCGTACCTTTTGGTAGTGGTACGTCTAGACGAGATGAGTAGCTGTATTCTTGCTCGAAGTCGCGGTCTTCAGTTAGTGGACGAGTCGTTAGGAAGCGTTCAACGCTCATTGCTGCTTTACGACCTAATGCCATCGCTTCAATTACGATGTTCCCGCCACACGCATCACCAGCTACGAATACGTCTTCTAGACTAGATGCTAGTGTTTGTTTATCGACAACGTAACGGCCACCGCGAGTTTGCTCTAGTGCACCGTCAGTAATATCTGCCACGATTTGACCCGTAGCGAAAACAACGGTATCCACAGAGATAGTTTTGCTTTCTTCGCTGTACTGAGGTGCAAAGTTGCCTTGCTCATCAAAGATCGACAGCACTTTCTTGATAGTAATGCCTGTTACTTTGCCGCTCTCGTGCTCGATAGCGACAGGTCCCCAACCCGCATGGAATTCAACGCCTTCTTCTAGTGACTCATCGATTTCGATTTGGCTTGCAGGCAGGTTCTCAAGGCTCTCAAGTGAACATTGGTAAACTTCACTTGCGCCGATACGCCATGAAGAGCGTGCGCAGTCCATCGCTACGTCACCACCGCCGATAACCATTACGCGCTTACCTGCTCGTGGGAATTGGCGAGTTTCAGAAATCTCTTTTAGGTATTCAACCGCAGAGAACACGCCATCGTTGTCATGACCCGGCAGAGGGATGATCGAACCTACGTGCGCACCATGTGCAAGTACCACCGCATCATGCTCGTTGCGTAGTGTTTCGAAACTGATGTCTTTGCCGATCTCAACGCCAAACTGAGTTTTGATTCCCAGCATCGCTAAGTAGCTGTATTCGAAATCGATAACATCGCGTGGCAGGCGGTATTCAGGGATACCAACACGCATCATACCGCCGTAAACGTCCAGCTTTTCATAGATGGTGACTTCATGACCCTGACGACGCAGTTCGATTGCCGCTTGAGCGCCAGCAGGACCTGCACCTACGATCGCGATGTGCTTGTTAGTTAGGGGCGCAATGTTTAGATCCCAGTGATCTTGGTTATCCATTTTCTCTGCGACGAAACGTTTAATCCCAGCTACGCTGATTGGCTGACCAAACTCAGAATTACGGCGACAAGACGCTTCACACGGATGTGCGCAGATGCGACCTAGTGTTTGAGGAAGGAATAGTTTGCTACGGATCAGATCCAGAGCACCTTGAAAATCACCTTCACCCGCCATGCGAACGTATTGCTTTACGTCTGTGTGCATTGGGCATGCGGTTTGACATGCCGGATCGGCATCACCCATACAGCCATCGACAATCATTTGAGCGGTGTCGAATAGCTTTTGACTAAAAATTACATTGTTCATTAACTGCTATTTCCGTGTTGATTAGCTCTTGCCGTTGATAACGTTCACTTCAGGGTTTTTCTGCTCATAGTGAGCATGGCTATACTCGATCCATGAACCGTCATAGTTGTAGACGCCTTCTGCGCCAAGTACTTCAGTAAGAATCATGGTGGTGTGGGCAGAACGAACACCGGATTGGCAATAAGCGATCACTTTTTTGCCTTTGATGATGTCGCCATAAAGAGCTTGCAGTTCTTGTGCAGATTTCAGCGTTGTGTCTTCGTTTAACGCTTTGGTCCAGTTAATGTGAACACTGCTTGGGATAGTACCCGGACCGTACGCACCAGAAACCGCAACGTCACCGTTGAACTCGTCGTTGCCGCGAGTATCTAGGATCACCCAATCAGGGTTGTTTTGCGCTGCGATAACCATATCCAGTGTCGCTAGCGTGTTGTTGTCTTGTTTTGTGTTCGGTGCTTTGTATTCAACTGCGGCAACGCTTGGGTTTGCAGAGCCAGTTGGGTAACCAGCGCCCATCCAAGCGTTCAAGCCACCGTCTAGGTAACGAACGTCTTGATGACCAAGGTTATGGATTTGCCAGTAAAGGCGAGCGGCATCGTGGTGAGAGCCTGCTGCGTAAACCACGATTGTGCTGTCAGCTGTTGCGCCGAAGCTGCCCAGAATGGTCTCCATTTCTTCGGTGTTATTGCTCATACCACCGAAGTCGTATTGACCATCAGCCGCCGAGTAATCGTTACGCCACATAGTGTAAGAGCCAGAAATAGGACTATCTGGTTTGATAGGGTTTAGCGCACCGATCACAACCACATCTTTGTCGCCGTCCATCAGCGACTTAAGTTGTTGTGCCGAAATGAAGTGCTCAGGATGAGCGTATTCTGCGAATTTCTGCTCTTGAGCAGCGGCATCCACAATCACAGCCTCAGCTGAGAACATCGTATTGTAAGCTGAGTAGCCAACCGCTGTGACAGCTGCTAACACACCCAACGCAATCGTCGATTTTTTCATGAGTTGCTTCCATATTTTAATTTAAAGTTTTGCTGCCGAATCCTCGATGTTTCGACAGATAGAATGCTTTTGATGGGGCAGTGCTGACATGAACGTTTCTTAATCATTTTTGGTGTTCATGGCTTAAAAAAAGCGGAAATGCGCTCTACCCCTTTATGGGTAAGGCATTCTGAGGAAATCGTTTAAATGACGATATTGTGGTTTCCCACAATAATGATGTGGGATTGATCTAAAGCAACAAAGTAGAAGGGGGAAGTGGTGCTAAAATGTGCCACAACCGAGTTTTGGTAGTATTTCATAAGTGATTGATAATTATTCTCAAAAGTTAATTCTTTTCATTTTTGCTCTCTCCTTTTTCTTTACCTCTTTTGCCTCTGCTAATGATCAAGAAGTACCGAGAAAAGACTACGATGTTGGCGTTTTAGCGCTGCGTGGACACGCACATGCTCGTGAAGCGTGGCAACCAACTTTGGATTGGTTGGAGACTCAGAATCCTGGCTATCAATTCAACCTACATACTTACGATTTCGACCAACTTGAAGATGCATTTTTGCACGGTTGGCTTGACTTCATTCTAACTAGTCCAGGGCAGGCGACTAAGTTGGCACGTGAATACCCAATCAACTGGTTAGCAACGCAAAAAACTGCCTATAGCAACTTACCAAATAAGTCGATTGCTTCGGTGGTAGTGGTGCGTGAAGAGTCGCCTTATAAAACGCTGCGTGACATCAATAAAGCTAATGTCGCGGCGGTATCGGAAAAAGCCTTTGGCGGCTTTCTCGCGCTGCGTTATGAGCTCGATAAGCTCGGCTATTTCAATTCCTCTTTCTTCGAAAAAATTCATTTTACTGGTCCACCAACTGACCAGTTGATTTTGGACGTGATCAAGAACGATCTCGATGTCGCGATCGTCCCTGCATGTACTCTGGAGAACATGGCGAAGGAGGGGCGTATTCAACTGCACAGCTTGCGTGTATTGAATGAGAAGCGCCCTGCTGATTCTGTTTGTGCGGTGAGCACGCCACTGTATCCAAACTGGACCATGGCTATGACAGAGCGAGCGCCGACGGATGTGGGGCAAATGGTGGCGCAAACCCTTTTCGCAATGCCAGAAGATCATCCAGCAGCCGTTGCGGCGAACAACGTTGGCTGGATGTTGCCTGCGCCGAGCATCAACGTTGATAAAGTCTACAAGCACTTAGACATGCATCCGTTGCAAAAGTCTTGGGGACAAAAAGCACAAGAATGGCTGCATAAGAACCAAGCGATCGCAATGGCGTCGTTACTGACTTTGCTGCTATTGACGGGATATCACTTCTGGTTGGAATGGAAGTTTCAACGTAGTCGTGAAACGTTAAAAACCACCATGAACGACTTACGCCGTAAGAGCTCAATGTTGGAGCATGCCCAACGTATCACCATTGTCGGTGAACTTGGTAGCAGTATTGCGCATGAAATTAATCAACCATTGGCAGCAATCAAAAACTACAGTCAAGGGGCGAAAATGCGCATGGAACATGGCGCGACTGCCGAAGAAATGGCGCCAATCCTCGATAAAATCCAGCAACAGGTGACTTCTGCAAGCGACATCATTCAGCGCCTTCGTAGCTTGATAAACAAAACACCGATTGAAAAAAACTGGGTGGATCTACCTTGTTTGATTGAAGAAGCGATGAAGCTGGTGGATTACGAATTCCAACGTCATCGAATCCAACTTGGCGTGCTTTACTCTGGTGAGCCGCAAAAAGTCTTTGCAGATGTGACAGGTTTGCAGCAGGTCATTCTCAATGTTTTAAATAACGCCAAAGATGCGTGTTTGAGCCATTCGCCGAAACGTAGAGATTTGTACGTGGATCTGCACGTGAGTTTCTGTGATGAGGTGGTCATCATTGACGTGACGGACAATGGCATTGGAATTGAAGAGGAAAGTACGCCATTAGACCAAGCTTTCTACACCACGAAGGAAAATGGATTAGGGCTAGGTCTGGCAATATGTCGTGATGTACTCGATGCGCACCAAGGCAGCATGCAATTTAGGTCCATAGAGCCCACTGGGTGTCAGGTGACCATTGTTTTACCGTATCAGGAGGCTTGTTATGAGTCGTAACCTTTGTCCACTCTACATCGTTGATGATGAAGAGCCAGTATTAGAATCCATGGCGTTTATGTTGGAAAGTTATGGTTACGAGGTTGAAGCTTTTTCTAGTGGGATAGATTTTCTCAACAACGCTGAATTGTCCGCTCCGGGTTGTGTTTTGCTTGATAGCCGTATGCCCGAGATGCGGGGACAAGATGTCCATCATGTAATGAATGAGAAATTCAGCCCGATCAGCGTGATTTACCTAACTGGTCATGGCGACATACCTATGGCTGTCGATGCACTAAAAGATGGCGCATTAGATTTCTTTCAAAAGCCTGTTGATGGAAACGCGCTTGTGGTTGCAGTGGATAATGCTATGGCACAGTCATTAAAAAACGGTGAAAAGTTGAGTGCGAAACAGGTATTACAGAATCTCACCAAGCGCGAGAAAGAAGTACTTGGATTGGTAGTCAAGGGGATGAAAAACCAAGAGATGGCCGATTCGTTGTGTGTTTCTCTAAGAACAATTGAGGTACATCGCTCTAATGTGATGAAAAAACTTGAAGCAGAAAGCCTTGCAGTATTGATTCGCAAAGTCGGGCATTTGATCTAATTGATTTATGTTTTTGGGGGCAACGAACTGAGCTATTTAGGTCGAATTAATCACTGTAACCTAATGATATTTTGGGAAAGGTTTGCTCAACCGGTATCAGGAAGATAACATCAGTACCCAAAATGAAATGAATCTTAATCTTGGCTAGAACCTAACTATGTTTGTCGATACCGTTAAAAGTGCCTTTGCTTCACTAAACACGCATAAACAAGCGATTGCGAAAGCGACCGCTTTACCGATTCTCTTTTCTGTTATTCTTGATCTCCTTTTAGGTGCAAGTGAAGGCGATGGTGCTGCTATCTTCGTACAAATCTTGATGGCGCTATTGTCTGCGATCGTCGCGATTAACGTGCACAGTATTATCCTTAAAGGTCCTCAATCTGTCCCTCAGTGGGGGCGTTTCACCCTTGGCAAGATCGAAATGTGGTTCATCGGTCATTACTTGGTGATGACAGTTGCAGTAGTCGCCGTTGCCGCCATCTTTGCGATGATTAACGTTGCGCTTGCTGCAATCGTACTGTTCGCACTTGGTGTGATCTGTTGTCGATTGGTGTTGGTGTTTCCCGCCATTGCTATTGGTAAAGGTGTGTCATTCCCTTATGCATGGAACTTAACCAAAGGGTACACGTGGTACATGATGGGTGTGGTGATCTTGGTACCGCTTCTGTGTGGTATCGCAATATCACCTCTGGCGTATTTACAACTGCCAATCCTAATGAGTTTATTAAGCTTTCTAGTGACCATCATCGGGATTGCTATTTTGTCTAAAGCGTACGAGCAATTAAGTGGTTTTGATGGACAATCTTATTCTCAGTAGTCATTTTGAAGTCACTTAAGTAGATGTTATGAATGAAGAAGCGCCTCCTTTTAGAGGTGCTTTTTTATGGTTACTTGTAGGCAAATTTACTTGGTTTTGTAAGAATTTATTACAAATTGCATTTTTAAAGTGATATAAAGCACACCTTCGATGAGGCTGGTTTTGTTTTTGACTGGCTCTTATCGAGAAAAACCGTGACGTTTCAATTGACGAATAAGGAAGGTGCTTTTTGCTCATTAGTCCGCCCTAGAACGATCTCTCAGATGCGTTTGCATCACTCCCTTCACCGTGCGCAATGCACCAACTAAGGCAATACGTTTATGAGAGATTTATGTTTAAATTTACAAAAGATACTTGGTTTAACAACGTTAAAGGAGATTGTTTATCAGGAGTTGTTGTAGCACTGGCACTTATTCCAGAAGCTATTGCATTCTCTATCATCGCAGGACTCGACCCCAAAGTGGGTTTGTATGCCTCGTTTTCCATCTGTGTCGTGATTGCGTTTACTGGCTCAAGGTCCGGAATGATTTCCGCGGCAACCGGAGCGATGGCGCTATTGATGACCACCTTAGTTAAAGATTATGGTCTGCAATATTTGCTCGCCGCGTCGTTTTTCGCTGGTGTACTGCAGTTATTGATTGGCTACTTAAGGCTAGGGGATTTAATGCGTTTTGTGTCTAAGTCCATTATGACTGGATTTGTAAATGCGTTGGCAATTTTAATCTTTTTGGCGCAACTGCCTGAACTGACCAACGTTTCTTGGTCCGTTTATGCATTGACCGTTTTAGGACTAGCCATCATCTATTTGTTTCCATATGTGCCGAAAATCGGAAAAATGCTACCGTCCCCTTTGGTATGCATTATCACGGTGACAGTGGTTGCGTTGATGTTTGATATCGATATTCGTACTGTTGGCGATATGGGGCAGCTACCCGATTCGCTTCCCGTATTCATGATTCCCAATATTCCCTTCAACATTGAAACACTCCAAATCATTTTCCCTTATTCATTAGCTCTCGCCATTGTCGGTGTCCTTGAATCACTGATGACCGCATCTATCGTCGATGAGTTGACGGATACAGAGAGTGAGAAAAACGACGAGTGCAAAGGACAGGGGATTGCGAATATAGTCGCATCGCTGTTTGGCGGTATGGCAGGATGCGCAATGATTGGTCAGTCGATGATCAATATCCAGTCTGGCGGTCGAACACGTTTATCGACGCTTTGCTCCGGTGTGTTTTTGCTGATCATGGTGGTATTTTTGGGGGATTACCTCAAACAAATCCCAATGGCGGCGCTCGTTGCAGTGATGATCATGGTTGCGATAAGTACTTTCTCGTGGCACTCCATTGCAGAAATGAGTAAACACAGTTTATCGACAAACCTTATCATGCTATCGACGGTGATTTCGGTTGTTGCCACCCACAATCTTGCTATTGGTGTGCTGGTGGGCGTTTTATTAGCGTGTGTCTTTTATGTGAATCAGAGCCGGACTTTAATGAAGGTTTCGGATGAAGTCATTGTTGATAACGACCATACGATTCACAAAGTTCATGGGCAAATCTTTTTCGCTTCCGCCTATAGTTTCACTGATATGTTTGATTTCGATAATGCGACGCGATACATCACAATTGATTTATCCGATGCGCATTTTTGGGATATCACAGCAATATCAGCTTTGGATAAAGCCATCATTAAGTTTCGTAAAGGCGGCTCTATTGTTGCTGTAACCGGAATGAATGAAGCAACCTTGGATATGATAGATCGCCACGCGGTTTATGATGATCCTGAAAAGTTGGCTAAGCAAGGTATGGGGCATTAGAAACAAAAAAAGCAGCCAAAGGGCTGCTTTTTTAGAGATTCTTTCAGAGACTTATTGTCTCAGAAACAAATGTGGGATTAGTTTACCCAGTCACGCAGTGTGAACGTTAGTTCGTGATCTGCGTTTTTCAGTACTAGACCATCGTTAGTCAGAGTAATGTCGCTCCAATCAGAAAGCGTTTCAGACATTACTTTTTCAATCTTCATTTGGTCTTCCATACACATCTTCATGGTCATGCCCATTTTCTCGATGCGTAGTTGGTTATCTTTTAGTTCAGCTTGACCGAAGAAGTTGTTACAACCTGCATTACCGTTCGCTGTTAGGTTTTCACCAATTTCTAAGCGAGGTGCTTGGCGTTCTTCTGCTGCGATGTTTTTGCCATCGATTTGAACCAGCTGCCAGTTGTGGTGCTGTAGATCTTGAGCCGTAATTTCTTTCACATTGTCACCGTTGCTAGCGCATGCAGTCATTAGAACTGGAAGTGAGATTGCTGCTACTAACGTTTTTAGGCTAAGCTTCATTTTATTGACTCCGTTTTTAGAAAACGTGGTAAGTATAGGTAATAAAACAGTGTTTTTGTCAGCATACGGTTATGGTTTCGTATGTTTTTAAACACGGCGTATTTTATAACAGAGATCCCATTCCAGGTACTAAAATTCAGCGAAAACTTCGAAATTTCTTACAGTTATTCGACTATAAGTGAATCGGGTCTTGATGAGATAACCAAAGAACGGGTTGAGCATGGAGCAACTGGAGTTTTTTACCGTCCCAAGTCCTTGTGTCGGAGTGTGCACTTCTGACGAAAAGGGCTATTGCAAGGGATGCATGCGTAAACGAGAAGAGCGGTTTAATTGGCTGAGTTTTACTCCTGCACAACAGTTGCACGTGATTAAGCTGTGTCGTCAGAGGTACAGAAGAAAGGTGCTAGCAGGGAAGGGGAAAGCAGAACTGCCTCAAGATGACTCATCCCCGCAACAGGATTTGTTTTAGTGTTGTTTACGCTTTATTACTTATGACTAACTATTCCCGGCCCAGTCTGAACTACTTATCCATAAGAGCCGGGAAGCTCCTATCCATTTTCGTGCTCAAAGTGATGAGCACTTGGCGTTACTTTAAAGACCATTGGTCGCTTACCCAGCCTCCTGCTTGTTCGTCGAAGTGACTACCGGCAAAGCGGTGATTTTGTTCCACGTCTAATTTACTGGTGGGTAATTCATCCATCATTTGATGAATGTATCTTGCCATTGGATCAGTACATGCTTCACGCTCTCTGCGAGTGACCACTTCTTTAATTATCTGCAGTCTATAGCTGTTGCTGGCTCGTTTCATTTTTGACCTCCAGAACTCGATGGCAGCAGTTTGAACACATTGGCGTTCAGATCGCTGCTCATTGGCGGGAGCGTAGAAGCCCATCGCCTTCGTTTGAAGTCTGAGAGACAAATTGTTTGAGAGCAGTGTTTGTAACGCCATTCGCATCTTTCTCAGAATCATTGACTGTGTGAATAAAAGTTAATTGCTCAAACACAGTTGATGAATCTTCATATTCGAAAGACCTTATCAAACATAGAAGCCCTACACATGGTCGTCAACAACGTAAATGAACATTTTTTGAACGATTTGTGAAGGTGGCGTTTTATCAGAGATTTAGCGCAAATAAAAAAACCGGAGCCACTTGGGCTCCGGTTGGTCTTAGAGTCAGTCTGACACGCCTTTTATTTACTCAGCTGCGATTTCACAACCAAGTGGGCTGTCTGAGTTAGTGTAGACGATTTCGCCTTGTGGCTCGTAGTTGCTTACTTGTACTGTACCAAGAGTCTCTAGGTAGCTGTACATTACTTCTGCGTCAACGTTACCAGTGTTAATTACGTTAAGTGCAGGGTAACCATCACCACCCGCCGCGTTGAAGCTTGGTACGGTAAACTTATAAGTTGCCGCTGTGTCGAAATCTTTGCCATTGATCTTGCTGATTTCAACTTTCTTGGCAGTACAGTCTACAGTCATATTTAGACCTGCCAGTTGTGCGTACGCACCCGATCCACGTTGCATTGTAGCAACCACGTTCAAGTAATCGACTACTTGAGCGCCAGTCATCGTGGCTACAGTTACCATATTGCCAAATGGTTGAACTGTTAGTACATGGCGGTAAGCAATCGGACCTGCTTCAATTGATGCACGAACGCCACCTGAGTTCATAACCGCAAAATCGGCTTTTTGATTTTCTTGGTGAGCAGTTGCGATCAAACGACCTAAGTTAGTTTGTTGGTAGCGAACTACTGCGCGGTCACCTTCCAGCTTGTCATCAGAGGTAGCAATTACCTTATCTAGCTCATCTTGTCCTTTATCTTGGAAGTATTGAAGACGTCCTTGAAGAGCAAGGTCTGGCTTGATTTCTGTGCCAATGAATTCTAGCTCACCAGCTTCGTTTTTGCGTTTTAGGTTTACAGGAACTAGCTCATAACCAGCAAGGTGAAGTTTACCGTCGTAGTATTCGAAGTCTGCTTTACCAACGTACTTACCCCACTCGTGCGCTTGCATGATGTAAGTACCGTTTTGTTGGTCTGGTTTGCAGTCATCACCAGGTTCGAAGTCAGCGTATCCAGAACCATCTGGTTCCATACAAACAGGGTTTTGCGAGTGACCACCGAAGATAGCTGCAAGCTGTCCTTCTTCGACTGCTTTCGCCATCGCTACATCGCCAGGTGCATTTGAACCGTGCTGGCCATTTTCATAGTGACCCATATGTGTCGTAGCGAAAATGAAATCGACAGGGTCATCTTTGTAGGTTTCTTTGATTTCTGCAATTACCTTCGGCATTTCTTCTGTTGGTTTGGTAAATGTCAGGTCAGAGATAAACTCAGGGTTACCGATTTTTGCTGTATCTTCTGTTGTCATACCTACAACAGCTACACGAAGGTCACCAAGCTCAAAGATTTTGTAAGGTTTGAAGTAGCGGTCGCCATTTTTATCATAAATGTTGGCAGCAAGCATTGGGAAGTTTGCCCAAACACGTTGCTTTTCAAGAACGCTAAGAGGGTTATCAAATTCGTGGTTACCAACTGCCATAGCATCATAGCCAATATCGCTCATACCTAAGAAGTCAGGCTCTGCATCTTGTAGGTCTGATTCAGGAACACCAGTGTTGATGTCACCACCAGAGAGTAGTAGGGATGAGCCGCCATTTGCTGCAACTTCTTGGCGCATTTGATCAATCAGTGTTTTACGCGCAGCCATACCATACTCGCCGTCTTCGTTATGCCAGAAGCGACCGTGGTTGTCATTGGTATGTAGAATTGTGAACTTGGTACATGAATCTGCAGTGTCACAAGTGACTGGAGAGTTGTCGCTGTCTGAGCCACATCCTGCTAGCGCAGCGCCGACTGAAAGTACCAAAAGGGATTTGTAAAACTTCATAAGGGATCCTTTCTTTGTGATTTTGATTTTATTACGGCGTGAAATATACGGAAATAATGTGAAACTTTAGTGATCTATATCTTATTTACAGTTTTGTTGAATACAGGAAATAACAGGGCTGCAAACCGCGTCGACAAATAAACAGAAACCGTATTTAGAAAGGATTTAATGTTTTTACTAGTTAAATTTGTGAGTCGCTTAATTGATTTCAATTTTCTAATGTGAATCAATACGCATTTTGGTGAGATATGGAGCAAACTTTGGTGATTATTTTGCCAGATTAATGTCTTCTTACTCTCTACGAAACAAATAGTTAAGATTTTTCTGTACGCTGTGTTGAGGAGTAAGGATGCTCAAAAAAACAACCGCACTTGCCGCGGAAATCGATTGCTCATGGCAAAAGCAGTTCAGTGTGAGCTGTAATTTGTACAATGGCTATTCTTATGACCCTCACTATTGGCAAAAGTTCTCCGATCTTTGTGCTGTATTTTTATATCAATCAGACGCCGTTACGTTTATATCTTGTCCCCCTCAATTATGGGAACGAATTAAACATTTTCAACCAAGTGAGCTGGAGAGAAAACTCAATAATAAACAAATGTTCTGTGAATATGATGATGTCGACTACTATTTATTTAATGACGACAACGTCAACAAAGACGATGGGATAATTCCTCTCTCGATCGAATCTGATCTCGAATTACTTGAATCTTTTGTCAGCCGAATGAGCGAAGAAGATATCCTTAAAGCGGACTTTGACCTCGATAGCCATTTTTTTTACGGCATATTTGACAAAAATGAGCTGGTCGCTGTGCTTGCTTCTTATTGTTATAAAGGGAAAGAGCCGTTTGAGTCTTTATCCATATTGGTTTCTCCTGAAGCAAGAGGAAAAGGGTATGGAAAACGCCTGCTCAGTCATTTAATCAATGAAGTGAAATCGAGGCAGCGCAAAATTAGGTATCGAGTAAATAGTGAAAATACGCCTTCAATAAGGCTCTGCCAGTCTTTGGGGTTTGAAGCGTACAGTCGTCAAAGAGTGTTTACTCCGGAGTAATGAGAAAGGCAAGCAATGGGATATACAGTTAGAAATGCAGTGAGAGATGAAGCGGATCAGATCGCCAAAATACACGTTGATTCATGGCAAGTCGCTTACCGAGGATTAATGCCGCAGAGTTACATTGACCAATTTACTCGAGAACGTCGAGAGCGTATGTGGACGCGAGTAATGACGGAGCAACTGGCCAATCTCATTGTTGTTGAGAAACAGAAAGAGATCGTTGGCTTTCTAAGTTATGAACTGCCTGATCACACCAGCGAAGACAAGACGGCAACGGTTACTTGTTGCTATGTTTCGCCTTTATACTTCGGGCAGGGCGCTGGCAGTGCTCTGATTGATGAATTAGAAACTCGCTTACTCTCGACACCAGTGATGCAAATTAGCCTTAAGGCGTTAGACACCAATAAACAAGGGCTTAATTTCTATAAGAAGTGTGGCTTTGTGCGATCTGGAGAGGAAGAGTCGGAGGTTATCGATGATATGACGCTCAACGACGTGACGCTGGTGAAGTACATAGCACGAACATAACTTACTGATGAGAGTGTTTAATGCGGTGTTTGCAGAAAAGCACTATCGATAATGAAAAGAGAATTGGGGAGATTTACTTCTGTCCTAAATAGTAAAACCCCGGAGGTGGTAAGTCTCCGGGGTTTTGAAATTTTTTAGATGTCTCGGTTGGTAAGTCCGATAATCTTTATGCAAAAGGTTTGGATTTTATCCGTTAATTCCTTGGTAGGGAATTAGATACGGATGAAGTCCATGTGCTCAACTTTTGGCTTGTAAGCGTGACGTTGAACGTCTTGTGGCTTAACTTTAACTTCAGCGCCGTCGATCACTAGAACGATACCTTCGTAGAACTCAGGCTTGTCCATTTGGTTAACGATGTCATCGTGGTTAAGAACGATAGCAACTGCTGCTTCTTCACCGCCGTATACAACTGCAGGGAATTTGCCAGCGTGACGTAGGCGGCGGCTCGCACCTTTACCTAGTTCAGTACGTACTACTGCTTCGAATTTCATAGTATTTACTCTCAAATTAGTAAAAAATAAAACTTTACAAACACAATGCGACCTTGTGTTCGTAGTAAAGCTTGAAACAGGAACTGTTCAAGCGAGCGCGGATACTATCATCCTGCTCTACATTCAGCAACCAAAATTGTACCTAAATCACCAAAAAGCCAGTAATTCTTCGTCAAGAAGAGTGTCTGTTTTGTGGTGTCGGCAAAACTTTGTCCGCATTGCGCTGATTTTAACCTATTTGGCTTTTTGTCAGTACGTTTTTATTTGCCTAGGACTCAATCCTCTTTCCAAGTTAATTCATTCATTAACGACATCTGTTATTCACAAAATGAACGCAAAATGAATGTTGACCTCAGTAACCGTTAAGTCAGTCGGTTCTATTCTCCATCGTACATAAACGGACAACCTCAATGGAGCACATTATGAATCCTATCAGTATCGTGATTATTACCCTCAATGAAGAAAAACGTATTGGTCGACTACTTGAAGACTTAACCAAACAAACCCACCAGAACTTTGAAGTGATCGTGGTGGATTCGAACAGCGAAGATTCGACACGTGAAGTTGCACAAGCTTACGAAAGCTCATTGCCAGAACTGACAGTGCACCGCATGGATACGCGTGGTGTCAGCTTAGGTCGTAATACAGGTGCAGAACTGGCGAAGTATGAACGTATTCTTTTCTTAGATGCGGACGTGCGCTTACCAAGTGATTTTCTGAGCCGTGCAATGAGTAAGCTTGAGGATGCGAAGTTGGAAGTTGCTGGTGTTTACATGGGCTCAAAAAATCTGCCAATGGCACATAAGTTGGGTTATGGCATGTTTAACGCGGGACTGTTTATTACTCAGTACACATTCCCAACGGCGGTAGGTGCTTGTATTTTCTCTACCAAACGCGCACACAAAGAGATCAACGGCTTTGATGAGTCTATTACACTTTGCGAAGATTGTGATTACGTAAAACGCGCTTCTAAAACATGGCGTTTCCGCTTCTTACCGATGACGTTTGAATTCGATCCGCGCCGCCTTGAGCAAGACGGCTTCTTTAAGATGGGCATGACCTATTTCAAAGCCAATGTACGTCGATTCTTCTTTGGCGAGATGCGTAACAACGAAATGGAATACAAATTCGGTCACTACAAAGATCAACATTCGTAATCGTCGGAGGCTGCATGCTGGAAGCAATCAGTCTGTTTTTCGGAGCATTTCTGGATGCGACGATTGGACCTAATCTCTTTGTCCCGGGCGAGCCGTTTTTGCTCGCTGCGGGCTATCAATTGCACCAAGGTGTGATTTGGGGCGTTGTCGCCGTTTTGTTGGGCGGTTGGGTTGGCGATCAACTCAGTTACTTTATTGGTAAGCGTTCTGGCTCTAAAGCACAGAAGAAGCTGATTCGTTGGCAAGCCAAGACAAGGCGTCCAATCGCTCGTTGTCGTTTGTTGATGAAAAAACGCGGCAATGCCATTTTGATCTTTGCACGCTTACTCGGACCTGTTGCTTGGGTCGTGCCATTTATGGCGGGTACTGCGAATGTTAGTTGGAAGCGTTTTACTGTCTGTTCATCAATTGGATTGATACTTGGTGTTGGGCAATTTGTCGTTGCTGGGTATTTGCTTGCTGCGGGTCTTAACACATGGATTCCACTTGATTCCATAAAGTTCATCCTTGTTGAGCATAAGCTTCTTATTGCCTCAGTACTCATCGCTTCTGTATTCGCTCTTGTGGCTTGGAAGAAAAACTGGTCACGTAAATGGACAAAATCCCTAACGGCTTTAGTGTTATGTTTAGTTGCTGCGAATTATGGACACTTTTTCTATCTAGCAGATGACAATATTGAACAACCCGGCGTTACTGAAAATCAATCGATAGTCCTTAATGATATCGGCTTTAAGGTTTATCCGGGGCGCTCGAATGTGTTTGACGCTCAGGCAGTCAACTTGGTGTACGTCGGAGCATCCCCGCGAAGCCTAATGCAAGAGCTCGGCTGGCTAGAGAATCAAACCTTTTCAAGAAACGACATTGAATTGGCAGACTATGTGAGCTTATTGAAGCAGAAGCTGCCGCCCGTTTCTGATTTGTTTTGGAATGGCAAGCCACAGTCGATGGCATTCCAAGAGCCCGGAAGTTTGTTAAAACGCTCTCATGTTCGCTGGTGGCAAGCAGGGTTAGAATCAAAGTCTGGTCAACCGATTTGGGTTGGAGCGATTAGCTACGATGACGGTCTCAAGTTGGCGCATTACTCGGGTATTGTGACGGTGTTGCATCGAATAGATCCTAATGTGGACAGCGAAAGAGACCGTCTAGCGAATCAAATTGAAGTCAGTCATTTAGCGCTAGTCGGAGAGTTACATTCGTTAGCGCAACCTGTCGCAATGGATAGTAAGCACGACTATTATTCGGATGGGAATGTGCTGTTGATTAGTGAACCATCACTAGCATTAAACTTACCCAATCAAAGCGCTATTTAGATATACCCAAGCATCTTGAGGTTACTTGGGTATATAAAAATGGCACCTAGCGAATAAATCGATAAGTGCCATTTTAAAGTAATACTGTGAGTGACTGATGTAAGCTGACTTAAGCGCGGCTCTTTTGCAGAATCAAGGTGGCTTTTAACCCTCCCATTTTACTCTCTGATAATTCAAGTTGACCGCGGTAACTGTGCGCCATTTCACTGACAATGTTTAAACCTAAACCGGATCCTGGCGTTGTTTCATCCAGACGGTAGCCACGCTTTATTACTTGGCATAATTGCTCAGGAGGAATACCCGGACCATCGTCTTCAACAATGATATGAATGTTGTCTTTATCTAACGTTGAATGAACACGAATGATGCTGTTCGCCCATTTGTAGCCATTTTCCAGTAAGTTTCCCACCATTTCATCCAGATCGGTTTTCTCTACGGCGACGTTCAATTCAGAATCAAGCTCGTTAATCAGTGTGACGTCACGATGTGCGTAGACCTTGTCAAACGCCATGGATATGGCATCAACGCGCTCTGAAGGGTTCGATTTCACCGAAAGAATGTTCATTGAACCAGCCATACGAGCGCGACCTAAGTGGTAATCGATGTGTTGTTGGATCTGTGTGATTGGCGCGTTCAAGCGTTCTTGTTCTTCAGGCGTGAAGTTTTGTACTTCGTTTTTTAAAACCGAAAGTGGTGTTTTCAGCGCGTGAGATAAGTTTCCTGCATGATTGCGTGCACGTTCAAGTAGCTCTTGATAGTGAAAGAGCAGGGCATTAAGGTCAGAAATCAAAGGTGAGATTTCTTTCGGATAGTCTTCTTCCAAGCCTTTCTTGTTGCCTGATTTCAGTTCGGCTAACTCTCTTTGCAGCTTGGTTAGCGGACTCAATGACCAGGCGATTTGCAGCAAGATAACCGCAAGAACACCAGCAAAGAGCAATCCTAAAATGATCCAAAGCTGCCCAGTTAAAGACTGAATCGTGCCTTCAATTGGATCTTCGTCAATGCCGATGATGACATCAATGGGACCATCGTAATCCGGTAGATAAAGGGTCTTTTTCAACGTGATAAGTTTTTCATCACGTGCGCCAAAGGCGTCTTTATCCAATCCTTTGTACTCAATTTTCTTATCCCATAGTGAACGCGAACGTTCTAGGCTTGTGTCCGTTGATGCGCTCCAGTAAAGACCACTGTATGGACGATTAAATCTTGGGTCGGAAAGTTGAGTAGGAAGGGTGAGTTGACCTTTACTGTCGACTTCGAGCTGGGCGGCAATCTCGTCCATGTAGACATTCAATTGGGAGCGAGTGTCGTCCACCATATAGCTGTAAACTTGGGTTGGGATCGTGACGCCCGCCGCGAGGATCATCGCTGTGAGCCAAACGACCGCCGCTAGCACTAAGCGGCTTTTGATGCTCAGCCGCTTAAGAATGTGCATGGGAAGTTTGCTTCTATTCCGCATTCAATTGATACCCTAAACCGCGGACGGTTTTGATGATTTTTGGGGCGATCTTCTTGCGAATACGACCGATAAACACTTCGATGGTGTTTGAGTCACGGTCGAAGTCTTGCTTGTAGATGTGTTCTACCAACTCGGTACGAGAAATGACTTTTTCTGGGTTGTGCATGAAGTACGCGACCACTTTATATTCTAACGCGGTTAAGCTTACTGCTTGCCCTTGCCACAGCACTTTTGATGAGCGCGTATCTAAACTTAAATCACCAATCTGCATGACAGGTGAGGCGTTACCTGAAGCACGGCGTAATTGAGCGCGAAGGCGAGCCGTTAGCTCAACCATTTCAAATGGCTTGGTTAGATAATCGTCGGCTCCGGCATTCAAACCCTCAACACGTTGAGATAATGTGTCACGGGCACTCAAAATAACAACTGGCGTATTAATGTTTTCGTCTCGAATACCTTTAAGGACCGTTAGACCATCTAGTTTTGGTAAACCTAGGTCGAGCACAATTGCATCCCATTCTTCAGAGGTCGCACGGTAAAGCGCGTCGATACCATCTTGGGAAAGTTCTGGTACCCAGCCATTGTTTTCCAACGTTTCTAAAATCTGTTCGCCTAGGCGAGGTTCATCTTCGACAACAAGTATTTTCATATTCTTTCTTCTAATTATGTTTGGATATCGGTTACTGCGGCTTAAGAGCTTTATTGAAGTTACGCCCTTTGATCTCGAGCATCTCTAGTGTGGCAGCGTCGTATTCCACTTTTATCACACTGTCATTGAACAAGATTTTCAGCTCGTAAACCCATTCGTCATCGTCTTCTTCAAGTTCAACTTTAATAATACGCCCATACAAATCATTCTCCACTGCTGCGTACATATCGGAGAATGGGCGAATATAACCTTTTTGAACGGCACGATAGACTTCATCTTGATCTTCATCGAATTCAATTCGAGTTCCCGGTTTCTCAACGTCACGAACGATGGCATGACCATCTTTTTCATCATGATGATCATGGTGAGATGCAAAACTTGGTGCTGACAATAAAAGTGGCACTAAGCCTAGCAGCACGGGAAGTTTGCGCGGAGTGAAGGAGGTAGACATAGCAAAGCCTTTTTCAATGAGTTACGACGATTATATCGTGCTGTACATGAACAGAAAGTGAATTCGTGAGCATTCGCTTATCTTAGTTCGTCGTCAAAGATCTTATCGCGCAGTTTCCAAAAACGCCCTGACTTTCTAGCAATCACGAATTGTGGCAGACGGAAACGATGCTGGTTTGCCACGACTCTGGTTGGCGACGCCTCTTCAAATGGACGATGTTTGTCAGCAAGGTGAGGGCGTACAAACTGGTCTTTGAAGATTTGCTTCTGTTTTTTGGTATTCAGTGACCAGAATTCGTGAACCAATGCATTTCCTTCTCCTTGATAGGTTTCACCGGAATACGTCACTTTCAACTGTGATTTGCCATCACTGGACTTAAATACTGACAAGTCCATCTCGGTACATTCAAAGATCAGCGCATCTTTTAGGTTCAATGCTTCCTTGAGCTTTTTGTCTGGATCAACCAGCGTGGCATCACACTCATGACAAATACGCGCTGCAATGTCGTTATCAGCGCCACATTCGCCGCAATATTTAGCTCTAAATCGATAACCACAATGCTCACGTTCTCCGGTCTCATCGTCCTCAAAATATCCTTGGCAACGACGACCAAAGTGTTCCAGCAAAAAGCCATTGCTATCCAGTTTTCCCCAGAAGTTGTTATTAAAGCCGCAAGCGGGGCAAGGGATGGTGATGATTTCGCTAGTGGAATCTGGCTTCGGATCGCCCACTTCAGGCTGATATAAATCATAGCTGTTGCCAGCGTAATCCAGTACGAGACATTCTGATTTGCCTTCCGACAGACGCAAACCACGACCAACAATTTGCTGATACAAGCTGACCGACTCGGTTGGGCGCAGAATCGCGATTAAATCCACATGTGGTGCATCGAAGCCCGTGGTTAAAACGGACACGTTAACTAAGTACTTTATCTCACGATTCTTGAACGACTGAATAATGGCATCGCGCTCTGGTGTTGGCGTGTCACCAATCACAATCGCGGTTTCGCCTTCAGGCAATAAACCATGGATTTCTTGTGCATGGCGAACTGTAGCTGCAAATACCATTACGCCTTTGCGTTCTTTGGCGTATTGAATGATTTGTTCAACGATCTGTGGTGTCGCTCGCTTAGCTTTGTCGATCACCATGTCCATCTCAGCTTCTTTGTATCGACCTGTGTTTGCTGGTTTGAGTTGTGAGAAGTCATAAGATAGGACTGGCGCGTCCATCATGCGAGCGGGTGTTAAGAAGTTTTCATCCAGTAAGTAACGGATAGGGAGTTCGAAGATACAGTCACGGAAAAAGCGTGACTCTTCCGTGCGAACTTGTCCACGGGTGTGATACTGATAGATCCAGCCCATGCCTAAGCGGTATGGGGTTGCGGTTAACCCCAAAACTTTAATGCCTGGGTTGAGTTCTCTTAGGTGCGTGATTACTTTTTGGTAGCTACTGGTTTTTTCGTCTGGCACGCGATGGCATTCATCAATCACTAACAAGGAAAATTGATTCTTGAAAGAGTCCAGATTGCGCACTACTGATTGTACAGAAGCAAACACCACTTGCTGATCGGTTTCTTTACGTCCAAGACCCGCTGAGAATATTGAGCCTTTCAGTCCATAGCCTTCGTACTTAGCGTGGTTCTGTTCCACCAGCTCTTTTACATGAGCAAGTACTAGGACGCGCCCTTTGGCAAGTCTTGCTAGCTCTGCAATGACCAAGCTTTTACCTGCACCTGTAGGCAGCACAATGACTGCTGGTGTGGTGTGTTTACGAAAATAGTGAATCACCGCTTTAACAGAGTCGGCTTGGTATGGTCGAAGGGTGTACATGAAAATCTGTGAAATTGCTCAACTATTCGAATTAGGATCGCTATAATACCCGACCTTAAACATTAGAGGTATTCATGCGTTTAGATAAATATTTGTGTGATGGGCTGGGTGCGACTCGCAAGCAGGCAACGAAGATCATCAAAAGTGGCGAAGTGACCGTTGATGGCGAAGTACAAAAGAGTGGTGCTTTCAAAGTGCCAGAAGGTGGTGTGGTTGAGTGGGAAGGGCGCGAAGTTGGTGCTCCTGGTCCTCGTTACATTATGTTGTACAAGCCTGCGGACTTTGTGTGTTCACATGAAGATGGGCATAACCCAACCGCATTCGTGTTGCTTGATGAGCCAAAGGTAGAAAACCTACACTTTGCTGGTCGCTTGGATGTGGACACTACTGGTCTTGTGTTGATCACTGACGATGGTCAATGGTCCCACCGTATTACGTCGCCAAAACACAAATGTGAAAAGACGTACCGCGTATGGCTTGTGGATGCGATTCAACCTGATTACGTTGAAAAGTTTGCCGAAGGTATTGAGTTACGTAATGAACGCGAACCAACATTGCCTGCCCACCTTGAAATTGTAAACGAAGCTGAAAACGAAGTGCTGTTAACGATTGTGGAAGGTAAATACCACCAAGTGAAGCGTATGTTTGCTGCGCTCGGCAACAAGGTTGAACACCTTCACCGTGAGCGTATTGGTTCAATTGTGCTTGATGAATCGCTTGAGCCGGGTGATTACCGATTCTTAACAGAAGAAGAAGTCGAATCAGTAGTGAAATGATTCACTCTGGTTGGAAGTAATTGCTGTTCTGGGAAATTGTTTAATTCCTGATAGGAACTAGTGTTTTGGTAGGAAATCGCTCAGAATGGGGATTCCTACCAAATAAGTCTTAGTGTCTGAACAAGACGCGCATTCGCCGCTCATAAACGCAGGCAGAACTGTATTTAATCTGAGAAAAGTCTTTTCTCTTGTTGGTCCTTACTGACGATAAGTACAGACGGTGTTAACGTCATCGCCTCTTCGTTTTAGCTCGGTTACTTTTTCGTTCTGCATACTCATCATGCAGGTTTTAGCGTCGAGTTAGGCAAGACCGCCTTGGTATACTTTCGTCTTTTATGATCTTCTCAATAGTAAGGATACTATGCACTGTCTCCGTGATTGTTACGGATTCGGGGTAAGGGAAGCGTCGATCATCTATCTCAATCAATGTGGAATGTTGATGGGAGGACACAACAAGAGGTAAGGCAATGACAGAAAAAGCCCAAAGTGCTCCCCAGTCACAAATCAGCTTTTTATTGTTCCTTGTACTCGGTGCAATTGGTGCGTTGACGCCACTTGCTATCGATATGTATTTGCCGGCTATGCCAACCATCGCTAAAGATCTTGGTGTAACCGCAGGTGCTGTACAGATTACGTTAACGGCTTATACAGCAGGCTTCGCAATAGGTCAGCTGATTCATGGTCCGTTAGCCGACAGCTATGGTCGCCGACCTGTACTCATTTTAGGTGTGCTCTTTTTTGGTTTGGCAGCGGTAGTCAGTGCAACGACTAACGGTATTGATGCGCTTACTTATGTGCGTACGGCACAAGGTTTTGCTGGTGCGGCAGCGGCTGTGATTATCCAAGCGGTTGTACGAGACATGTTTGACCGTGAAGATTTTGCGCGTGCAATGTCATTCGTGACGTTGGTGATCACGATTGCACCTTTGGTTGCACCGATGATTGGTGGTCACCTCGCGATCTGGTTCGGTTGGCGTTCAATCTTTTGGGTGCTTGCTATCTTCGCGGTTGTGGTGATCTTGCTTGTTCTATGGATGATTCCAGAGACATTGAAACCAGAAAACCGTCAGCCATTAAGATTCAGAACCACGATTCGTAACTATGCACGTCTGTGTTCTAACCCTGAAGCGTTAGGGTTAATGCTCTCAGGTGCGTTCTCGTTCTCAGGCATGTTTGCATTCCTGACTGCGGGTTCATTTATATATATCGATTTATACGGTGTTCGGCCAGACCAATTTGGTTACCTATTTGGCTTGAACATTGTGGCAATGATCATCATGACCAGTCTCAATGGTCGCATGGTGAAAAAGGTCGGTTCCCATTTTATGCTGCGCTTCGGTCTAACCATCCAGTTGATTGCTGGTATTGGACTGTTTGCTGGTTGGATGCTTGATCTTGGTTTGTGGGGCATCGTGCCATTTGTAGTGCTGTTTATCGGAACCTTGTCTACGATTGGTAGTAACTCGATGGCGCTGCTGTTAAGTGGCTACCCAACGATGGCAGGCACTGCATCTTCACTTGCTGGTACTCTGCGCTTTGGCACAGGTTCATTGATTGGTGCGCTTGTTGCAGCAATGCCCGGTGGCGTTGCGTGGCCGATGATCGTTGTTATGTTTGCTTGTTCAGTGCTGTCTGCACTGTTTTATTGGACTTTAGGAAGAAAGGCGTAATGTCTAATTACACCAAAGAAATTCAAAATTTAGTTAACGCTGCTTTGGCAGATTTAGACCAAGAGCATCGCTCTGGTAAATTGGCAAATGCACCAGTAGCGAACAATCATTACTTGGTTCGTTGGGTAACCAAGGCGCTGAAGTCACAGCGTTTTGGTCGCACTGTAGGTGATGATCTAATGCGTTGGCAAAAAGCAGGTCGCTCAAAAGGCAACGATGCTGGTTTGCTATTTATCTTTAAACGCATCTCAGGCTTTTACGCGCAGTTTTTCCCTGAAGGTGAAGAGTCTAAAGTGATCAAAGATTCTGACATTGAAGCGTTTCTTGATGCGATGGAGCAAGCGGGCTGGGAAGTGTCAACTTCTGAGCAGTTAGTTGGTTGCGGTAAAGTACAAATCTACACAGAAGGTCAAAACTCACTAGCCTTATGTGCTGACCAGTGTGAAAGCTGTTTTGATGGTGAGCTGTTGGTAAAACCGATGAGTTGGTTTGTTCGCGGTAACCACGCAGAGTTCGTTGAAAAAGCATCGCAAGCAGGTTACATGGTGCACAAGGTCACTGACTACAAATCAATGGTGAAATACCACGGTGAGTACCTTATCTTCCCTGCGAACGAAGGCAATCAATTGGCAGAGATTCCACTGTCATTTAAAGCAGACTAATTCATCTATCGCATCATAAAAAATCGGAGCCTGTGCTCCGATTTTTTATATCCGTGACTTATCGATCTTATTTATGGCATGTACATGTCATTCAGTTTAGTCACTTGCTTATGCTTTCTACGCTTGATGAAGTAGTTAGAAACCACACCGAACATCAAGACCAGACCACAGAACCCGTACACTTGCATGATAGTCGGATCGCTTGAGACAAAACCGAAGTCTGAGAACATTACGTAAGCGCCCAATACCATGTAGATGATGACCGCTGATGCTTCAAAGCGGAATGACCACGGCGTCACATCGATATTCTCATTTACAGGCATTACGTAGTCTGTTTCACGTGGCATGAAGTGACCAATCGCAAACATCAGAGCAGTACACACGACGAATAGAATCGCCAATTGGTGTAGGAAGTGGATTGGTGTACCAAAGACCAATTGCATCGCAGCGTAAGAGCTAACAAATACGACCAAAGCAACTTTAGCGGCAATAGCCGGTACACGTTTGGAAATGTAGCCTACAAATACGATGGTGAAGATAGGCACACTAAAGAAGCCCGCAACCATTTGTAGGTATTGGAACAAGCCTTCTGGTGCGTACATGATGAAAGGGGCAATACAGACCGAAATGATCGCAATGATAACGCCGAAGATACGACCTTTCCCGACTAACTCTTCATCCGATTTGCCTTTGCCAAATAGTGGCTTGTAAACGTTCAAAGCAAACAAGGTTGTTGAGCTGTTCAATACACCGTTAAAGGTACTTAGGATTGCGCCGAACATGACCGCAACAAAGAAACCAACAAGCGGCTTAGGCAATACCTCGTTCACCAAGCGTGTGTACATCGTGTCTGGGTTGCCTGCATCTGCGCCAAACATATGGAAAGCAATGATGCCCGGAATGATTAGGAAAAGTGGAGAGATAACTTTAATCGCACCCGCGAGAATCACACCTTTCTGACCTTCTTTCAGGTTCTTCGCGCCAAGTGCACGTTGGATAATGGATTGGTCAGTACCCCA
Organism: Vibrio sp. L85; assembly: GCF_963871815.1. Taxonomy (NCBI): domain Bacteria; kingdom Pseudomonadati; phylum Pseudomonadota; class Gammaproteobacteria; order Vibrionales; family Vibrionaceae; genus Vibrio; species Vibrio sp. L85. The sequence goes on from NZ_CAWMYL010000022.1 coordinate 176,334, forward strand.
GTAGTACAAGTTCACCAACAATAGACCTGTGAACAGGGTAGAGAACGGCAGTGGATCGGTTTCTTTACCTACGGATTGCAGCTTTTCTGGGGCGGCAGTCAGCAATACGTCTAAACCTTCCATAAAGTTACCGCCGCCTAATGCCATCAGACCAAATACAGGGATCATCAAACCGCCGGTGATCAAGCCTACGCCATTGATCGTGTCTGCAATTACCACGGCTTTTAGACCGCCGTAAATCGCGTAAAAGAAACCCAGCAAACCAATAGTGGCAGAAATAAGGGCGATAGAGCTGAACTCAGAAATACCCAATAAACCTTGCACATCAAAGATTTCGCCCAGTACCACTGCGCCAGCGTAAAGAGTGGTAGGTAGAATGTTGATGACGTATTGGCACAAGAACAACAGGGTAACGAACTTCTTCACCGACATGTCGTAACGGCTTTCTAAGAAGTCAGGAATGGTGGTGATACCTTGCTTGAGGTAGCGAGGGACAAGCAGCAGCGCAATGATAACCAGTGTGACGCCAGAGGCCACTTCCCAACCCATCACACTCATGTTGTGGGTGTAGGATTGTGCACTCATGCCAACAAAGCTAGTAGCACTCAGGTTGGTAAGAATCAAGGAGCTGGCAATCAGCCCACCTGTTAAGCTTCGTCCACCAAGGAAGAAACCGTCTTGAGAGGTGTTTTTATCGTTTTTAACTTTGCTGTAAGTGAACACCACAACAAAGCCTGTAAACAGCAAGAACGAAAGTAATACTGTAATAGACATTTTGTTTCCTTAACAAGTTAAGCAATTAAGTTTTGCTTGTTAGTTGTAGGGTGTCCCTCTAGCGCGTATAGGAGTGTTTTATCAGGAACAACGCGAAGTTGAAACCCGGTCGCTAGAGGGCACAGATAGAGGTTTAAATTTTCTTAAGGTGTACAATCAGTGCCGATTCTGGGTCGAGAATCGGAAGCGTCACCCCAATTTCCTTTAAGTTATCGCCACTTAACGTCAGGGTTTTGTCTAGCCATTGCGGACGTTGCTTCATCAACTGGAAGCTGGTTTTTGGCATTTCAACAATCTTGACTTCGTAACGGGCGTTTTCATCCGCACAGCTAACGCGAAGTGGAGATGGCAGCGCATGATTTGGCATTGCCAACTGACACACCGTAATCAGCATTTCTTGCCCGTTCTCAACGCCATAGATGTTCTGGTTTTGATCGGCAGGATCGATGCGGAAAGTACGTCCAGAATGAAGCAAATCGCGATACTGTTTGTGCAGTTGAATGTAATGAGCAAACGCTTGTTTTTCTTCCGCGCTTTCTTTTACTGGATCGAGCTCCACACCCATGTGACCACTTAACGCCGTCACTCCACGCATGTTGATCGCATGACGACGATTGGTTGAGTGACACTCTGCAGGACCAATGTGAGCGCCCATAACTTCAGGTGGGAAGAAGTAGCTCATACCACGTTGAATCGCTTGACGTTCCAGCGCATCGTTACAATCAGAAGCCCAGAAACGGTGAGTGCGTTTAAGGATTTCAAAATCAATACGACCACCACCCGAAGAGCAAGACTCAATTTCAACCGCAGGGTGTGTTGCTTGAAGCTCGTCCAGCAAGCGGTAAAGCGCTTTCGTTTGACCATGTACAGCAGGTTTACCTTGATGCCCCGGTTGAACCAATTCACGGTTCATGTCCCATTTCAGGTAGCCGATGTTGTAACGAGTCAGTAAGTCATTCAAACGTTCAAACAGGTAGTTGAAGCAATCTTGGTTTTGCAAATCCAACACGTATTGCCAGCGACCGGAGGGCTGGTGGTAGCCTTGCAGACTTAATACCCAATCTGGGTGTTGGCGATATAGATTTGAGTCTTGGCTGACCATCTCTGGCTCAACCCAAAGACCAAACTCCATGCCTTTGTTGTTTACGTGCTTGATGACAGGCTCAAGACCATTTGGGTACTTTGTTTCATCCAAGTACCAGTCACCGAGAGCAGCGCGTTCGCCATCACGACCTATGAACCAACCATCATCAATGATGAAGCGCTCGACACCCATCTCGGCGGCTTCGGTCGCCATCTGCATGATGTATTCAGGTTTATGATCGAAGTAGATGCCTTCCCACGTGTTTAAATGAACAGGACGAGGCTTGTTGTTTGGAAATTGAATAATATTGGCACGAACAAACTGGTGGAATCGCTCTGATATTCCATTCAAACCCGAGTTACTGTATGTCGCGTAAAGCCATGGTGATTGGTAGGTTTCACCGCTTTGTAAGCGCTTTTCACCAGACAGTAGTAGTTCACCTGCTTGAACAAAACGGCGACCGTCACTACGAACATCGGCACGCAGTTGATGGTTACCACTCCAACCAAGGTGAAAGCCCCAAACTTGCCCCAATTGCTCACTAAAGCCATTGGTGCCCGCGAACAAACCTGGGAAGTTTTCGTGAGAGGTGCGACCGCGGCGGTTTTCTTGCATAAAGCCACCATGCTCAAAGCTCAGACGCTGAGTCTGAAACTCATGACACCAACGCCCGTGGAACGTCATCAGCTCGTTTGCATAGTTAGGAAGTGGCAGAGTAGAGGAGAGCTTACCCAAGCAATACTCACCGGCAGTCGTGTTTTTTACGGTGATGCGTTTTTGTACCACATCACTGTTAAAGTCGAGTTGTAGCTCAATCAATAATTCAAGACCGGCAATGTCATCTTGCAGAGTAAATGTCGCGCTGTTGTCATCGTGCTCAATGGATGTGGTTGTGAACACGGGAGCCCAGTCTTCGCCATTACGATGCCCCTCAATCCCAGGCGCATTAAAGTGACCACTACCAAGCTCAGGACAAAGTGATAACGGCACGTCGACATCAAGGCGAGCCTGAGATATAGGGCGCTCGGTTGAGAGCATTAAATCGGGATCGATCTGAGCGATTTTTGCGCCCCAATGAAGGATTTCAGGAACACGATCCACTTTAATGATCATGCTGTGATTCTTGGATTTTAAGTGAACAATTTTTTGCATGTTGTTTCTCTGTTTTCGCAAACATTTAGTCTACAAATAATCATGCGCTTGTTTGGTTTTATTTCGATTGAATAGCCGTTTAAATGTGACTTTGAACAGGTTTTAGAGCGTGGTTTTGTGTGCTAGATCTGCTGTTTTCGGGAACATTTTTTCATGTTTTTTACGACATTGTTCACGAGAATATTCGAATGAATTTGGTAGAGTGAACAGCAAATCAGAATAGGAGAACGCAGTGGCAGTTACGTTTAAAGATGTTGCACGGTTAGCAGGTGTCTCGACGCAAACCGTATCGCGCGTAACCAACGGCGCGGATAACGTCGCAGAAGAAACACGAAAGCGAGTTAACGACGCAATCAAAAAGCTTGGATACGTGCCGAACAAAGGGGCACAAATGTTGAGCCGAGCGAAGTCGCGGATCATCGGTATTGTCTCTTTGGATATCTCACTGCACGGTGTGGCTCTTATTGCTAATGGTGTTCGCAACCAAGCGCATGAGATGGATTACGCGACGGCGCTAGCAGTGTTAGGTGACAACTCCATTGAGGAATTCCGAGTTGCAATCCGAGAGCTTATTGCCCAACAAGTTGATGCCATTATTATCAACGCTCCGGTAACCAGAGAGATGGCAGAGACCCTAGTGGAGCAGTTCAGTCAGCTCACGCTGGTTTTTATCGATGTACCCGAGGGGACGCCCGTTAATTCTCTCAGTTGTGATCATAAATCTGGGGCAAATTTGGCGATCTCCCATTTAATTGAGCACAAACGCGAGTCTTTTGTGTGCATTTCTGGACCCAAGGCATCCACGGCTTCTCAGATTCGTTACCAAGAATGGCAGTCACAGATTCAGCAGCATGGACTGATGCAAACGGCATTCTATGAGGGGGACTGGCAAGCTGCCAGTGGCTACAACGCAGTTAAAGACGCCGTGTTAAAAGGTGTACCTTTTGATGCTGTATTGGTGGCGAATGATCAGATGGCGCTTGGCGTGTTATGCGCGCTTTCGGAGGCGGGTATTAATGTACCTAAAACCGTATCTGTGGTTGGGTTTGATGGCATTCAAGATAGCCAATTTTTCTCACCCCCTCTGACAACGATTAAGCAAGATTTCAACGAACTTGGACGAAGGGCGGTCAAGTTAGTGCTGAGTCAGATGGAAAAAGGGCAAGGTGTTGTGTCAGAAGTATTGCCTGTCAGCTTGGTTGAACGACAAAGCACATCAGCAAAGGCGGATACACTTTATGACAAGCAAGAAATACTTGCTCATCTAGAAAATATCCGCCGATTATTGCCTTAACCGTCAGGTTGGACTTTGCTTTGGCTTTCCAGCACTTCTGCTTCTTTGGCGATGGCTTTCACCATTCCTTTAAAGATAAATAGGTGCGCGGGCATCATCGCAAACCAGTAAAGTAAGCCCGGAAAGCCTTGTGGGTGCCACCATGCGGTAATGTCGAACTCACGCTCTTCGCCATCGTCTTTAATCGTGATTTCCAAACGACCAAGTCCCGGTCCTTTCATTCCAAAGAACAGTGAGAGGAACTGGTTCTCTTCACAGCGAATGACTTTCCATGAATCAATGAAGTCACCCACCTTAAGCTCTGGTCCTGGTGGTGAAACTCGAATAGGTTTCCCACCACCAAAGAAGATATCGAGCCACTCGCGGGTTCGCCAAAGGAGATTGGCAAAGTAATAGCCTTTTTCCGGGCTTCCGATCTTTTGCGCGACTTTCCAAAGTGATTCCGCAGAGGCTTTGGTCTTGATGTTAGCTCCCGCTTGTTTTGGATAGTACCCGTAGCCTGGTTGCCAACGTTTGAGTGCTGCAGGCTCAAATCCCCAAACATTACTGCGCACAAAAGTCCCTTCAGTTGCTATGGTGTCTGTAACGGACTGCTCATAGCTGATCAGCTCTTGAGGGAATCGCTCATGAATGGCTTTGGTATCAGCAATGTAATCGTGTTCCAAACCTGCAAGTAGCGCTTTACCAATACTTGCGGGGACAGATGTCACAATAGCTAACCAATACGATGCCATTTTAGGTGTCAGCAGGGGTGTTGACCAAAGTCGGTAAGGTTTCTTAGTGACCTTACAGATTACTTCAAATTGATCGCGATAACTTAGTGTATCTGGACCACCAACTTCATAAATTTCACTTTCTGTTGGTTTGGTTTCTGCCAATTCAAGCAAATAGTGATTGAGGTTGGGTAGGGCGATTGGGTTGGCTTTGGAGTCTACCCATTTAGGTGCAATTAGAATCGGCAGGTTATAGACAAAGTCGCGCATGATCTCGAATGCCGCAGAACCGGGACCGATAATGACGCCAGCTCTAAGTTCAGTAACAGGCACACCGGCTTGGCGAATGATCTTTCCCGTCGCTTTGCGTGCTGCCAAATGTTGAGAGTTGCCAGTTTGAGGCTGAATTGCACTTAAGTAAATAACGTGTTCTACACGACTTTTCTCAAGGGCATTTTTGAAGTTCTCTGCGAGGTTTAATTCGTATTCAACAAAGTCGTGACCTTGCGCCATACCGTGCACAAGGAAGAAAACCAAATCAAAATCATTCACGATTTCGAGCGTCGCTTCTGCTTCGGCGAGGTCTAAATAAGTGAGTGTGAGATTAGGGTGTGGCTGAGTTCGGGATTCTAAATAGTCAATATGACGCGCCGCTGCCGTGACAATGTAACCTTTATCAAGCAGTTGTGGAAGAAGCTGTGAACCAATGTATCCTGAAGCCCCAAGTACCAACACCTTTTTCATTCTGAGTCCTTTTTATTGCTGGTGGATTAGTCACCACTGGGTATAATCATGAGACACTTTTCCCGTTCTATCAATAAGTTGTCGTCGGAGCGAGCATGACTTTTTTCTCACAATTGGTTACTCATGCTGATAAGTCGTTTTTACGTCGACTATTTGCTATCGCATTACCCATTACTTTACAGAGTATGATGTTCTCCAGCCGTGGCTTAGTAGACGTGTTGATGCTTGGTCAGCTGGGCGAGGCAGAAATTGCGGCTGTGGGTGTTGCAGCTAGAGCGACCTTTGTTACTACAATTATGTTGCTTGGCGTAACAACTGGTGGTGCGTTGTTAACGGCGCAATATTGGGGGGCGGGCGATAAAGTGGGGGTGCGCCAGAGTACTTCACTCACTTGGATGATCTCCATGGTATTCGCGGCTTTCACTGTCGTGTTATTTGTGTTGTTCCCCGAGCCCATTATGCGTCTGACAACAGATTCAGAAGAAGTGATTCGTCTTGGTGCCGATTATCTGGTGATCTCATCGGTCAGCATGTTTGCCGTGGCTTGTGTTGCCAGTATGGCGGTGGGTCTACGCGCCATGCATCAACCGGGGTTAAGTACGTTTTTTAGCGGCATCGGCATTCTGTCTAATATTTTTCTTAACTGGGTGCTTATTTTTGGGCAATTTGGCTTTCCTGCGATGGGGATTAAAGGGGCTGCCATTGCGACGGTCATCAGTGGCGCAATTGAAGTAACCTGTTTATTCAGTTATCTGTGGTTTAAAAAGCACATCATTGCTTTTGGCTTGGATGACATTCGTGCCAGCTTAGTGTTGGATAAAATCACCCGTTTCTTAAAACTTTCCCTTCCGACAACATTTAACTTCCTAGCATGGGCGGGCGGCTTGTTTGCTTATCACGCGATTATGGGACAAGCAGGCGTGCAAGGCTTAGCGGCATTGTCAGTAATGACGCCCGTAGAGTCGATTGCTCTTGCTATGATGATTGGTTCATCTAACGCTGCTGCGGTATTGGTGGGTAATCAATTAGGCGCAAAGAACTTTGGTCCGGTTTACTACCAAGCGTGGGCAACCGTGATTCTCAATGTGTTGATAGCTGTTGTTGTCGCGATTTTACTTCTGCTCTCAAACCAACTTATTCTCGATGCCTTTAGTGCTCTAACGCCAGAAACGCGCCACCTAGCTGAACAGTTTATGGTGATTCTTGCGATCGGTGTGGTTCTTCGCTCTGTACCTATGATGGCTATTGTTGGTGTACTTCGTGCTGGTGGGGATGTGAAGTTCTGTTTATACCAAGATCTAATCGCGCAATGGGTGATCAGTATCCCTCTTGCTGCTTTTGGTGCAATTTATCTTGGTTTTGAGCCTCAGTGGGTTTATTTGCTGTTTTTGACCGAAGAAGTGGTGAAGTGGGGAACATGTCTACACCGCATGGCGAGCAAGAAATGGATGAAAAATTTGATCGAAGCTTGAATGGTGTCGCGAGACAAGTTGCATTTGTACTCTGATAGTGTGATCAACTATTCAAAATACTTCCTACCAACAGGATTTTAGTGTAGATTCTGATTCCAATTTTTAAACACCATTTGAGCGGCAAAATCAATGTTAAAACTGTCAGACCTATGTAAAGGCTATGTAGACGGGGGAGAATTTCATCCTGTACTACAAGGGGCAGAATTAACATTACAACAAGGTGAACAAGTTGCATTAATGGGGGAAAGTGGCTCAGGTAAAAGTACCTTACTTAACTTGATAGCTGGTCTTGATACCGCTGATTCTGGCGAGATCCAGTACCCAAGTTTCGCCATGCACAGCGCTCCAGAGCACTTAAGAACTCTATACCGCCGCAACAATATTGGTAATATCTTCCAGCAGTTTAACCTACTTCCTACTTTGAACATCGCTGACAACATCCGTTTTTGTCGCCAATTAAAAGGCTTACCAGAAGATAAAGGCTTGTGGCGTCAAATTCTTTCAGCTCTAGACCTTATGCCGCTTTTAGGTCGTTACCCTGAAGAAGTCTCTGGTGGTCAGCAACAACGTGCAGCGATTGCTCGTGCTTTGTACATGGAACCGAAAATCCTGCTTGCCGATGAGCCAACTGGTAGTTTGGATGAGCGTAATGCTGAAGCGGTAATGCGTTTGCTAACGAGTCTTGCTCGCCAGTTAGAGTGTACTTTGCTGCTGGTGACACACAGTGAAAAAGTGGCAGAACACATGGAAGGTCGAATCCGTCTTCAAGGAGGACAGCTACATGTTATGGCCCGTAGTTAAGGCACTACTCGGTCATTACCGTCGCTATCCACTTCAAATCATTCTTGTTTGGCTTGGTTTAACCCTCGGGGTGTCCCTCCTTGTCGGTGTGACTTCTATTAACCAACACGCTAAACAGAGCTACGAAACCGGTGAGAAACTTTTTTCAAACCCTTTGCCTTACCGTATTCGTACTAAGCATTCTGCTAACAAAATTCCTCAGGGCTTTTATATTCAATTACGTCGCGCTGGTTTCAACCAATGTGCGCCTTTTGATATTCTTCATCTCGATACGAAAGCCGACTTAAGCCTGATGCTAGTAGGCGTTGATCCTGTAGCGCTGTTGCCGCTTCACCAAGGTAAATCACTTAAAGACCTTCCTATGTTGTCTTTAATGAAGCCTCCGTATCCTATCCTTGCTAGCCAAGATCTGGCTGCACACATGCAATGGAATGATGGCGACTTTATTGAGCTCAATGATGGCAGTCGACTTGGACCGCTAAAAGTCGATACGGACAACTTACTCTCTGGCACTCGCCTCGTTACCGATATTTCTCTTCTTCGTATGCTTAAGCGCAGCTCCGGTTTGTCCGCTATTGCTTGTGGTGAAATGTCCGAAGAGAAAATGTTGGCACTAAAAAATATGCTGCCAAACGGTATGACACTGGTGCGTAACAGCCGCTCCGAATTAGAGTCACTGACAAAAGCATTCCACATGAACTTAACGGCGATGGGTATGTTGTCGTTCTTAGTTGGCTTATTCATCTTCTATCAAGCAATGTCGTTGTCTTTTATTCAACGTCAGCGCTTGGTTGGTATCCTCCGTCAAACGGGGGTGAATGGCATGCAATTGGCGCAAGCGCTCATGCTTGAACTGACCATCCTTGTTCTTGTTGCTTGGGCGTGTGGTAACTTCTTTGGTCTTATTTTGGCAAATGAGCTTATCCCTGCTGTCTCTTCAAGCTTGAGCGATCTTTATGACGCAAACGTCGGTTTGACGATTGGCTGGTCATGGGAGTCGAGCCTGTACAGTTTGGCAATGTCAGCGATGGGCGCTTTGATTTCGTGTCTGTGGCCGCTGATTCGCTTGTTAAAGTCACAACCGATTCGACTTTCTTCTCGGTTGTCTCTGATGCGTTTTGCTGGGCGAGAGTTCTCTTGGCAGGCTTTCGCGGCGTGTGCGTTCTGTGTAGCTGCAGTTGCCGTCTATCAAGCGCCAAAAACTCAAGAGTCGGGATTTGCGATTATCGCACTCATGCTGATCAGTGTGGCGTTGTTTATGCCGTTTTTGATGTGGCATATGTTCCAAAGCTTCTCTTACTCACTACGTTGGGTTCGTGTACGTTGGTTCTTTGCCGATGCTGCAGCAAGTATGAGTTATCGTGGTGTAGCAACCATGGCATTTATGCTCGCATTGGCAGCGAACATTGGCGTGGAAACCATGGTGGGCAGCTTCCGTGATACAACGGATAAGTGGCTGAGCCAACGCCTTGCGGCTGATATCTATATTTACCCAACTAATAACTCAGCAGCACGCATGAGTGCTTGGTTAAAAGAGCAACCCGAAGTGGATGCTGTTTGGTGGCGTTGGGAAAAAGATGTCCCTACTGAGCGCGGTGCATTACAAGTGGTGAGCACGGGTTCTTCAGAAGGGGAGTTGGACTCTCTTACGGTGAAACTAGGCGTTCCAAATTACTGGTATCACTTGCACCATTCTAAGAGTTTAATGGTAAGTGAATCCATGGCTTTGAAGCTCGACATTCGCCCTGGCGACTATATCGACCTTCAACCTCCTTTAGGGGGAGGTTGGCAAGTGGTTGGCGTGTACTACGATTATGGCAACCCATATAACCAAATCATGATGTCTCATCGTAATTGGCTGTACGCGTTTGCGGGCTCTGGTAATGTTGGACTTGGTGTTTTGCTGGAAGATAATGTCAATGGCGAAGGCTTGAAGCGTAGATTAGAGAACGTATTCCGTTTGTCCCAAGACCGAGTCTTTGATAACAACAATATCTACAACCAAGCTATGCGTGTGTTTGACCATACCTTTGCTATTGCAGGCACCTTGGGCAACATCACTCTGATCATTGCGGTATTTGGTTTGTTCTTTGCAACACTTGCGGGAGAACTTTCTCGGCAAAGACACTTCTCACTACTGCGGTGTATGGGTGTATCAGGCAAAGAACTAGTCATGTTGGGTGGTTTACAGCTATTTGTCTTCGGTACCATCTCAGCCATCATTGCGGTCCCACTTGGTTTAGCATTGGCACACTTGATCGTTGATATCATCATTAAACAATCATTTGGTTGGTCGCTAGAGTTACAGACGATTCCTTGGGAATACGCTCAAACGATCGCATGGGCAATGTTGGCGATCATGATAGCAGGAGCTTTACCTGTTATCAGGATGATTAAGAGCACACCAATGAAGTCATTGAGGGATGCGCTGTAGTGAAAAACATGAAACTCAAAAAGCTGCTATCTCTTTCTGCATTAGTGTTTGTCGTATTTGTCACCCTCGCGGGCATGACTCTTTATTTTACGTATTGGGCGGAAGCGACAGCAACTGAACAAAGTGAAATCAGCGATGTATTAAAGCGCGAAAGTAAGACTATCTTCGAGCCAGTTCTACCAAATGAGCACGTTTCGCTGCCGCATGATTTCCGTTTTCATCCAGATTACCAACATGAATGGTGGAACTACTTTGCGAAGGTGCAAGACAAGCACGGCAAGGTTTACAACATTCAATGGAGTTATTTCCGCGTTGCTACCGACGAGCGTGATACTCGAGGTTGGCAAAACCCACAATTGTTTATCTCTCATATTGTCGTCAGTTCTGGCTCGCATGTTTGGAAAGAGCAGCGTGTCGCTCGTGGAGGGATTGGGCAGGCGGGCATGACGAATCGTCCTTTCCGTTTATGGATTGACAACTGGACTTGGCGTGCGCTTGGCTCCACACCATTCCCAGGAAATCTTGATGTCTCGACCGATACGTTTGCAATTGACTTAAATACTACAACGAGCGGTCCTTTTGTTGTTAATGGTGACAAAGGGTTCCAAGTTAAACATGCGCTGCAATCTATCGCGTCTTTTAGCTTCAGTGCGCCGTTTCTCAATGTCAAAGGTACCCTTACCCTTAATGGACGTGAAATCCCGGTATCAGGCTCTGGATGGACACAGAAGGAGTGGGGAAGTGGTCTGATTGGCGAAGGGCAGCAAGGTTGGGATTGGTTTGTGTTTAACCTTGATAATGGACGAGCGCTTACAGTGAGTCGTTATCGTCATAATGGTCAGGTTCCTCATTTATTCGGCACACTATCAACGCGTTCTGGCAAGGTGATAAACCTAACAGAAAAAGAGCTGACGATGACGCCACTGCACGTCACTAACTTGTCTAATGGAAGAAGGCTACCGCTTCAGTGGATCATCAATGTCCCCGGGCAAAACATCAATTTAACGACACGGATCATAAAATCGGACATGTGGCTTCCTTTTGTGATTCCATATTGGGAAGGACCGATACTCGCATCGGGTTCCAATGAAGCCTGGGGTTTTATGCAACTCACCGGTTACTAGAAACAACGAAAAAGCCACCCAACAAGGGTGGCTTTTTTGTTACTGAAACACGCAGTTTTCGGTGTAAAACCGCACGTTAATCACGAAAATTAGTCAGATATTATACTAACTTAATAGTAGTCTATGTGAATAGATTGAGCTTATAAGGAGATAGGCAGGTCTTGTAAATAATTATGTTCTTGTTGAAAAATACGATGTTTCGTAAATGAAACCTCGGAAAAATCGAAGTTTAAACTCTAAACAAGCGATTATTCTAAAATTTTCAGCAGCTATACACTCTCATCATTCTTTGTTAATCGTTTATTAAGATAATAAATATAAGGGCGAAACCATGAACGATGTCATTCGTGACTTTTTCAAAATGGAATCCGCAGGCGGTATCCTTCTTGTGATTGCAGCAGCAATCGCTATGACCATTGCAAACTCACCGCTTGGCGAAAGTTATCAAGCAATGCTGCATACTTATGTATTTGGTATGTCAGTGTCTCACTGGATCAACGATGGCCTGATGGCTGTGTTCTTCCTATTAATCGGTCTTGAAGTAAAGCGTGAGCTGCTTGAAGGCGCACTTAAATCAAAAGAAACCGCAATCTTCCCTGCAATTGCAGCGGTAGGTGGTATGTTAGCTCCGGCACTTATCTACGTTGCTTTCAACGCAGGTGATGCAGAAGCGATTTCTGGCTGGGCAATTCCTGCGGCAACAGACATTGCGTTCGCTCTAGGTATCATGGCGCTTCTTGGTAAGCGTGTTCCTATCAGCTTGAAGGTTTTCCTACTTGCGTTGGCGATCATTGATGACCTTGGTGTGGTTGTGATTATTGCGCTGTTCTACACTGGCGACCTATCAACGATGGCATTGATTGTCGGCTTCATCATGACGGGTGTCTTGTTCATGCTGAACGCAAAAGAGGTCACCAAGCTAACACCTTATATGATTGTCGGTGCGATACTATGGTTTGCCGTACTTAAATCTGGTGTTCACGCAACACTTGCAGGTGTGGTTATCGGCTTCGCTATCCCACTTAAAGGCAAGAAGGGCGAGCACTCTCCACTGAAACACATGGAGCACGCACTTCACCCATACGTAGCATTCGGCATTCTTCCTCTGTTTGCTTTTGCAAATGCAGGTATCTCACTAGAAGGCGTATCGATGTCAGGTCTGACTTCAATGTTGCCTCTGGGTATTGCGCTGGGTCTTTTGGTTGGTAAACCACTTGGTATCTTCACATTTAGCTGGGCTGCAGTGAAAATGGGCGTGGCTAAGCTGCCAGAAGGTGTGAACTTTGTACATATTTTCGCTGTGTCCGTGTTGTGTGGTATCGGCTTCACCATGTCGATCTTCATCTCGTCACTTGCGTTTGGCAATGTAAGTCCAGAATTTGATACTTACGCTCGACTAGGTATCCTGATGGGCTCAACGACAGCTGCTGTAATTGGTTACGCACTACTGCACTTCTCCTTGCCAAAGAAAGCGGCTGAAGAAGTCGCAAGCGAGAAAAAAGCGTAAGCTAAGATAGAATAATTTAACGAAAGCCTCCCGACAGGGGGGCTTTTTTGTATCCGAGGATCGGTGAAGTTTGTTCAACGTAATACAAGGTTAAGTGAAGGCGGCAAACTCAAATGACAGACGAAAAAAAGCCCAGACGAAAAATTGTCTGGGCGGATACAAACATAGGAGTTAATAAGAAAAAGCAGCAATGTAGCAACTAGATAGAAACAAGTTTGACGGCCTGTGAAACTTTAAATGCCCTAGTTGTTACAGTAATTCAGACCGAGACAATTCCAAACAGTTCCATTTTTTTTAGAATTTTTTTTCACAAAACAATATTCGCTTTAAATTCATTCCTTTAAGTTCGCACTTCTTTTATCTGGTCAGACCAATGCTTGAAAGTGTGATGTTAATCATTTGTTAATCTCAGGTTTCGGGAGTATATTTCAAACAGTTGTTTAATACGAGTGATTGAAATGGCCCCGAGAAGTACAACTAAAGAAAAAATACTCGATGTAGCAGAAGGACTATTTGCAGAATACGGCTTCAATGACACATCACTACGAACCATTACTGGTAAGGCGAATGTCAACCTAGCTTCGGTTAACTACCACTTTGGCGATAAGAAAACGCTGGTGAGGGCAGTATTAGACCGATACCTAGAAGCGCTAATGCCAAATATTAAGACGTCTTTGATCGAGTTAAACACGCGCGATGATTACAACATGGATGAAGTGTTTGAATCGCTACGTTTGCCTCTAAGAGCACTGAATGATGTGCGTCCGAATGGTACTGCGTTATTTATGTTGCTAATTGGTCGTGGATATACCGATGTCCAAGGTCATTTACGTTGGTTTATTAGTACAAGATATGAGGAAGTGCAGAAGCTGTTTATGTTTTCCATCATGAAAGCAAATTCGGAATTGACGGAAGAACAGTTGTTCTGGCGATTGCACTTCACACTAGGCACTTGTGTTTTCACTATGGCATCAAGCCAAGCGTTAACCGAGATTGCAGAAAGTAAGTTTGAAAAAGAGGTCGATGCAAAGTCTGTCGTTGATCTTCTGATTCCATACTTGTCGGCAGGTATGTCAGCCAAGTAAACGAAATTAAATCAATAATAAAATAAGTTAAAGCCGCGAGCGGTGACGTGAACAAAAGGATCTGAACTATGAGCTCTCTACGAAGAAAATGGATTAGTGACCCGGCATTCAAAATGTTTAAGAAAGTACTGCCTCCATTGTCGAGCACGGAAAAAGAAGCGATGGAAGCGGGTAGCGTATGGTGGGATGCTGAGCTGTTCTCAGGCAAACCTAACTTTACGACGTTACATCATTATCCAAAACCTGCGCTTTCTTCTGAAGAACAAGCTTTCATGGACAATGAACTCGAAACATTGCTTGAAATGCTTGATGACCAAAAGATCGTTAAGGAAGACAGAGATCTTTCGCCTGAAGTATGGGAATACTTGCGCAAAGAGCGTTTCTTCTCGTTAATCATTTCAAAAGAGTATGGCGGTCGTGAGTTCTCAGCACTGGCTAACTCGACCATCGTTTCTCGCATCGCAACACGTAGTATCAGTGCTGCGGTATCAGTGATGGTTCCAAACTCTCTGGGGCCTGGTGAGTTGCTGTCTCACTATGGTACTCAAGAACAGAAAGATTATTGGTTGCCTCGTTTAGCAGATGGTACGGACATTCCGTGTTTCGCCCTTACAGGTCCAGAAGCGGGCTCTGATGCCGGTGGCATTCCAGATCAAGGCGTAGTGTGTTACGGAACTCACGAAGGTGAAGAAGTTCTTGGTATCCGTGTTAGCTGGAATAAGCGTTATATCACTCTAGCGCCAGTAGCAACAGTTCTTGGGTTGGCATTTAAGCTTCAAGATCCTGATGGTCTACTTGGCGACAAAAAAGACGTGGGCATTACTTGTGCACTTATCCCAGCAGATCATGAAGGTGTGGAGATCGGTGAGCGTCACGACCCACTAGGCTCTGCATTCATGAACGGTCCAACACGCGGTAATGATGTATTCATTCCAATGGAATGGTTGATTGGTGGTTCCGAATACGCAGGTAAAGGCTGGCGTATGTTGGTGGAATGTCTATCGGCTGGTCGTGGTATCTCTCTTCCTGCACTTGGCACCGCGATTGGTCACCTTACAACGCGTACAACCGGTGCTTATGCATATGTTCGTAAGCAGTTTGGTATGTCGATTGGTAAGTTTGAAGGTGTGGCAGAAGCGATGGGTCGCATTGGTGGTTTAACTTACCTGTTGGAAGCGACACGAACGCTGACAACCACTTCTCTGGATATGAAGGAGAAGCCGGGCATCGTGACCGCAATTGCCAAATACCACATGACCGAAATGGCTCGTACTATCCTGAACGATTCTTTCGATATTCATGCAGGACGTGCAATTCAAGATGGCCCAATGAATTACCTAGCTAAGCACTATTTGGGTATTCCCGTTGCGATTACCGTTGAAGGTGCAAACATCCTGACTCGCAACTTGATGATCTTCGGTCAAGGTGCGACACGTTGTCATCCATATGTTTTGAAAGAAATGGAAGCAGCAGCAAACCCAGATGTAAAAGAAGGCGCAAAAGAGTTTGACGAATTGTTGTTCAAACATATTAAACATGCGATGGGTAATACTTTTGGTGCTCTTGGCGCGGCATTGACAGGTTCTCGCTTTGTTAAAGCGCACATGAGCGGTCCTACGCAGCAATACTATAAAGACATCACGCGCTTAAGCCGCGCACTTGCAGTGAGCGCAGACTTTGCAATGTTAACTCTAGGTGGCGATCTGAAGCGTAAAGAAATGATCTCTGCACGCCTTGGTGATGGTTTGAGTTACTTGTACATGGCGTCCGCTGCACTTAAGAAGTACGAAGATGAAGGTCGTCAACAAGGTGATTTGAACTTTGTGCACTATGCCGTTCAGCACTGTTTGTACAATGCATCGAAGTCGCTTAATGAAGCGTATTCAAACTTCCCAGTGAAATACGTCGGTGGCGTTCTGAAAGGTCTGTTGTTCCCATTGGGTAATCACTTCAAAGCTCCAAGCGATGAGCTCTGTGTGAGCCTTGCTGAGGCAATGATGACGCCTGGAGCTCAACGTGACCGAATGACGAGCTTATGCTACATCGGTCAATCAGAGGATGATAGCGTAGGGCTCATGGAACGAGCGTTCCTTGCGATGTACGACGTGAAGCCTCTTGAACGCAAACTGATGAAAGCAGCGAAAGATGGCAAGGTAGCGCGTAAAGGTTTATTGCATGACCGCCTGCAACAAGCATTCGAAGCGGACGTACTTACTGAGCAAGAAATTGATCAAATTATGGCAGCAGACAAACTGCGCTATAAAGCGATTCAAGTCGACCATTTTAGCCACGACTTTTCAGAAGTTCGTACTAATGCACCAAGCAAAAAATCGCATTTGAACTCGGCAGCGTAATACGACCGCGCATAAAATAAGAAAAGCACCTCAATTGAGGTGCTTTTTCGTGTTTGAGCCTATAGCTTTTTTGTTGAGTGCTCCAACCACTTGCATTTTCGCAGCATTTTTACAGAAATTAGGTGCGAAGTAGGGCTGAACCTTTTATCCTAGCAACGTTTTTTAAAGGAAGTTGAATATGATCATCAAACCTAGAATTCGTGGATTTATCTGTACTACTACGCACCCAGTGGGTTGTGAAGCTAACGTAAAAGAACAAATTGCTTACACTAAAGCGCAAGGTCCAATTAAAAACGCGCCAAAACGCGTTCTTGTTGTGGGTGCATCAAGTGGCTATGGTCTATCTTCTCGTATCGCTGCGGCATTTGGTGGCGGCGCTTCAACTATTGGTGTTTTCTTCGAAAAAGAAGGCACAGAGAAGAAGCCAGGTACAGCAGGTTTTTACAACGCGGCTGCTTTCGAGAAGCTAGCTCGTGAAGAAGGTCTGTACGCGAAAAGCCTAAACGGCGACGCTTTCTCAAATGAAGCAAAACAGAAAACAATCGATCTGATCAAAGAAGACCTTGGTCAGGTGGATATGGTGGTTTACTCACTGGCTTCTCCAGTACGTAAAATGCCAGAAACGGGTGAACTGATCCGTTCAGCACTTAAGCCTATCGGTGAAACTTACACGTCGACTGCTGTTGATACCAACAAAGACGTAATCATCGAAGCAAGCGTAGAGCCTGCTACTGAGCAAGAAATCCAAGACACAGTAACCGTAATGGGCGGTGAAGACTGGGAACTATGGATTAATGCACTATCAGAAGCTGGCGTTCTAGCAGATGGCTGCAAAACTGTGGCGTACAGCTACATCGGTACAGAGCTTACTTGGCCGATCTACTGGGATGGTGCTCTAGGTAAAGCGAAAATGGACCTAGACCGCGCAGCAGCAGCACTTAACGAGAAACTATCAACAACTGGCGGTAGCGCAAACGTAGCGGTACTTAAGTCTGTTGTGACTCAAGCAAGTTCTGCAATTCCTGTCATGCCTCTTTACATCGCGATGGTGTTCAAGAAAATGCGCGAAGAAGGCGTACACGAAGGTTGTATGGAGCAAATCTTCCGTATGTTCAGCCAACGTCTTTACAAAGAAGACGGCAGCGCAGCAGAAGTAGATGAAGTAAACCGTCTGCGTCTGGATGACTGGGAACTACGTGAAGATATCCAGCAACACTGCCGAGATCTATGGCCACAAATTACCTCTGAAAACCTAAAAGAGCTGACTGACTACGTTGAGTACAAAGAAGAGTTCTTGAAGCTATTCGGCTTTGGTGTTGACGGTGTGGATTACGAAGCAGACGTTAACCCAGCAGTAGAAACAGATTTCACTCAAATCTAATCGTTTCTAACGGTATTAAAAAGGCGCTCATTGAGCGCCTTTTTTGTGTCTTGAATCTCTGTGCTGAAAAATGAGCGCTGCTTGAACACACCTGAAAAGCGCGCTCAAAGAGATTAACTCAAAATAATCAGAATCGTACCGGCTAAAGTCATTAAGATATTGGCAATCGCGTAGGTACCTGCGTAGCCAAGGGCTGGAATAGTCGACTTCGCGTATTCGTTCACTACGTCCATTGCTGGTGCACACGTACGAGCACCGATGATGGCACCAAAGAGTAGAGCACGGTTCATCTTAAGTACGTAAGCGCCAACTAGGTACGCGAGCACGACAGGCACAACACTAACGATAAATGCCAAACCGATGATTTGTGGACCCACTTGAGTTAAGTGTTCAAACATCTTGCCACCGGCGCTTAAGCCGATGCCAACCATAAAGAACATTAAACCTAAGTCTTTGACCATATTCAATGCCCCTTGCGGTACATAACCGAAAGTAGGGTGGTTCGCTCGTAGGAAGCCCAGCGTGATGCCTGAAAGCAACAGGCCAACTGCGTTACCTAGGCTGAATGACACTTGACCAAACGTCATGGTCACCAAACCAAACATAATACCTAGAATGAAGAAGCTACAGAATGCGAGCAAGTCTGCCATCTGGCTGTGGATCGAGATGAAACCGATTTTCTCAGCGAGACCATGAACACGACTCTTCTCTCCACTTACTTGGAGCACATCACCTTTGGCTAGAACAATGTCCAAGTCCATTGGCATTTCAATTTGAGCACGCACTACGCGGTTCAAGAAACAGCCGAATTCCGATAGATTCAAATCAGATAGGCGCTTGCCAGCAATTGCATCACTTTTAACCACGATCTCTTCTTCGACGATTCGAAGGTCCAGCAAGTTACGGTCGAATACTTCTTTACCGTTGCGAAAGCTTGGATCAAGACGTGCATGGCTATCTGGGAAGCCTACCAATGCGATTTCGTCACCTTCTTGTAGGATTGCATCACCGTCTGGGTGAGCAAGGATACCATTACGGCGAATACGCTCTATGTAGCAGCCTGTTTGGCGGTAAATGCCCAATTCGCGAAGGTTCTTACCATCTGTCCAGTCAATTAGCTCAGGACCAACGCGGTACGCGCGGATGATTGGTAAGTAGACCTTACGTTGGCTAGAGTTACCCAATCCACGTTCTTGCGCAATTTGCTGAGCTGAATCGGATAGATTCTGCTTTTGCAGTTTTGGCAACAGTTTGGCGAACATGATCATACTGATCAAACCCACCAAATAAGCCATCGCATAACCAACCGATAGATTTTCTAATACCAAAGAAAAATCCATGTTTCGTGGGATGGTTGCAAGACCAGAATTCAACGCATCTTGTGCGCCCACCAATACAGGCGTAGCGGTAAGAGCGCCGGCCATCATACCCGCAGATAAACCAAAATCGAGTCCCATGTAATGGCTACAGAAATAGGTTAACCCTACCGCTGAGACTAATACGGTCATGCTCAAAATAAAATAATGTTTACCGTCGCGGAAAAATATGCCGAAAAAGTTTGGACCAGCTTCAATACCTACACAGTAGATAAATAGCATAAAGCCGATGGTTAGGGCTTCTGCGTTAAAGGAGAAACCA
This sequence comes from Vibrio sp. L85, assembly GCF_963871815.1. Classification (NCBI taxonomy): domain Bacteria; kingdom Pseudomonadati; phylum Pseudomonadota; class Gammaproteobacteria; order Vibrionales; family Vibrionaceae; genus Vibrio; species Vibrio sp. L85. The sequence goes on from NZ_CAWMYL010000022.1 coordinate 195,891, forward strand.
AGATGACCCATAACAAGAGAAGTAATGAGGACGCCTATGGAGTTACCTAACTGTAGGTTCCCAAAGCGAATTTTACCAATGGCAAGACCAATTGCTAATACGACGAAGATTAGAAGAATAGGGTTTTGTTCAAGAAGGTGTACGACGTCTATGTTCACTGTGTGGCTCGGTAAAGTGTGTGCCAAATAAAAGATTAAGAATTGCGAATTGTAACTAAATATAGCAAAAAGATAAGTGAATTTTTTTAGGTTTTACTATTACTTGACGTAAGGGAATAACAAATTGAATAAACAATAAAAAAGCCGCTAATAGCGGCTTTTAAAAATTCAGTAATTTGGATTACTCGTCGAATAGACCTAGGTGCTCTTTTGCGTAAGCTTCAAAATCATCACAACCACCAATGTGTGTTTGGTCGATGAAGATTTGAGGAACAGTTTCTACTGGCTTACCAACTGTTTTCTCTAGGTCAGCTTTAGAAATACCTTCAGCGTGGATGTCTACGTAACGGTAGTTGAAGTCATCACGTTTTGCTTTAAGTGTTTCTGCGTGCTCTTTCGCGCGAACACAGAATGGGCAAGCTGGGCGACCAAAGATAACTACGAACATAATCTTATTTCTCCTAAAATCTATTCTTTGTGAAAGCACAACTAGACTTCATGTCGGTACATGCTTTCGTTTCTTGAGACAACTATGCCCGATCCAGATACGGAAATAAAGCAGCATTTACCTCTTGTCTCGATAGGCGAAATCTATCGTATAAAAACTAAACACGCACTAAGCTTAAAGCCATGAAAAGTCACTTTTTAGAATGATTCTTAACCGCAAAAGCACATGACGTAAGTATGTGAAGTGACGCATAAAAACATACTTTTTGAAGGGTTAATGGCGGCAAGGTGCACTTGGTCAACTTTTTTTGGTGGAAAGCATAGCACTCTAGTGTGAGTTGTTGTTTTGGGGAGGAAGTGTATGTTTCAGTTTATGACTGCGACACGGATTATCTTCGGCGAGGGAGCACTCCAATCTTCGCTGTCTGTAATCAATCAATTTGGCTACAGCGTTTTACTGGTGACTGGTAAAGATACGCAACGTGCTACACCTATCATTAATTATCTAAAAGCGCAGAACATGCGTTATCAGCACGTTGCCATCAATGGTGAACCTAATATCACAATGGTAGAAGAAACCGCAGTGCTTGGACGTAAGTTCCAACCTGATATGGTTATCGCGATTGGAGGGGGTAGTGTCATTGACATGGGCAAAGCGCTTGCGGCGATCATACCTAACCAAGGTGACGTCTATGACTACGTCGAAGTCGTTGGAAGAAACGTGCCTTTGAAAACCAAGCCGATTCATTTTATCGCTATTCCTACGACAGCAAGCACAGGGTCAGAGGTAACCAGAAATGCTGTGCTTAAATCGGGGCAAGACCAAGTGAAAGTTAGCTTAAGAAGCCCGGAAATGCTCGCAGACGTTGCGATTGTTGATCCAACCTTAACCTATGGTACTGATCAGTATACCTCTGGTCGTGGCGCGATGGATGCGTTTACTCACCTTATGGAAGCCTACGTTTGTGGTGATCCAAATCCTCTTACCGATATGGTGTGTGAAGAAGGTTTACGTCGCTTAAGCCGCTCAGTAATTGCAGGGTGTAAACAAGACAGTCACAAAGCCAGATCAGACCTTTCTTTTGCGGCACTTTTAGGCGGAATGGCAATCACAAATGCCAAGCTCGGCGCTGCGCATGGTTTAGCTTCCGCATTGGGAGGCAAGCTTGATGCGCCGCATAGTGTGATTACTGCACGTCTGGCTCCGCATGTGATGCAAGAGAATATCAATGCGGCAAAGCAAGCAGGACGAAGTGATGTGATCAGTCGTTATAAGCGTTTAGCGCAATTAGTGACGGACCGAACTAATGCCAATGAGCACGATGGCGTGCTTTGGGTGAAAATGGTGTTAGATAAGCTAGCGCTACCTCAGTTAGGTAAGTTTGGAGTATGCCAAACTTCTTTTGAGCAAGTTGCGGATGATGCTTTGAAGTCAGTAGCAATCAAAGGCAACCCCTTACCCCTTACGCAGGATCGGTTGGTGTACATTCTTCGTCAAGTTTGTGATTGTAGCGATGCGTGTGTAGGAGAGAGTTCGCATCACGTAAGTTCAGTAGAAGTGCTGGAGTCTCGCTCAGATCTATCGGATGTGAATCAATAGAAATACGACCTGAACAGATACGAAAAGGGGAGCTACTTAGCTCCCCTTTCTATTTTTTATTACAGACTAAGTCGATTCGTTAGTATTGACTTAGCTTATCGTAGCGGCTGTCTTTCAATGCGTCTTTTACTCGCTTTAGGTTTTCACGGAAGCCAGTACCACGGCGCAGCGTGAAGCCTGTTGCTAGGACATCGATAACCGTCATTTGTACTACGCGACTTGCCATTGGCATATACACGTCGGTATCTTCTGGCACGTCTAGTGTAATAGCCAGTGAACTCGCTTTCTCTAGTGGTGAGTCCTTTGCTGTGATTGCAATAACGGTTGCACCGTTTTCACGTGCAAGGTTCGCAATCTCAACTTGGCTCTTAGTACGACCCGTGTGAGAAATCAGAACGATAACGTCATTGTCACTACAGTTAATGCAGCTCATGCGTTGCATTACGATATCTTCAAAACAAGTAATAGGAATGTTGAAGCGGATAAACTTGTTTTGAGCGTCGCGTGCGACAGAAGAAGAAGCACCTAGACCGAAGAATGAGATGCGCTTCGCTTGAGTCAGGAGATCAACTGCACGATTAACTTGCATCGCATCAAGGCTGTTTTTTGCGACATCTAAACACGCCATTGTCGATTCGAAAATCTTGTGCGTGTAGGCATCAGGACCATCGTCTTCTTCCACATTACGGTTAACGTAAGGTGTACCATTGGCAAGGCTTTGCGCAAGGTGAAGTTTAAAATCTGGGAAACCTTTGGTATCCAGACGACGACAGAAACGGTTAACAGTAGGCTCACTCACGTCAGCCATTTTAGCTAACGTTGCAATGCTTGAATGAATTGCAGTTTGTGGAGACGCCATAATCACTTCCGCAACTTTGCGCTCTGACTTACTGAAATTCTCCAGATTTTTTTGAATTTTTTCTAATGTATTCATAGTGTTCACGAGGGTATAGAGAACAACTCGCTGGCTCTGCTAACGAATGGAAACCCAAAGGCTTCTCGGTCTAGAGGGGCGTTAACGAAAACTACCAGCGCCATAAACTCAGTATAAACCCGATCCTCAATCTGGCTAAACCAAATACGGTTACTATTTCGTGAGAATTTGACAAGCCTCAAACAAAATGTTGTAAAAACTACAGAATTGGATGTGGGATCGATGGTTTGTTGCTCTAGTGGCACAATAATGATGATTGAGTTACATCAAAAAGAAAGAAATTTTCAATTTGATGTAACTCACATTGGCGCTTAAGAATTGAGAATGTCGTCGACAGTTTCTTCAATTTTTGCCATTAAGCTTGGGGCTTGTTGAGCAATTTCGCGCTGCTCGTCCAATACTGCACTTAGAATGTCATTGGTCGTCAATGGGTTCGCTAACACAACACGGAATACAATGGTGTTCATGCGTTGCCATTGGTCTGGGTTCAGTCGAGTACGTGACACAAAGGACTTACCTGTTTCACGCTGGCGCTTTTGGATAAACTGAGTCAGTTGGTTGAGTAACTCATTCAGTTTCTCTTTCTGCGTACCTTGTGCTTTCTCTAATGCTGCGCGCATATTGGTTGGCAAATAACGGTAAGTCAGCAGACAAAGCTCAGGCTCAGACACTAACTCAAAGTCCTCTTGCTCGTTAATAAGATCAGCGAAGTAGCGCGCTTTGGCGATACTCTGGTCAATCAGCAGTTCATAACCAGGTCGGCTAATGATATGCATTGCCGCGTAAACCAACATCGCCATACCGGAGCGAGAGCCTTCAAGGGTGTGGCTACCTAGGTCTTTTGAGCCCTTACGCAAAATGTATTGTGCGTGGTGCTCGATAGACTTCATCGCATCTGGGTCTTTAAACAGAACCATACCTGCACCCATAGGGATGTAGAGTTGTTTATGCGCGTCAATCGTCACAGAATCTGCAAGTTCGACCCCACCAAGTAGGTGACGATGATTGTTCGACATCAGTGTCGCACCACCCCATGCTGCATCCACATGGAAGTGACAATCGTGTTCAGCACACACTTCAGCGATTTGAGGAAGCGGGTCAACGCTACCGGTTTCTGTCGTACCAGCAACACCAACCACTGCAATAGGCTTGATACTTTGCGACTCAAGTTCCGCAATTTTTGCTTTCAAGTCATCAACGATAATGCGGTTGTTTGCGTCTGTTTTGACGGCAACTAATCCTTCTTGACCAAGCCCAAGTACGTCGGCAGCTTTCTTCAGTGAGTAATGCCCACGCTCAGAAACCAGAATTGCGAGTCCTTCATAGCCATAATGTTTCATGGCTTTGAACAGACCTTCTTTTTCTACACCTTTGAATGCGCCATCTGCTCTTAGTGCTTTATTGCGAGCAACCCAAAGCGCAGTAATGTTCGCGATGGTACCGCCAGAACAAAATGCACCGAGAGAGTGCTTCGCGCTGTGCATCCACTTACGGTAGAACTTGTCGTCCTGACCATAAATAAGGCGATGCAGCATACCAAGTACTTGGCGTTCAAGTGGTGTGAATGCTTTCGAAGTTTCAATCTTTACCAAGTTTTGGTTCAAGGCGATCATGATCTTCGACAGCGGCATTAAGAAATACGGCAGGGCAGAAGTCATGTGACCAATAAAGCTTGGCGCAGAGGTATGAACCGAGTGAGATACCAAGGTATCTAGTAGGTGCTCGGTATGGTCTGACACGAACTCTGGTTGCTCAGGAATCTGAGCAGAAGAAAAGTCTTTCTCAATTTCACGTAAAGGCTTTTCTTCTGCCACGATGTGTTCACGAAGAAATTTGTTCAAGTTCTGGGAGAGACTCTCGTCGATTTTGGTCAACGTAGAATCTGGACCTTCAGGAATTGTGAAGATCTTTAACAAGCTCTCGAAGCTAACGTCAGCGGTTTTTTGTTCCTTAACCATAGCAAAGAATCTTTGTAGTTATTTTGGTAATGCGAGCGGCACAATCTAAACCAAAACGGGCGCAAAGTCCCGTTTTAATTATTGAAACCCATGTTGCTGAAATGAAATTCTAGGGCGAGGTTTATTCACACTTCTGCTTTTCAATCTTAGCAATTGATTGATTGTACTTATTAAGCGCAGAATCGATCTGTTTTGGGTGGCTCAATAAGTCAGCAAATGCAGAACGTAGGTCATAGTTCTTAGGATGGTTCGCCGATTGACGATCACTAAACGTTTTTTGTGCAGCTTGACCGAGCTCATCACTGCGTGTTGCAAGCTGCTTCACATCGTGTTGTTCTAGCTTGAGCCACGCTTCAACAGGTTGCTCTGTAGCAACACGGCTAGGATCATTTTTCAGGAAGTAATGTACCGCTTCACGGTTTAATTCAAAGTGGTGTTGTCGGCCTTCTAAGAACCATTGACTTACTTCTTTCAAATCTGGGTATTGAGTAACGGTTAGGTCTACAAGGTCTTGATACCACTGTAAAGAGGCGTCTATATAACCGTCGTATTTGTTTGCAAGACATTGCTGGTCAGCAGCAAAGGTAAAAGTTGAGCTTGTAGCGAGGAGCGCTGCAACGACAAAGCGTTTCATTGTTATTCCTTTTTGGTTGAATTCCCTTTGTAACCCCAATAGGCACTATGCCTTGCCTGTCACTGATTACCGATCCAAGAGTTTAAAAATCAAAGGGCTCGATAACTAAGCGGTAATCCAGAAAATTCTCTTTGAATTGAGCATTTTGAGGTTACGTGGGTATTTGAATTTTTGCCGTATTGTAATGGATGTTAATGAATATTCCTGAGATCTAGCTAGCAAGAGACACAAAGAAAAGCATCATGACAGGCACCAATAAGCTCAAAATAAAACCACTTACGATTGCGACAGGCACACATCGAACACCCCCAGTTGTCTGGATGACTGGCAGGGTAAAGTCCATTGCTGTTGCTCCTGCGTAACCAATGGCTGTTGAAGGGTAGGTGCGAATAAACAATGGAATAGCAACTAATGCGACCAACTCACGCATCAATTCAATCAAGAAGGAAGCGCCGCCAAAAATGGGACCAAATGCATCACCCATCAAGATGCCAGCTAACGAATACCAACCAAAGCCAGAAGACATTGCCAGCGCTTGGTAGAGTGGTAAATCCAAGATCACTGAGGCAATTGCACCACCGAGCATACAAGTTGCAATAATGACTGTCGCAATCGCCATGCCTTGTTTGTTCAACAGAATCTGCTTAAGGGTTAAGCCGCTATTACGCAATTGAATGCCAATAAAGAACAGTAGAAGAAATAAAATCCATTCGCTCGCTGTATCCACCCAAGAAAGACCAATTGGCAAGATCAAACCGGCAATCAAACCACCACCAACGACGACAACAAGCTTGATTGATTCTAATGCCATAGAAGACAGTGGGAGTTTTTTCTGGTTTTGGTCGGTTTGCAAAGGAAGCAGTTTATCGACTAGCGGCAAGGCAAGTAGGTTACAAGCGCCCAAACAGACGAAGAAAGTACCAGCGTAAAGCAAGATGGTTTGCAAGTTGCTGCCGAGGTTGTCGAGTGCAGCAAGGCTTAAACCCATCAAGGAGAGAATGACGTAAATCAGGTATGAGGTCGACTTGTTGATTTTTTCAAGTACCGACGCCTGAGAAATTGGAATTAAGTAGCCCACCACCAATGGGGCAAAGATAAATAGCATCCCTGAGAACATAAAACTCAATGATTCCTTTATGAGGTAAGCAAAATACGTAGCCACGCATAAACAGCTCAGAATACTATCTGATGCTTAGCGTGGCTTAAAATGAAGTATTGAGAGATTAAAGACCGCTTGCGCTTAGAACTTCTTTAATTTCACAATGGAAGTCAGTATCACTCATATTGCTCAACTCGTACAAGATTTCTGCACCCGTTAAATTGAATTCCACTTCATGATCTTCAATGCGTTCATCTTGGTTACGGAACATTAATAAGTGGTTTGCGATACGAGCAATATCTAGGTAGCTGACTTCTGGGCGCGATGCTTCATATTTTTCATTCGATGAAACCTCACGGAAAACATTGTCAAAACCCCACTTCTCCAATACTAATTTGCTTGTCGCAGAACAGCGCGTTTGGAATATTTGTAGTGCAATATCTGCATCTAAGTAATTACCACGATCAAGATATAAGTGGTATTCGTTGATGAGACAGAACAGACCAATATCCGCCAACAAACCTACTAATAGCGCTTTTTCTTGCTCTAGGTGACCGTATGTCGCTGGTTCATGCTTACGGAACTCTTGTACAACCAATACCATAGTTGCGCCTAGCTCACGAGAAACCGCGGCACTTTTCACCAATATACTATTGCAGTCTTTAGAAAGGTTGACCGAATGCTTTAACTGTTCAATTGCTTGAGCTGTGACGATATCCCTCACTCGTAAAATGCCTAAGCGAGATACCGCTGTTGTTAGGTCATTACAGGTAATATTACGGCGATTAAAAATCACGGAATTCGCGACGCGAACCACAACCGCAGCAAGACTAGGATCTTCTAGTAACGCATTTGCGACGTCGGAAATCGTGGTGTTTTCTTCTGTGCAGAGTTGCTGGATTTTAAGTACGACATCAGGGATAGGAGGAAGGGAGATTTTCCCGGTAGAAATTGATTGTTCTACTAGGTGAGCGAACTCAGATTCGAGTGCTTTTATAAGCTTATCTTTATTATTTGGTAGCCAAAAAAATGATAGATGTTCCATTATGACGTTGTGCTAGAGAGCTTTCGTACAGTGTACCTCCACACTATGTTGCTTATCAATTAAATACCTATTTCACGTTCGCAATTGCCGCATTTATCACCATGATGTTTGATTTTTGGCAGTTGCTGTGTCAAAAAAACATCGCTTAAGGATGAGTAAATGTGAAACTAATCACGTATGTGGAATTTGTAGTTCGGCAACTGTGACATAGATCCTAACTTATTTTTCAACGTTAAGTATGATTAAGACAGTTGGTGAGCGCAATTCACAAAAATATCGCCAACATATCGACAATTTATAATTCGCTATAAGCTGCTGTTCATCTGGTGACATCGCTAATCGGGGTAATTTATTCCAATTACAGAGGTCAATGGACATGACAGACCAAGCTTTTTTTAACTATGTAAGCAATTTTAGTGAGTACCAAAAACGTTCAATGTTTGGCGGGATTGGTTTATTCAGCAACGACGCAATGTTCGCACTAGTAAGTAACGACTGTTGTTATTTACGTGGTGGTAACGGGTTAGATGAAGAATTTACTCAACTAAACTGTGAAAAATATAAGCACGTCAAAAAACAAACGACGGCAACCGTTAACTACTATGATGTAACCGATCTATTTGACTCAGGTTTTGCGGGTCTAGACGCGTTGTTACAAAAATCGATTGAATGTTCTATTAAGGAACGTAAATACCAAAAGTCTTCAGCCAGTAGACGTTTGCGTGACCTACCAAATATGCAGTTGACGCTAGAGCGTATGGTCAAAAAAGCAGGTATTGATGACGTAGAAACGTTTTTGGAACTAGGACCAGTAGAAGTATTTAATAAAGTAAGAGTGACATACGGTAGTGATGTTGATGTGAAGCTTCTATGGAAGTTTGCTGGCGCCACTGATGGTATTCACTGGAAGCTGCTCCAAGAACCACGCAAGAAACAACTGCTGGCAATGTGTGAATAAATCGCTTTAGTTTCACGATGATTGACTCGTTTAGGATGAAGTTAGCGAGTCATAAAAGGTGAGTGTTGAAAGCGACAAAAGGAAGTTGATGCTTTTGGCCACTTCATTTGAGTTAGTCATTGCAACAAGACAGTTTGTAGATACAAAAAAACCGAGGTAAATGCCTCGGTTTTTTAGTTCATACTTTAAGAAAGTACGCTCAGTAGGCGTTTAGAACTTAAAGCGAGTAGTGAACATTACTTGATCACCGTAGAAGTCGTTGATACGCGCTTCAGCACCCAGAGAGAATAGCTCTGTAGAGTGGAAACGAGCGTAAACAGAACCGATCCAATCGTCATCGTTGTCGATAGAAACGTAACCCGCTTTACCACCAACTTCTAGTTGAGGACCAAGCCATTGGCGCACGCCTAAGTTAAGTTCCATACCAACGTCAGTGCTGCTTGAGTTTGACGGTTGTACAACGCGCATTAGCATTGCACCCGTTAGGTCAGCCCAGTTGTTTAGTGGTGAGTGGAAACCAAAACCTGCTGCTGAATCGAAATCACCATCAAACTCAGAGTCGATGCGCGCGATTACGTGTGCATTTGGGTGGATTGATTTGCTGAAACCAGCACCGAACGTTACTGGGCTAGCACCAATGCGAGCTTCCATGTAGTCGTAGCTAAAGTTGCTCATTGTTGCTGGAGCGTTGTAGTCGTTCGCAGCTAGAGCTTGGCTTGATGCCAACAAAAGGGCAGCGGCTAATAGTGTTTTACGCATAACTAACGATAAACCTTGTCTTATAGTTCCATGGATCCAAGTAACCACTTGAACCGTAATCTGATTTGTTCGACATCATAATAAAAACGAAGGTCTACGACCAACAAAAATGTGTCGATGTTTTGTCAAATGACTCATTGTGCCGTTTTATCAGCAAAAAACGCGCCATGTTGATGACGAATATGACTTGTTTTTCTATCCCAGCTCTCATTCACCAAAGCTTGCACGTCGTTGTGCCATCGCGTTGAGGATTGCCTCTGCGTCTAGGATGGATGTCCACGATAATAAGTTGTCATCATTTTCTATCATAAAAGCAGTCAGTTGCGAAACAATAGCGTCTCTGAGCTCTTCACCTTTCCAAGGCTTGGCGATGTAGTAATCGAGGCTCGCATGATTGATTGCTTCAACGGTGTCTTCTAAGCCAGCTTGACCCGTTAAGAGCAGCTTGCGAGATGATTTAGTGTCACCATTTTGACTGAGTTCGATTAAAAAGCTGATGCCAGTTTGCTCCGGCATGATGTGGTCACACAGAATCAAGGCAAGCTGAATACCGTCTTCCGCCATTTCTTCAATCACCTGTTTTGCTTCCGTGACAGATTCCGCACCCTCAACAACGAAATTCTCTTCGAATGGCATCAAATCCTGAAGGACACTATCTAAGACTTCTCTTTCATCATCCACACATAAAATCAGATATTTAGTCATACTTCATCTCCTTCTTGAGTGATAGGTAACCAGACGGTCATGCAAGTGAAATGGTTGAGCTCAGATTCCACCTCTATCCAGCCTTTATGGCTTGCCATAATCTGTTGGCAGATAGACAGTCCGATACCTAAACCGAAATTACCTTCTTTCTTGGTTGTAAAGTTGAGTTCAAAAATGGCTTTTTGTTGCGATTCGGGGATGCCACATCCGTTGTCTGTAAATGAAATTACGGCATACTTTTGTTGGTTTTTTTCTACCAAGCGAGATTGAATAGTGAGTTCGCCTTTATCAGGAAAGGCATCAATGGCGTTGGAAATCAGATTCGTCCAAACTTGCTGTAAAGCAATGGGTTGGCAGAGTGTATTAGGAAGTTCTGCGTAGTTTGTTGTGACCTTATGCATCTTGAGTTTGTTCTCAAAGATCACCAACGTATCTTCTATGCCTTCATGTAAGTTGGCAAAGTGTAAACCTTCGTCGTCTGAGCGCGCGTAGCCTTTTAAGCTTTTTACCATATCAGCGATGCGAGCTGCGCAAACATTGATTGAGCGAAGTGATGCGCCGACTTGATGATATTGTTCTAACGTGCCAAGTGAATCCAATGAGTCGGCGTTTTGACGGTTAAGTTGTGCAACCAAAGTTTGGTCGCCCTCAAGCCCTAGATTAACGACTTTCTTTGCTAATGTTCTGTCGGGAAGGCTGGAACTCAATTGTTTTACTCGCTCTCTGAGTTCTGCGGTCGAAGCCGGTTTGGCGCTTTGAGCTCTTGTCAGTAAACCAATGCCTTTTTCTTGAACCTCGTAACTAGGTAGCTGAGTGAGTAGGTTTTCAAGTGTCAGAGTTAGGTTTTCTACCCCTCGCAAGATAGCTGCAATGGGGTTGTTTAATTCGTGTGCGACACCCGCAACAAGTTGACCCAGCATCGCCATTTTTTCGCGTTCGATGAGTTGCTGGTGGGCGGACTCCAATGATTCCAATGTTTTTTGCAGTTGCAACTTAGTGTTGATACTGCGTTGCAATCGTCGGTTGAAGTGACGTAGCAACAAGTTGGTAAACAGAGGTAGTAAGTTAGAATCACCTTGCATCACCTTACGGAAGACATTTCTGTCAAGCTTGATGACTTCCGTTTTTGTTAGGGTGAGTGCAGTTGAAAACGAACTCTCTCCGGTGACAAATGACATGCCGCCGACAATGTTCCCTTTTGAATGGCGCACCACTTCACGTTGCATGCCAAGTTCATCACGTTTGTAGAGCGCTACCTCACCACTGGTAATAAACCACAAGAAACTGTTTGGCTCGCCTTCAATCGTAAGTAGGTGTTCAGGAGAGTAGGTACGGCAAGCCTTGGTATCGTCATTTTGTTCAAAGAAGTGTTGCAACGCCGTGATGACTTGTTCTGCGAGTTCCCCATCAGAGAGGGCATGGTAGTCGTTCAAGAACCCTGCTTGATAGTTGCTCATCTGATTTTCGATGTGAGCGCGCAGCAATTTATGCTGGTCGAGGATTTGGCTGTAGTTGAGCAAGTCTTCTCTATCATGACGGAGAATGAACTGGGTCAGCTCTTTTTGCGCCGTATTGAACAGGACCTTATCCGGAAGAGGCTTGGTTAAGCAGTGATCGAGGCGTCCTTCATTGACGGCGGTTAAAATGGCCTCAATATCGGACGAGCAGCTAATAAGGATTTTGCGAGCTTGCTCAGTGTGTGGCTTGCGGTCGAGACCGATGAGGAAGTCAACGCCATTAAAATGTGCATGATGGCTCGCAATAACCAGCGCAACCTTTTGTTCTCTTTCTTCGAGGTATTCGAGAGCGCTCTGCGCTTCTTCTATCGATTCTACAGAGAGAATATCAAACTTGCTCGAAAAGGCAGACAACTCCAATCGAAACTGTTCGGCACTGATTGGATTATTGTCGAGGCACAATACGGCGTAACGGTTCACAGTGGTTTGAGCTCCGGTTAAAACTTGGCACCAACAACATATCAATTAAATATAGAAATGGTTGAGAGCTGAGTATTGTTCTCGATTAATGAACTAAAATAACCATCAATAGTCTGATATATCTCAATGTTTTATCCGCTTTGGGTTTGGGTTAGACTGAGCACAAATACTCAATAAGTGACGTTATGGAAAATCTTAAAAAAATCGGTGCCATTGGTGGCGCTATTTCTCTTGCGCTGTGTTGGCCGTTAGCAGTTGGTCAGATTGGTCAAACTATCATTGAAGATGGCATCGCCAATATGAACGATGAAATGGTCAAAGGTGAAATCGTGGAATATGACCGCGGTTATCTGTCTTCGGTCGTTCTGACGCGTTACACCGTTGTCGACCCAGAAATCAAAGCGCAGCTTGAGCGTGATGGTCTTCCGACAGCTTTTGATGTGACCAGCGACGTAACACATGGTTTAACGAGCTTAAGTGCAGATTCTAAACTCGTTGACGCGGACTTCCTACCGTTGACGATGCACAGTAAAACTCAGCTCAACGGAAACACGGATTTCACGCTTAACCTAGCAAGTTGGAATTACCAAAACGACGCTCAAGGTATGCACCTTTCATCTAGTCCTGCGCAAGTTAAAGGTAATGTGACTGTGCTGGGTGATTTAAACTACCAAGTGTCGATTCCTTCGGTACAAATCGACTTTGAAAATGGTGAAGAGATTCATCTAACAGAGCTGAAAGGTGAAGGCAAAGGTAAGCAAGCAAAAGGATACTGGCTAGGGGAGCAATCTTTCTCTCTACAAAAACTGGATATTGTTGATGCGCAACTTGCCCCGATGTTCCTAATCGAGAACGCAAGCTACAGTGGCAATACATCCCTGAATGAATCTGGCGACAAACTGAACACCCAGTTGGTATTAGACGCTAAGCAAATGCGTTTAACGGATGGTACAGACGTTGATAACTTCAAGCTTGATTTCGCTATCGGTGATATTGACAGCCAGTCGTTCGATCAAATTATGTCGATTTACCAAAGTTCACCAATGCTAGATGAGCAAGAGATTCAAAAGCTGTTGCCGCATATTGATACTTTGTTTAGCAAAGGCTTTAACCTATCAGTCAACGAGCTATCTCTTGCATTTGGAGACGGCAAATTCCGTAATGAATGGCAATTATCCGTGCCGGAAGGTACCGACCACATCACGCAAGACCCGATGAAGCTAATGACAGCGACAAAAGGCTCGCTGAATACTTACTTCTCTGATGAGTTGGTGGATCTGTACCCATTCATTCAAGAAGGCGTTGACGAGTTGATGGTGATGGAACTTATTGAGAAAAAAGACAAGGGCTATGAACTAAAAGCACAAATTTCTGATGGGAAATTGAAGTTCGAAAATGGACAAGAATTTCCTTTAATCGCACTGCTTATGCCTGCATTGATGCAATAGAGAAGTTTACAAAGTAAGTTTTTAGCTTTTCCAGTTTAAAAAGAGGTCGTAAGACCTCTTTTCTTGTTTTTATCCCTGCAAAAACGTGATATTAATTTCGTAATCTTTACTTAGCAGGAGCAATGAGCATCATGGAACAAAATACGGACAACGTATTTAACTTCAGTGCAGGGCCTGCAGGTCTGCCAAAAGCAGTCATGCAGCAAGCACAAAAGGAGCTAATCAACTGGCAAGGTCTTGGGACTTCAGTGATGGAAATCAGTCACCGAAGCAAAGAGTTCATTAAGGTTGCAGAAGAAGCAGAGCAAGACCTTCGTGATCTTTTAAATATCCCAGACAACTATAAAGTATTGTTTTGCCAAGGTGGTGCTCGTGCTCAATTTGCCGCTGTTCCACTAAACCTATTAGGTAGCGCGGAAACTGCGACCTACATTGATGGTGGTTACTGGGCAGAAAGCGCAGTAGCAGAAGCGAAAAAGTACTGTGAACCTGACGTGTTCAACGCAAAAACGGTGATTGACGGTAAAGCGGCAGTTCTACCTGCAACAGAATGGAAAATTTCGTCAGATGCGGCTTACGTCCATTTTTGCCCGAACGAGACCATTGATGGTATTGAAATCAACGATCTGCCAGTAACGGATAAACCAATTGTTGCAGATATGTCTTCGACCATTCTTTCTCGTGAAATTGATGTTTCTCAATACGGTGTCATTTACGCTGGTGCACAAAAGAATATTGGTCCATCAGGCATTGCAATTGCGATTGTTCGTGACGATCTTCTTGGTTTGGCGAAAGAAGTGCTACCGAGTATTCTTGACTACAAAGTGTTGGCAGAAAAAGAGTCGATGTTCAACACGCCTCCTACATTCGCTTGGTACTTATCAGGTCTAGTGTTTAAGTGGTTAAAAGAGCAGGGTGGCGTAAAAGCGATCGAGCAAGTAAACCGTGAAAAAGCAGCACTGCTATACGATTACATCGATCAGTCTGATTTCTACCGTAACGGAGTGCACTCTGCGAATCGTTCTCTGATGAACGTACCGTTCCAACTAGCAAAACCAGAACTTGATGGCACATTCCTAGAGTTGGCAGATGCAAAAGGACTGAAGGCACTAAAAGGTCACCGTGCCGTTGGTGGTATGCGTGCATCAATTTACAACGCGATGCCGCTTGAAGGAGTGCAAGCTCTCGTGGACTTTATGCGTGAGTTCGAGCAAGAGTACGCTTAATCACTAACTGTGATATAATCTTTGAAAGCGTCGCAATTGCGGCGCTTTTTGCTTTCTATGGTAGGGTGAACCACCAATGGAAGCACCCGCACATTTCCTGTCGGCACTTTTGAATAAGCACCAGTCGTTCGCTACTTTTGTAATACCATCAATTTTCGAGAATTCTAGTGAGAAACCTGAGCCTGTTGTTGTTATTTCTGTTTTCCTCCTTGGTCTCCGCTCAAGAGATCCAAGTTTGGAGTGGCATTGAATATTCTACCGTCGCAGAAATTAACGAGCGCTTCGAAGCCGAAACAGGCAACACACTCGCGATCAGAGAGTTCGATGTAAACAATATCCGTTCAGAACTACTACTCGCCAAGCAAACTGGTATTACCGTGCCTGATGTTATTTGGGTTCCTTCTGATTTCTTGGGACTACATGACTACTTTGATCTCGCCCAAATTCCGCCAAGCTGGTTAGAAGAGAAAAGCATAGAGCCAAAAGCTCTGGAACTCGTCACCGTGGACGACGCCATTTATGGGGTACCGCTTGGTTTAGGTAATCACTTGGTTTTGTATGTGAATACGAAGCTGACCAACGAAGTACAGCCAACTTGGGAAAAGCTTATTGAAGATGCCAAACAGGGCAAAAGCACGCTCGCAATGCAGTATCCGAACATGTACTTCTTGATGTCGTTTGTGCCTATGTTTTCCGATCATAGAACGCAACCTATCACCGATATTGATGTTGGTGCACTGGCGGCGGCTCTTAAGTTTTATGGTCGTTTACCTAAAGAAGGTGTGGTGATTGATGATTACAACCAAGATCAAGCGCGAGCGTTGTTCATTGAAGGGAAAGCGCCATATCTCATTGATGGTGATTGGGCGCTAGGTGAGCTGAAGCAACACTTCTCAACAGAACTCAGAATCAGCAGTTTACCGACGTACAATAATCATCACATGCACTCACTGAGTGGCGGTAAGGTGTTGGCATTTAATGCTGAAGCAATGCGCAATCCGGCGAAGAAAAAAGCAATGCGTACTCTGGCGATGATCGTACAAAAGCCGGAGTTTATTGAAGACGTCATCATCAACCAGAACTTGATCTCTACCAATCGCTCAATCAACCGCAAATGGTATGACGAAGAGAACACCTACTATAGCGATTTGTACAAAGAGCTGACCCCCGCTTATGCCATGCCAAGTACCGTAGAAATGGCGGTGACTTGGGAAGCGTTGATTCGCGGATATAAGCGCTATAAAGCAGGCATGCCTGCACACGGCGCCGCTCAATTTGTGGTGGACTTCATCAATAAACATTCAAATCACATTCACAAGAGTAGGAAAGCATCCTTATGATAAGTTTGCGTAGCATCTTAACTTTGATTGTGGTGGTAGGGTCGTTACTGCCTGCTTATTGGGTGGGCACCAGTATGATCGATAAGCACCAAACCGATTTGTTGGTGCAAAAAGAACTTAAACTGGAAAATACCAATCAAGGTATCCAAGAAACGATAGGTGAAGACCTGACCTTTGTGGCGAACTTAACTCGCTGGTATTCCAAGGATCGCTTACTCGTTCAAGGCATGGATAACGTCCTGTATTCATCCATTATCTGGCAAATGATAGAGACATTTGAAGAGTTGGCGGTCAATGTCAGTACGACTTACATTATCGATAAAAACTGGCAACCAATGTACGAAAGCAATGGCTCAGTATATCACCTAGAAAACAGTAAGCTGCTGACCAAAATTCGAGCCGCTGAAGATATTTATAAGCAAGGTAAGATGTATCACAGTACTTACTTTGATGAGGGGCTGGTATTAAATGGGGGGCAAAGTGGTATCGCCTTTGTCAGCCCGTTACTGCCGTACACGCTGCTGCCAGGTTCAGAGTATGAGCCGCAAGGTTATTTGGTTGTTTTAGTGTCATATCAGGATTTAATCCGAATTTCGCAACCATTCTTATATGCTCAAGAAAGCGTTAACTTCCACTATGGTGCGGTGAGTAATACCAAGGGGGATACCACGCATCATTTGAGTAAAATTACCGTCCAGAACAACAGTTTTGTGAAGCCATTAGAAGTGACTATGATTCACACTGTGTCAGACGCAGCACGAAACCAAGAACTGACGCAATCGAAGCAACAGCTATTAAATATCATCATTGCGACCTTGGTTGTGACTCTATGCATTGCGATTGTGGCAAGCCGATGGCTTACAGAACCTATTCGTCAGATGGAAGTGGTCGTGCGTCGATTTAAAACGAATAAACGACCAGATTTATCGCCTAAGCGTTTTCAATTTAAAGAGTTTAGACAGTTGATGAGCCTATTGGATTCGCTTTGGGCGCAATTGACCAGTCAGATGGATGAGTTGGAAGTACGAAACAAAGCGCTGCGAAACGCCAACCAACAAGTTCAAGATACTAACGCGCAACTTGCGAACTTCAACCAAAAGCTAGAGCATCGAGTTGAAGAGCAAACGGCGGAGTTGCGGGCAAACTTAACACGCGAAGAAGCGCACCAAGCAAAACTCATGACGCTGATTAACTTTACCACTAGCCATGCAGGGGTAGGGTTCCATGCGATTCCGGAAGTGATTAATTCAGGGCTCTCCCGCTTGTTTCCTGACTCAGACATGCGCTTTAGTTTTGAAAAACCGCGCAGCGAAAATGCGAAAACCATGCGATCTTCTACGGGAGCTGAAATTGGTTATTTCTGTTATGGAAATTATGTCATGACAGGAGAAGATCGCATTTTATTGGAGCTATTTAAGAAGCAGTTATACTCGTGGCTGGAGTTAGAAGATTTCGCACGTCGAGACAAACTCTCAAAGTGCTTTAATCGTAAGGCGTTTGACGAAGACTATGAGTTTGCTTGCCAATCCGTCATTCAAGGACATTGGCAATCTATGGCTATTATTGTGATTGATATAAACGGCTTAAAAAACCTCAATGACAATTATGGGCACGACCGTGGCGATGTTTTGATTGCTAAGTCAACGCAACTCATCAAGTCGGTTCTCAACGGAAAATCCTTGTTGTACAGAATTGGTGGTGATGAATTTGCCGTCATTGCAAAAGACTTGAGTATTGACGCTCTAAACGAGTTGATTACACGTCTTGAGGTATCTCAACAGAATAAGTGGGTTGAGCTATCCGAGCATAACCGCTACCCAGTTCAGTTTTCTGTTGGAGGGGCTTCAAGTGAATCTGTGTCGATTGAAAATCTGTTTTCGATCGCGGATGAAGCTATGTATGAGAAAAAACGCGCCTTCTATCAGAAGTAATAATGAGTAATCGCAGACAGAAAAGCCCTTGTTCTTGCCGAATTAAGGGCTTTTTCGTATCCGGTTTTAAACGTTAGGTTAGTTAAGGTGTAGAGTCAGGGGTTTCGCGATAGCAATGGATTCAATCGGCGAATCATCATCGAGAGGATAGGAGATACTAGAGCTGACAATGCCTGCGTTATATAGGCAATAGACGATATCAAGTTTGATATTATTTTGTTTAAGTT
Source organism: Vibrio sp. L85 (assembly GCF_963871815.1). Classification (NCBI taxonomy): domain Bacteria; kingdom Pseudomonadati; phylum Pseudomonadota; class Gammaproteobacteria; order Vibrionales; family Vibrionaceae; genus Vibrio; species Vibrio sp. L85. Next base: position 214,297 of record NZ_CAWMYL010000022.1, read on the forward strand.
CGATGCCCGTCAATACTGAATCACAGTCAGCTATTTCAGATAAATTTACCGCTTTTTGTAGTGAGATTTTTAATAGACGATCTTCCGCTTCATAGCTGAATGCTCTTACTGCAAAGTCATCAATATCAATGATGGATTGGTTTTCTTCATTAGTGTCTAGAAATATTGGATTAACTTTATCCCGATATTGAATTGAGAGTGTCCCGTGCAAATTAAATGGATAGCGAATCTTTTTCATGCGTTTCACCTGCTAATAAATTAAAGCGCTTGGGTATAGATCTTAACGACTTAGATGTTGAGCAGGATAGCATTTGAGAATTGATGAGCATCTTGATTGCTAAGTGATATAGCGGCAATCATTTGAATGCCGCTATAGAGCTGTGAACCGTTATCAGAAGTCAAAGATAGCGATATGAAGGCACAGTGAATCTAAACTAACAATCGACAGCAAAGCGTAAAAGCCGGTATTTGTTTAACAAATGCAATTAGGGTGTTCTGTACAACTGTCACATTGGCGATGAGTACAAACACCACAACACGTCAATAAATAGAGAAATTCTGGCTGAATAAACAGCTCACTGGTTTCAATATACATGATTGCGCGAGTATAGCGTTTAGCGCCAACTTTGATTGCACCTACCGGGCTTTCTCCTTCGTAAGCCGCAACACTAAAGCCCATTTTAAACATCACATCGACCGAGCTCTTTAAAGTGACACTTGCGTAATAATGATGGATATGCGCGTTTTGAGCCAAGAAAGTGAACTCTGTATGCAGCTGTTTACGAAATACGCGTTCATTTTTGGAGTGCTGACTGATGGCGTAGTAAGAATATACTCCTTTCTCTCTCAATGGCTTGGTTAATCTAAGGTCAATCGTGTCGATAGGTAAGCGTTGCTTTTTAGTTCTATCTAGCTCATTTTCCAATGTGGGCACAGTAAAAAACATACCAATGTTATGACCGACTAGCTCACCTTTGGAAAGGTATTTATAAGCAATTGCTCGATTGTCTTTCTGATATTCAACCAAATCAATAGTCGCAAGACTATGTTTAATATTTAAAGACTTAAGCTGATTATGAAAGTTGTTCAGACTATTAATGAATTCTTGCTCATTATTTTGGCTCAGTTCTTCCTCTTCAATATGATCATACACAACAGGGTAAGCATTTTTGTAGTCAATCCCTGAGATGATAGACATTGCGTCTTGGTATCTTTGTTTCAAAGACAATTCAAACTGTTCAACCTCGTCTTTTAAAGGCGTATCTAACCCTAAATTACAAAGGTATGGCAGCAGGTTGTTTTCAAATGCACGAAGCACTCTGACTCGTCGGCTTAGACTCGGTTGAGTGATTCCTCTTTCCCATCGGCTAAAAGTAACACAGTCTATATTTGCTAAATCACCACCTAATAGATTTAGTCTTATTGATGCTTGCTCCTGAGTTAACCCTAATGTGGTTCTTATTGATTTTAGATAACTCCCGAACACTTTACTTCCCCCATAGGTTTAAAACATGTCCATAGCTAATTGTTATTTTTCGTTTAAGTTATGTGCATGACATTTCTCTGCCAAATGTGTCAATTTTGAGAAATGGTATTCCGGTACGGTACAATCATTTAAAATTGATGAGACATATAGGAAGTTGGAAATGCATTAATATTTATGTCGTGCTGCTCATAAATATCATGCAAATCGTATTATGTTTGTCGTTTAATTGAGAAGGCATTGTGCGTATTCTATAGGCATGAGATGCCTAGTTGAAAATGAAGGATATTATTTTGCTTTCATATAACCATATGAATAATAATGATTTTATTGTTTTATTTATCAATGTCCAAACAAAAATAATTGAATTTTAATTCGAGCTAATATTTTTTGCCATTATCTTAAAAATGAGAAATGTTCATCAAAGAGAATATATTTCATAAGAAAATAATAGGTATTAATGGAATGGTGTTCTTTAGGTGAATTTCAGCCTCTTATACTTAGGAATATACGAACTAAAGCCGTTAATAACGTTGCATAGTCATTTTATATTTATCTTTGAGCAGCCATGTTGGTTTGATGTTGGTGGAGCAGGTAGATCATCGCTGGCTGAGCTAACAGCACGGCAGTATCCAATTTCAATAAACACTTTCGATATGCTTTTCGACCGATTTTGACAGAGCCGGTCCGAGCTGGGCTGTCATACGCGACTTTTTTGGCACCAAGGTCCACTAGATAATCACTGAATTTGTTATCGAAGGCATAGTAGTAAATCTCAGTAATATTGGATTTGCTCGCGATGTAATCCACAAACGTTGGGTGCAGTTTCATGAAGACTTGTTCACTCATGGCATAACGACTCAAACAACACATGGCGAATTGATACTGCTCCGAATAAGACCGCACGAGCTCAAATGGCAGTGTTTGGTTAGGATTGGTAAAGTGTTCGTCGAGGTCCTTTGTTTTAAATAAGAAGGAAATTGAATGTCCTTTTACCTTGTTGGACTCACTATCTCTATACACCTTGGCTATCAATTTGTTTTCTTCATCTAATGCTAAGAAATCAAGGTCCAGCATTCCTGGGTAGTGAGCATCGGCATTTAGGAAGAAGTTATGTAACCGTGGGAGGTGAGTGTCGATGTCATGAGCAAAGAGTGCCTCTTCGATAATAGGCGCTTCTTCTTGGGGTTTTAATTCTTCATATCCAGAAGAAAGTAATAGTGCTTTTTGTGAGTAGTAACGTTCATAAATGATATCGTCCAAAAACGTTTCGTTCTCCGGAGAAGGCAAAGAGAGCAAAAAAGGTCTGAGATCTAAGGTAAGCTCACGTAGCACTTTAATTGCTTTGACGGTCTTAGGAGCCGTTGCATTCCTTTCCCAGCGACTAATAGTGACTGAATCCACAGATGAAAACTCTGGATTTGCCAAGTTTAATTTTGTCGCAAGCTCCCTTTGCGTTAATCCAAGTTGATATCTCAATTGCTTTAGATAATCACCGAACATTAACTACCTCACCAAGTTTGTTCTGTTTGGGGTATTGATTGTTGGGTCATTATAGGGAGAGACAGACAAAGCTCAAGCATCAGCGCTTTCTAATGAAGGCGCTGGTTTTTCAGTCAGCCTTAACACTTGTTTGTGACGCTAAATCGGCGCGTGAAGTAATAGATCTTCTGAATCATTTTCTCTTATATTCTCGTTATACTGATTTGCTCAATTAGCCAGTTAATAAAAAGCTCAAGCTTTCGAGAATGTTTTTCGTTAGCCGTAACGACATAATATTTCTGTTTGCATTGCAGAGTTTGGTTTCTAAAAGGGGTGATCAGTTCGCCGGATTTAAGTCGTTTTTCCACCAGCGATAATCGACCGATAGCAACCCCCGCATTGTGCATAGCAGCACTGACGGCTAAATCGGATCGGTCGAATGAAATGCTTGGAATAGCGTCAATGTCTGTTATGCCATTTTGCTTTGCCCACAGTGTCCATTCATCGTGATGGGAGTTGTAATCCCATGCTTGGTTGTCGTGAAGTAGGGTGGCGTTTACCAAATTCGCTGGCTTTTCAAATAGGTTAAATTGTTCTGCATATGTTTGAGTGCAGACCGGGATTATCTCTTCGCTCATCAATTCTTTCGACCACAACTTTTCTGGCATTTGCTCATCGAAATAGATCGCGGCATCGATGCCATAACCTTGGAAATTGACGTTCTCATTGCCAGTAAGAATATTCAGCTCGATGGAAGGGTGCTTTTGCTTAAATAGGTACAACCTAGGCACAAGCCAACATTGTGCAAAAGAAGGGCGGGAGTAAATCGTTAGCTCTCCGGAGACTTCGCCATTTCTGACTTCCATGACCTCTTGGTTTAACTCGTTGAGTGTTCTGTTCAAGGCGAGATAAATACGTTCCCCTTCTTCAGTGAGCGTGATTTTTCGGTGAGAGCGGGTAAACAAGGCAATGCCAAGTTCTTCTTCGAGCTTGTTGATACGGTGAGAGATGGCGCTGGGCGTCATGGAGAGTTCTTCTGCTGCAAGAGAAAATGAACTGTGTCGTGCTGCCACTTCAAAAGTATGAAGCTTGGAAAGTTGAAAACTATTGATGCGTTGGTTCTTGGCGAAAATATTGTCTCTGGTATACATGTGCGTTATTGAGTCGAACTTGATAGAACACATAATAATGGCGTTGTTATAGTTGGATTCATCTATTGGTCGAAAAATTCACTAAACGTCGTATAAATCACGCTTTTGTTTAAGTTTACTTCATCTAAAGGTGAGTTTTGATCGTTTGTCAGGGCTATGGATTCCTCGTTTAATTGCAGTCAATTAAAACAACAACATAGGTCTGAACATGGAATCCAACCTTTGGGTCATTACTACCCTCATAACGAGTATCTTAATGATCGTTTTTGCGATCGTTAAGTTTAAACTCCATCCTTTTTTAGCGCTGTTACTCGCCAGTTTTTACGTTGGTGGGATGATGGGCATGCAACCTTTAGAGACGGTCAGTGCTATCGAAAGTGGCATTGGCGGCACTCTTGGTTTTCTTGCTGTCGTGATTGGTTTAGGCACCATACTTGGCAAGATGATGGAAGTGTCTGGGGCGGCTGAGCGAATTGGGCTTACCCTACAAAAGATTCGCTGGCTATCACCTGAAGTCATTATGGTGTTAATCGGCCTTGTTTGCGGAATTACTCTATTCGTGGAAGTTGGCGTAGTGCTGTTAATTCCACTGGCTTTTTCGATTGCGAAAAAAACCAATACCTCACTTTTAAATCTCGCCATTCCGCTTTGTACCGCCTTGATGGCCGTGCACTGTATTGTTCCTCCACACCCTGCCGCATTGTTTGTGACCAATGAGCTTGGTGCTGATATCGGTTCTGTGATTTTCTATGGCTTACTCATAGGTTTGGTTGCGTCTTTAGTTGGCGGTCCGCTGTTCTTGAAGGTGATGGGTGCTCGTCTACCTTTCAAAACTGTACCTGAAGAGTTCACCTCATTAGAAGTGAAAGATGAATCACAATTACCATCTTTGGGGGCGACGCTATTCACCGTGATGTTACCTATTGCGCTGATGCTGTTAAAAACGGCGGCAGAACTCAATATGGAACATGGCAGTGCGCTGTACACCACTTTGGAGTTTATCGGTAACCCAATTACAGCAATGTTTATCGCCGCTTTTGTTGCTTATTACATGTTAGGTATTAAGCAGAACATGGGCATGAGTGTACTGCTTGAGAAAACGGAAGGTGCATTTTCTTCGATTGCTAACATCTTGCTGATTATTGGCGCTGGTGGTGCATTCAACGGCGTATTAAAGGGCAGTGGTTTGGCGGATGTATTGGCACAGTTACTTTCTAATCTCGATATGCATCCGATCCTTCTTGCATGGCTTGTCGCGATTATTCTGCATGCGGCAGTGGGCTCTGCCACCGTTGCCATGATGGGCGCGACGGCAATTGTGGCTCCATTACTCCCACTTTATCCGAACGTAAGTCCAGAAATCATTACTCTGGCTATAGGCTCTGGCGCAATTGGTTGTACGATAGTGACCGATTCGCTCTTTTGGTTGGTGAAGCAATATTGCGGAGCCACGATGACAGAAATCTTCAAGTACTACACGACAGCGACATTCATTGCCTCTTTTGTTGCATTAGCAGGCACATTCCTTCTGTCGTACATGATCTAATAAAGGTAAACAATAATGACTACGCATAACGTAAACGCACTAGTAGCAGAATTCCCTTTGGTTGAGCGACTCATTGGGTTAGAAGAGGTGGTTTGGTTCAACCCAAATATCACCACACTTGAAGAAGGTCTGCCGTACGTTGGTTTAGGTGCAGCCAACATCAAAGACGCGAGTGAACGACTAAAACGCTTTGCTCCATACTTAATGAAAGCCTTCCCAGAAACGGTGGCTTCTAACGGAATTATTGAATCGAACGTTGTTGAAATCGACAAGATGAAGTCATGCTTGGAAGTGCAATACGGCACTCAAATTCTTGGACGTTTGATGCTTAAAAAAGACAGTCATTTGCCTATTTCAGGATCAATAAAGGCGCGTGGTGGCATCTATGAAGTACTAACACATGCAGAGAAGTTGGCGATTGAAGCTGGGCTTCTAAGTGAAAGTGATGATTACAGCAAATTGTTCAGTGAAGAGTTTCGTCAGTTCTTTCAGCAGTACAGCATTGCCGTAGGTTCGACAGGGAATCTCGGTATGTCTATCGGCATCATGAGTGCAAAACTTGGCTTCTCGGTATCGGTTCATATGTCAGCGGATGCACGAGAGTGGAAGAAAAATAAGCTGCGTTCTCATGGCGTAAACGTGGTGGAGTACGAGCAAGATTACGGTGTTGCTGTAGAGCAGGGACGCAAAGAAGCGGAGAAAGATCCAACTTGCTTCTTTATTGATGATGAGAACTCTCAGACCTTGTTCTTAGGTTATTCCGTTGCAGGCGAACGCTTGAAGCAACAGTTTGATGATATGGGTATCATCGTTGACGCGGAGCACCCTCTGTTCGTTTACCTACCTTGTGGGGTGGGCGGTGGCCCTGGTGGTGTGGCGTTTGGCTTGAAGATGGCATTTGGTAACCACGTTCATTGTATCTTCGCGGAGCCGACACACTCTCCGTGTATGCTGCTTGGGGTGCACACTGGCTTACATGATGACATCGCGGTGCAAGATCTTGGTATCGACAACATTACTGCCGCTGATGGTCTAGCGGTAGGGCGTGCGTCTGGTTTTGTGGGACGAGCAATGGAAAGACTGCTTGATGGTTACTACACCATGACGGATGAGCGAATGTACCATCATCTGGGTGAGCTAAGTGAACAAGAAGACATTCGTTTAGAGCCTTCTGCATTGGCGGGCATGATGGGGGCAGTTCACGTTTCACAAGACCAAGTTTACCAAGCTCGAATGCAATTTAGTGAAGATAAGATGAAGAACGCCATTCACCTAGTTTGGGCGACGGGTGGTGGCATGGTGCCAGAGGCTGAAATGTCGGCGTACCTTGCGAAATCTGGTCGATAATCGAGTTTGCTCTTGCTTTGGGAACTGCGAGAGTAATACCAATCGTAGCAAATAGCTGGTCATTCTAGCTGGTTATAACGCTTGATAACTTTGTTTACTTTTCGTTTCAAAGTAAGTTAATTGTAGAGTAACTACTTATCGAAAATTTTAGCCTTGTTCTCAAGCGTTTTTCCTGCGTTAACTTTGAACACTTGCTTACTGTGATTGGTATAAAAAAGGGCTCATCAATGGATGAGCCCTTTGTTTATGTTAATTCCAGACTACAGAGATTGTAATAGCTGGTGGTAACGACCTTTCTCAGCTAGTAGCGCTTGGTGGCTACCTTGTTCGATGATCTCGCCTTGCTCCATCAGACAGATGTTGTCCATGCTTTCTAGCTCAATCAAACGGTGGGTGATAAATACCACGGTTTTGTTCGCAAAGTGCTCTTTGAACAGTGCCATTACCGTTTGCTCGGTGCGTTTGTCTAGACCTTCAGTTGGTTCATCAAGAAGCAGGATTGGGGCATCACGCAATAGAGCGCGCGCAATACCAATTCGACGCTTTTCACCACCAGACAGTTGACGTCCGCCATCACCTAACCAAGCGTTCAATCCTGGCTCTTCTAAGAGATTCGCCAAGTCCACTTTGATCAGAATATCAGCTAGCTGCTCGTCCGTGGCTTCAGGGGCTGCAAGCAGCAGGTTGTCACGCAATGTGCCATTAAGAACATCAACACGTTGGCTTACTACTGTGATTGCCGCGCGCAGATCAGATTCACTCCAATCTTGCAGAGGTGCGCCACCGATGCTCACTTGACCCTGGTTTACATCCCAGTAGCGACAAAGCAATTGAATAAGTGTTGATTTACCTGAACCAGTTTGACCAACAATCGCCGTTTTCGAGCCTAGTGGCAGTGATAGCGTTAGATCTTTCAGTACTTTTTGCTGACCATCAGGGTAGGTGAAATCTACCTTGCTGAACTCAATATCTAACGGCTTATCTTCGCGTTTAGAACGTTCAGGGAAGATAACGTCTGGTTCAGCTAGTGTGATTTCGTTTAATCGACGTGCTGAAGTCAGTGTTTGACCTAGGTATTGGAAAGCACCGGCGATTGGCATCAGAATTTCAAAGCTCGCCATGGTGGCAAATGCGAACAGCGCAATCCAAGGATCTGGCGCACGACCACCAACGCCATCCGCAGCAAACCACAGCATCGCAACGAGCGTTAAACCATTCGCTAGCATCAGCAGGCCAGACGCCATGCCCGTTAGGTTCGCGTTGATAAACTGGTTGGATAGCAGTTGTTTTTGCTTCTCAAGAATCACATTGCGGTAGCGCTCTTCTGCGCCGAATAAGCTTAGTTCGCTGTAACCTTGCAACCAGTCTAGTGTTGCCACGCGTAGCTGTGCTTTATTTTGTGTCAGATGTTCGCCGTTATGCTTACCCAGTTTGTAGAACAGTACCGGCCACACTAACAGCATTACCGTTAGAATACCGCCAAGCAATAGGGCAAGATGCCAGTCAAAGAAAGCAAGCACTGCGGTTAGCGACAAGATGCCGAATACGCCAACAATCACAGGGCTGATAAGACGCAAATAAACATGATCCATTGCATCTACATCCGCCACTAGACGGTTGAGTAAGTCTGCATCACGCAAAGTCGAAACACGACCGGGGATCAACGGCGCAAGCTTCTTGAAGAAGAAGATACGTAGATCCGTTAGTAGCTTGAAGGTCGCATTGTGGCTAACCACTCGTTCACCCCAACGACCTGCCGTACGTGCCATTGCCGCACCACGAACACCTGCGCCAGGCAACATGTAGTTAAAGGTCTCGCGAGCTATGGTCAATCCTGCCACAGCAGCAGCCGAAATAAACCAGCCTGATAAGGTCAGCAGACCAATGGAAGCGGCCAGTGTTAGGAAAGCCAGTAGCATACCCAGCGACAAACCAAACCAGTGCTTTTTATACAGTTTTAGATAAGGGAGTAAATCACGCATCTAAGTTCCCCTTGTCTGATTCACGTTGAGCTAGGTTGGCAGCCAACATTTCTTTAAATAAACCATCTTGAGATGCCAGAGTTTCGTAATCACCACGTTGGACAATTTGACCTTCTTGCATCACCAAAATCTGAGACACATTTTGCAGTGGTGCCAATTGGTGAGTGATCATCAAGTTAGTGGTGGATTCGGTGTATTTACCGATGCCTTCCATCACAAGTTTCTCGCTCCGAGCATCCAAGCTGGCGGTTGGCTCATCGAGTAACCAAAAACGCCCGTTTTGTAGCATCGCACGCGCAAGTGCAAGACGTTGTGCCTGACCAACAGATAGACCACCGGAGCGGTCAGAAATTTGGTAATCCAAGCCATGCATTTCAACAAACTCTGCGGCGTGAGAGTCGTTGAGTACTGAATGGACTTGTTGGTCTTGAATATCTTGCTTGCCCAAGGTGACGTTGTCACGAATGCTGCCGTGTAAAAGCATCGGGTTTTGCCCAATCCAACTGATGGCTTTTCGCCATGTAGACAAGTCCAGCTCAGATAATTCACAACCGTTAACTTTCAGACTGCCCTTGTATGGCATAAAGCCAAGGATGGTGTTCACTAAGCTGGTTTTACCTGCACCACTAGGGCCAACTAATGCCGTGCTTTGGTTGGCGTCTAAAGAGAAGGTTAGGGGACCGACGAGTTGTTTGCCTTCTGGACTGAAGATAACAAGGTCACTGGCTTCGATGTGAATCGCTGCGTTTTGCTCAACGACTTTATTGCCGTCTTTCACTTGGTCAATGTCTAGCTCTAAGAACTCAACGATGCTTTCTGCTGCACCGACTGCTTGCTGCTTCGCATGATAGAAAGTGCCTAGATCGCGCAGTGGTTGATAGAATTCAGGCGCAAGGATAAGAATAAACAAACCGGCGAAGAGGGTTACGCCAGCGCCGTAATAGCCGAAGTTCAGTTCACCGATGTAGCTGAAACCGAAGTATACCGCAGTAATCGCAATTGAAATCGAAGTGAAGAACTCAAGCACGGCAGAAGATAGAAAGGCAATCTTCAAGACATCCATCGTACGTGTACGGAAGACTTCTGATGCCCCTTTTAATGTCTCGGTTTCTGACTTAGTGCGATCGAACAAACGAATCGTTGTCATCGCTTGTAAGCGGTCGTAGAAATGCCCAGAAAGACGTTGTAGCGCTTTGAAGTTCTTGCGGTTTGCGTCAGCGGCTTTCATACCAACCAAGGCCATGAACATTGGGACCAATGGCGCAGTTACTAGGAAAATTAAACCCGCTGCCCAGTTAATAGGGAAGACCACCACCAGAATGATGAAAGGCACCAATACAGACAACGACATTTGTGGAAGGTAGCGAGAGAAGAAATCTTGCATATCTTCTACTTGCTCTAAAATCAGAGTTGCCCAACTGCCCGCTGGCTTGCCTTTGATGTAAGCAGGACCAAGTTGGTGGACTTTATCGAGAATCAGTTGACGAATATAAACGCGGATTTGTTCACCACAACGGTATCCCGCAATTTCGCGTCCCCAAGTACAGGCCGCGCGACCAACAACGGTGACACCTAATCCGACGAAGTGCCAAACAAGTTCACTTTTGTCGACATGCTCAATGATTAACTGGTGGAGAATGGAGGCGAGCAGGGCTGCTTGAGCCAATAAAAACACGCTTGATAGTACGCCTAGGCCTATCGCAACCATCAGCCAGCGCTTGGCTAACTTACTTTGTTGCTTAAGCCACTTATTCAAGCTGCTTTGCTTTTTCTTATCCATCGTGAAGGCTTAATGATAATTGTTTTAATGAGGCGGTAGTATACAAAAGAAAACCCAGCGGGAATACCGCTGGGCTTTAAGGATATGACACAAATGTGAAAAGTTATTTGTCAGTAAGTGCGTCTAGGAAACGTTCTGCATCCAGTGCAGCCATACAACCAGTACCTGCAGAGGTAATAGCTTGACGGTAGTTATGATCCATCACATCACCCGCTGCGAACACACCTTTAATGCTGGTTTGTGTTGCGTTTCCTTCAAGACCAGATTGAACAATGATGTAACCATCTTTCATGTCTACCTGGCCTTCAAAGATCTGTGTATTTGGTTGGTGACCGATTGCGATGAATGCGCCCATTACTTCGAGATCTTCGGTCGCACCGCTGTTCACATCTTTGATACGAACGCCAGTAACGCCCATGTCGTCACCTAGCACTTCATCTAGAGTGCGATCAGTATGAAGAATGATGTTACCGCTTTCTACTTTATCCATCAGACGCTTCACGAGGATCTTTTCAGCGCGGAATGAGTCGCGACGGTGGATCAGGTGAACTTCAGAGGCAATGTTTGATAGGTAAAGCGCTTCTTCTACCGCTGTGTTACCACCACCCACTACCGCTACTTTTTGATTACGGTAGAAGAAACCATCACAGGTTGCACATGCCGATACACCACGGCCTTTGAACGCTTCTTCAGATTCAAGACCTAGGTATTTTGCTGATGCGCCGGTAGAGATAATTAACGCATCACAAGTGTACTCACCAGAGTCACCTTTTAGACGGAATGGACGTTGAGACAATTCCACTTCGTTAATGTGATCGAACACGATTTCTGTTTCGAATCGTTCTGCGTGCTCTTTCATGCGTTCCATCAAACCAGGACCAGTAAGGCCTTCTGCATCACCAGGCCAGTTTTCTACTTCTGTTGTGGTCGTTAGCTGACCACCTTGCTGCATTCCCGTCACAAGCACAGGGTTTAGATTGGCACGCGCTGCGTAGACTGCTGCGGTGTAACCTGCTGGACCAGAACCAAGAATTAATAGTTTACAGTGTTTTACGTCGCTCATTATGGCTCCATAGAGGGCTGAACATTTTCTCCGATTGTATGGAAATTCTTAGTGCTTTAAAAGCATAAACGAAAGGAGCCAACCGAATTATTGGTTATAGGTTAGAACTTGCTGATGTTTATCATCGAGTGTGCCATTCCAGAATAAAATTCTATTCATAGTGGAGAGTTCTAGTTTCAAATGTGGCGAATGCTCCGTTCTGAATGTTTAGACTGATATTTAACAAAATATTAGATATGTATGTTGTTTTTTTGTTTTTGTTGAAGCTATCAACGTCAAATTCTGGTAATTGCAGAATATTTGCGTATCCTAGAATGTAAATTAAATGTTAATCAAAACAAACTAGATGTGCCTCATTAAAGGAGCCAATGATGTTACATTCACGTGAGAACACCCTACATTTAACTCAGCTCAGCATGGCCGCGATTGAGCAACTTTCTCCTTCCTTTGAAGGACTACCTCGGACAGAACATGCCGATGGTCAGTATCGTTTACGCCGCTACTCCGTCGTGGGGTTTGAAAATGGTCAAGTGATTGATTTAAACAAGAACAGCTTTGTTCAGTCATCGGATATCAACCGCTTTCAAGGTGATGTCGTTCGTCAATTTGAGCCGATTGAGAAAGGTATTCTTTCAAGTGACGGCTTCCGTGAAATGTGCGCGTTGTTTGTTAATGCTAATCACCTACCAGAAGGTCAGGAAATCGAAATTCACCAGATTCGAATCACAGCGATTTATGATGAAACTCAAGTTGCTCCCGAAGGCGTGCACCAAGATGGCTTTGACCATATCGCGCTTGTCGGCGTGGGACGTCACAACATCATGGGCGGGGACATCATGCTTTACAGCAGCCACAATCAAGCGCCTTTCTTCCGTAAAGTGCTGGAGAATGGGGAAGTAGCAATGCTGGCAGACAGCAAACTGTGGCACAATGCCGTTCCAATTCGCTCAGTGATTAATGATCAAGAAGGTCACATGGATGTATTTGTACTGACAGCGACGGACAAACGAAATGAACTTCAATCTTAATCAAATTCGAGAGCAGTTTCCGGCATTGGCGCAATACCATAACGACCGTCCAGTAACGTTTTTTGATGGTCCTGGTGGTTCACAGGTACCGCAGTCGGTGTTAGACAGTATGGTGAGTTACCTTGGGCATTTTAACTCTAATCTCGGTGGGCACTATTTCTCGAGTCAAGCGACGGTTGACGTTATGCAATCCGCTCGTGAGTCTGCGCAAGCACTGCTCAATGCACCTTCATCCGGTAATATCGTTTTTGGTGCCAATATGACGTCACTGACTTTCCAATTAAGCCGTGCGATCAGTCGCGATTGGAAAGAGGGAGATGAAATCATTGTCTCGGCATTAGATCACTACTCCAATGTATCTAGCTGGCAGCAAGCCGCAGAAGACAAAGGCGTCATTGTTCACCAAGTGAGAATCAACGAACATGACTGTACGTTAGATCTAGAACATCTGCAAAGTCTGCTGAGCGAAAAAACTCGCTTAGTCGCTATGACTTATGCATCGAATACCACTGGCTCAATTGTCGATATTCATCAAGTGGTAGAACTGGCGCATCGCATTGGTGCTCAGGTTTATGTGGATGCTGTTCATTATGCGCCGCACCACTTAGTCGATGTGCAAGCAGTAGGGTGTGATTTCTTGGCGTGTTCAGCATATAAGTTTTTTGGACCACATGTCGGTATTGCTTACATTGCTGACCAATGGTTGCACAGTATCAAACCGTATAAAGTGGAACCCGCAACGAATATTGGACCAGGGCGCTTCGAAACAGGAACGCAGAGTTTTGAAGGTTTAGCAGGCGTGACTGCTGCTATCGAATACTTAGCGCAATTTGGTGATGAAGGTGCATCACTTCGTCAGCGTTTAGAGCAGAGCTATGCGTTATATAATCAGCATGAACAGCGATTAAGTGCGCATTTCTTACAGCGTCTGGGTGCGCTTGATGGGGTGAATCTGTTTGGTATTAACGATGAAAGTAGCCAACTGAGGACACCCACGTTTGCTCTTACGTTTGATAAATACGCTCCAGAGTTCATTGCTAAAACGTTGGGGGAACACAATATCTGCGTTTGGAACGGGCACTTCTACGCACTCGGGTTGTTTCGCCAATTGGGGCTCGAAGAATCTGGTGGCGTGGTGCGAATTGGTTGTATGCACTACAACACCACAGCTGAGATCGATATGTTATTTGATGTGTTAGAGAGCATACTGGACGCGTAAGAATCGAAAACTCAAAGAACAAAAAGCTCGGGCACTTGGCTCGAGCTTTTTCGTTTCTCTAAATTCAATTAATCGAGGCTTATTCGCTCACTTCAATCTCATACGAAGTAAATTTACGTACGTTAATCACCCCAGTATCAAAGATTAGGTATTGACCTTTAATGCCTTGTAGCGTGCCAGTGACGACAGGGTTCTTATCAAAGTTGTGTGAGGTGATTTTTGTTGGATGTTGCTGAACTGGGTAGCTCAGGGAAGTGATGTTCTCACTTAATACTTCAATAGCATCATCACCGTATTGTTGCTTAATCTCAGCAATTTTATCTTCCACCAATGGCAGCAGCTCAGCGAAACGCTCTTGTAGCTCAATTGGTTCTCCATCACCTTTTAATAGAGTACGCCAATTCGTCTTATCGGCAATGTGTTTCGCTAACTCTACTTCAATCAGACCAGAGATATGGCGGGTTTTCACCTTGAAGATCGGTAGGCCTTGCGTCGCACCCTGATCGATCCAGCGGGTTGGGATTTGAGTATGACGTGTGATACCAACTTTCAAGCTTGACGTATTCGACAGGTAAACGAAGTGGTCTACCATGCAATTCTCTTCCCCCCATTGAGGTTCACGGCAGGTACCTTGCTCGTAGTGACAAGTTTCTGGCTTCATGATGCACATGTCGCAACTCGCTAACTTTTTCATACAAACGAAACAGTGGCCTTGAGAATAGCTTTTTTTAGTTTTCTTACCGCAAGAGCAGCAGTAAATGTTGCCAGTGTGAGTCAAGGTAAGTGTTTGACCAAGAAACGGACTTAGATCCACTTCTTCATCACCGATAGGTAAACGGTAACTTACGGCACCGTCTAGAGAAGCACGCATCTTACTTAGCGTACCAGTAGCAATTATTGACATGACATTACTCATTATTGTGTTTTTGCACAGTATATACCGAACCGGGCTCGATAGGCAGGAAGAGGGAGCGAAGTTGCGGGATTTGAGTGTTCTTTGTTGGTTTTTTAATCGATGTATTCTATTAGGGTTTGAAGTGCTTCGCACAAGCACCTAAATGAAAATACACAGGCTACTTTGGAGCAAGATCATGTTGTATAACCATATGTAATGTATCAATAGTGAGAATTTGAGTTAAAAATCACTTTTTGGCTTGATAAATAACTTTATTTGAAAAGTGAAATAACATTCAGTACATTGGTCGATATAAACAGAATGATACTCAGTAACTAGGTTGGTCGTGATGAAATGGATACATAGATTAATTTTTGCATTATCGATATGCACCATCAGTTTGGTGGCGTTATATAGCTTGCTTGGTGACACCCGCAAACTTGAAGTTACACCAGACAAGTTCAATATCCATGTAACCAATGACGCTATTGCGGGCGGTCTGAGTGAGTCAGATATTACCTATCAAAACCACAGTTTGACTTTAAATTGTGATCTCAAAGAGAGTAAGTACGCATGGCCATACTGTGGAATTTCCGTGTACACCGATGTAAAAGAAGCAATCAAGGGGTTGGATCTTTCTAGTTACCACACGGTCCGTTTGAAGATCCGTTACGAGGCTGCAGGTGATGGGCAAAGCCCAAGCAAAAATCTACGTTTGTATTTAAGAAACTTTAACTCTGCCTACTCAATACCAACGGATGAATACACCATTAAATACAATGGTATGCAGTTTTCTCCTTCCGATTTCAGTGAGATTATTGAGATCCCAATTAAGAACCTTCAAGTTATGACATGGTGGTTGAATGACAATGATGTTGCTATTGAGCACTCTGCTCCGGAGTTTTCTAACATTACACGCATTGATTTAGCGACAGGTGCAGGTGCGGCGCTTGGTAAACATAAGATCGTGATCGACAAAATTGAGTTTGAAGGTGCGTACGTCCAGCAATCAACGCTGTTGTTTGTTTTATTGTTCTCCTGGATGGCATTAGGTTTGGCATTTTCACTGCACGAGATGCGAAAGAACAAAATGGCTTACAACAAAGCGAAAAAACGTCATCGTCATCTAGAGAAAGTTAACAACACGTTACGTGCGCAAAATTATGAATTCGCTGAACTGGCGCACCGTGATGCATTGACTGGAGCGATGAACCGTCATGCGGTACAAAGTTGGCTAGAGCAGCAAGCTCGACAGGTTCGATGGGGGCACGACTCATTTTCCATTTTGTATATGGACTTAGATAAATTCAAACGTGTGAACGACAAGTACGGTCACCAGATGGGTGATGATATTCTGCGTGAGTTCGTCATGGTAATCTCAAGTTCGATTCAACCCGAAGATCGCCTGGTTCGATGGGGTGGGGAAGAGTTTGTGGTTTTTTGCCCTGACACCAATGTGGAACAAGCGGTAAAAAAAGCAGAAGTCATAAGACAAAATGTTGAAAGTCACTTGTGGGTTCATGGTGAACCTTTGACGTGCAGTATCGGTGTCGCTCAGATGCAAAATGAACGAGTCTCTGAGACGATGGCTCGTGCAGACGAAGTGCTCTACTTAGCTAAGCGCAATGGTCGCAACCGAATCGAAGTGAATTACGGCATGCAAATGAAGTCAGATGTGGCGTCTTAAATCCAGCCTTAGACAGAGAAATACAGAGAAGAAAAAAGGTGGCCGACCGACCACCAAAAGGGAAACTGCTGAACATGACTATGGGGTAGTAGCTAGGTATTCATATGATTACCGAGAACAGCAGCTGTAGTGCTAGACTTTGACGACAGAGAGCTGCGCATGATGTAGCTCTCTGCGTTTTTCCAGAACCTCGTTGTTACCAGAACAACCAAGCGAACAGCGTTAGTGCACCAATACATGCGATGTTCAGAACCATACCAATTCGCATCATTTCTTTCTGTTTAATATGACCCGTTGCAAAAACAATAGCATTTGGTGGTGTTGCTACTGGAAGCATGAAGGCACAAGACGCAGCAACAGCGATTAGCGCAGATAGAATCACTGGCGACAGACCAAGAGCCTCAGCAATGGTTGCAAATACAGGCACCAACAGTGCAGCACTCGCCGTGTTACTTGCAAACTCAGTTAAGAAAACGACGAATGCGACAACGGCTAAGATAGTCAGTAGCACGCCTGCCTGCTCTAGGAATCCAGCTAGACCATTTGCTAGGAATACGCTTGTTCCTGTCGCTTTAAGCACATTGCTCAGACAGATACCACCGCCGAACAAGATCAGTACGCCCCAATCGGTGGTTTTCTCAATATCTTTCCATTCCACTGCTCGTGACGCACCAAGCAAAAGAATTGCACCGATTGCCACTAAGGTATCGAATTTAGCAAAGCCACCTAGCATCGCGTTGATTGGTTTGCTGAAAATCCACAAAGTAACCGTCAATAGGAAGATTGCTAGCGTGATCATTTTGCCGTTTGTCCACTCAACAGGCTGGTGGTCAAGTTCGAACTTGTGGCTCAAATCAGGCTTAGTCATGGTGTAAAGGACCAAGATAGCGATAGGCATGAGAATCAATGAAATTGGTAAACCTAGTTCCATCCACTCTGTAAAACTCAACCCGACTTCTGCCGCTGCGATAGCGTTCGGTGGGCTACCAACTAGCGTTGCAATGCCACCAATAGAGGCGCTGTAAGCAATGCCCAGTAGAACGAACAAGTAGGTACTGTGACTTTTCTTCGCATCCAGTTTGCTCATTACACCTAGAACCAATGGCAACATCATGGCTGTGGTTGCAGTGTTTGAAATCCACATTGAAAGACCCGCGCTAACACCAAACAACATAAACACAGCAACTGACATCTTACCGCGTGCGATGAGCAACACTTTATCGGCGATGGCTTGATCGAGCTTTTGTTTATGAAGGGCAGCGGCAAGAGCAAATCCACCCAAGAACAAGAAGATGATCGAGTTAGAGAAGTTGTTCAGTGCGGCTTGCGTATTAAAGACCCCTAAAAATACCGCGAGTAGCGGGATCAAAAGGGCCGTGATGCTCACATGGATTGCTTCCGTTAACCAAAGTACAGCTACGAAAATCAAAATACACAAGCCAGTTACGACTTGAGGATCAAAGGGTAGGGTGTTGAACAATATAGCGAACAGCAGGACATTAGACGTTAATATCATGCTGTTGCGAGTGAAGAACCAGTTCTTCAATGTCACAGCGAGTGCGGTCATGGTTGTGCTCCTTTTGCATTGCCTTAGTGTTGGTTTTTTATGGCAAAGTAACTGACTTGTAGTTATTTATTGATTAAATGTTACTGCGAATGCGAAAGGTAATTTTGTCTGAATCGACGGTCGAGCAAGAAAGTGTGAGGTTGGGAATTAGAAATGGGTAGAAAGCTACCCATTTACTTTTAATGAATTGTTATCGGTGTGTAATGCATGGCTGAGTGGTTGAAATAAACGACATCTCATAGGGTTTACTGCACAGGGATATTACGTTCGTTATCGATGGTTTCTGGTACCTCTTCCACGGCAACGATTGGCTCTTGAGGACCAAGAAAGCGCGGTTGAGTATGCATTACGTACAGATCTAAGAATGCTTTTACACGAGCCATAAGTTCACGAGTGCGCATGTTGAGTTTTTGCTTGCTTGCCGTTGGACCTGCTACTGCCAAACATTGTGCGTCGATATTGTATGCATCGGCAATGAAAAGAGCACGCTCACAGTGGAACCGCTGTGTGACAATTAGGAAGCGCTCAGAGGCAAAAATCTTCTTTGCTCGAACAATCGAATCCAAAGTACGAAATCCTGCGTAATCGAGATGGATGACCTCCTCCGGCACACCGGCTTTCAGTAAGTCTCGTTTCATCGTCCAAGGTTCATTGTAAGAGCGGTGAGCGTTATCCCCACTCAACAAAAATTGCTTCACTTTGCCTTGTTTGTACAACTCAATAGCCGCATTGATTCGGTGTGTGTAATAGGTGTTGAGCACCTTACCAATGTATTTACTGGTACCAAGAACAACGGCGACTTCATGCTCAGGTACTTGTTCGTAGTCGGTAAAAATTTGTTCTTGTGCTTGTAGCACAACCCAACGGTCTATGGCGATAACGGTGACGAGGAGACCGATTAAAGAGATCGACAAAACCAAAGCCAGACGCTTCCATGAGAATTTAAGCTTCCACTTTGACTTTATGCGGGAAAACAGCAAAACGTTCGATGTCCTTATTTCAATGTGTATCCCTCATCATATCTGATAGAAATGAAAAGAGAGAAGCCCATTTATGCCAAAATACGGTTAGGATGAGAAAAAAAAGCATAAAAAACAAAAGCCCCCGCAATGCGAGGGCTAATTATTATACAAAGCGTAGCAAAATTTAGAATGCTGTGCGTTTGTAACGGCGATAAACAGGCTGCCAGAACGCTTGGTCAATGGCGTCGTTTAACGCTTCATCGGTGATTTCTAGCGCAACGCCTTGCTCAATTGCTTTCTTCGCAACAGCGAATGCAATCTTCTTCGATACCAAGTGAATTTCTTCTAGTGGTGGAAGTAGGGCACCGGTGCCGTTGATAGCTAATGGCGAACATGTTGCCAACGCTCGGCTTGATTCCATCAGCATTTCATCGGTTACACGCTTCGCATTTACCGCCAGAACACCAAGTCCAATACCCGGGAAGATGTAACTGTTGTTACATTGTGCGATAGGGTAAGAACGACCTTCATGAACCACTGGCTCGAATGGGCTACCTGTTGCAACCAATGCTTCGCCGTTTGTCCAGCGAATGATGTCGTTTGGCGTTGCTTCTACACGGCTAGTTGGGTTCGACAATGGGAACACGATCGGGCGCTTACAGTGTTTGTGCATCTCTTTGATTACTTCTTCACTGAACAGACCCGGAGCACCCGATACACCGATCAGCACTGTTGGTTTCGCGTTGTGCATCACATCAAGAAGTGAGAAGCCATTTCCTTCATTTTCCCACTCTTTTGTGTTGTCGAACTTCTGAACCAAGCGTTGCTGGAAATCAAGAAGGTTAGGCATACCCTCTTGCAATAGACCCCAACGGTCAACCATGTAAACTTGTGAACGCGCTTTCTTATCAGAAATCCCTTCCGACACCATTTGTGCGATGATCGCTTCGGCGATACCACAACCTGCTGAACCTGCACCCAAGAAAGTAATACGTTGATCTGAAAGCTTAGTGCCTGCCGCTTTACATGCTGCTAGTAGAGAGCCTACCGTTACCGCAGCTGTACCTTGAATGTCATCGTTGAAACAACAGATGCGATCTTTGTAGCGCTCTAGAAGCGGCATTGCGTTTTTCTGTGCAAAGTCTTCGAACTGGATTAGCGCATCAGGCCAACGACGTTGTACTGCTTGGATAAACTCTTCAACAAACGCATCGTAATCTGGACCCGTGATACGAGGATGACGCCAGCCCATGTACATTGGGTCTGCTAGACGTTGCGGGTTGTTAGTACCTACATCCAGTACGATTGGTAGCGTGTACGCAGGGCTGATACCACCACACGCCGTGTATAAAGAAAGTTTACCGATTGGAATGCCCATGCCGCCAATACCTTGGTCACCCAAGCCCAAGATTCGTTCGCCATCAGTCACTACGATAACTTTAACGTTGTGGTTGGCTGCGTTGTTTAGCAGATCATCGATACGATCGCGGTTCGGGTATGAGATAAATAGACCACGACCACGACGGTAGATATTTGAGAAGTTCTCACACGCTGCACCAACAGTTGGTGTGTAGATGATAGGCATCATCTCTGAAATGTGGTTTTGAACTAGTCGGTAGTATAGCGTTTCGTTTGTATCTTGGATGTTGCGCAGGTAAATGTGCTTATCCATGTCGCTTTCAAAGCTTTTGTACTGTTGGTACGCACGCTCTACCTGTTCTTGGATCGTTTCAGTTGTCTCTGGTAGAAGACCTTCCAAGTTAAATGAACTACGTTCTTCTGCAGAGAACGCACTGCCCTTGTTCAATAGAGGAGTCGCTAAAAGAGCCGGACCCGCATATGGGATATAGAGTGGGCGCTTGTCGTTGTTCATTGGGTGCCTTAAATGTAGGGTTGAAGGATGCGTGCAAAATTCTAACGGGTTCACTATTTAGTTGTAAACATTCGTTGATGTACATCAACGTAATGTCGCAAAAAAATTCAGTTCCCGACGAAAATATCGTCACTGGAAAGAAAACATAACCATGAAATCGATTCCTAAAGCAGGAATTTCTCACTCAGGTATAATGCCCCGCAATCCATTATCACGTTCTTATTTGTTATGTCTCAATTGCCTATCGATAGCTTACAAGCTGAATTTGACCAACTCGTGAATCACCACCATTTGGTGGTAGAAGCCGAAACGGGCTCTGGTAAATCTACGCGTTTACCGCTTTGGTCTGCTAATCATGGTCGAGTATTGGTCATTGAGCCGCGTCGAATCGCATGTACGTCATTGGCAGAGTTTCTTGCTGATCAATCTGGTCAACCGTTAGGGAAGCAGATTGGTTACGCGATTAAGCTTCACGCTCACTATGATGAAAACACCAAAGTCGTGTTTGTGACGCCTGGTGTTGCACTACGTTGGTTCGCAGAAGACAAGCTTGCTAGCTTCGATATCGTGATGGTGGACGAATTTCATGAGCGTCGCTGGGACATTGATCTCCTTACTGCGATTTTAAAGCAAGAAAAGCAACACCGCTTGATCGTGACGTCAGCAACCTTAGAAGGTGAAAAACTGGCGAACTATTTGGATGCCAAACGGCTGCGATCGGAAGGTCGTTGTTTTCCTGTTACCGTTACCCATCGTTCACTGGATAGCCGTTACTTGCCGAACAAAAAAGGTTGCGAGAATGATGTCGTTCGAACAGTGAAGGAGGCGCTGGAAGACGAAGAGGGCGATATTCTCGTTTTCTTACCGGGTCGCAAAGAAATTACTCAATGCGCACAAATGCTGCAAAACATCAATGACGTAATGATTGTGAAGCTGCATGCTTCGGTGAGTGATGAAGAGCGACACCATGCGTTAACGATACAAAATCAACGCAAAGTGGTTTTAGCGACCAACGTGGCGGAAACCTCGCTGACCATTCCCAATATCCGCGTGGTGATCGACAGTGGTTTGGAACGCAGAACGGTGCAACGAAACGGACGCACAGCTCTGACATTAACTCATATCTCCAAAGCCAGTGCCGCTCAGCGAATGGGGCGTGCTGGTCGTGTTGCAGAAGGGGCGTGTATTCGTCTGTTTGGTGAACATGCGCCATTAGAATTGGTTACCCCACCCGAATTACATCGTGAAGAACTTGTGGAGCCTATGCTTGCGGCTGCTTGTTGCGGCTATAGACTTTCCGAACTTCAATTTCTTGATGCGTTACCTGAAAAATCGCTGCTCTCCGCGAGCCAAACCTTGCGAGGTATGGAAGCGATAGACCAACAAGGTGATGTCACCGAGCATGGTAAAAAAGTTTACCCCTTACCTATTGACGCATTGTTTGCTGATTTAGTCACTCGTATGCAAACCAAATCAGAAAAAGAAGCGATGATCGACTTAGCTGCCGCACTCTCTGTTCCAGCTCAGTTGCATCAATTGCAAGGCGGTGAGTCTGCCGAAGCCCTAGCGCAAGAAGAACCATTTGGTTGTGATGCATCGCTGATGATTCGCTTGGTGAGAGGAGAGCAACTTCCCGGCGTTAATGTTGATGTGAGCGTACTTGAAGAAGCACAAGGCTTGGCGAAACAGATGCGAGAAGTGTTTGAATTGCCAGAACTTGACGTAGCATCGCGATACAAACGTGATGAACTGACCAAAGCAATCGCCAAGTTGCATCCTGAGCTGGTCTTCGTTCGTCGAGAACGACGCCGTGACGCTTTGGGCAATGGCTTGATGGAAATGGTGGTCGGTCGCAATAGCCGCTTCCCTGATAAAAGTGAGGCAGCATTGGTACTCGATAGCCATAGTGTCCCCGGAAGAGGCGTAAAGCAGACGCTTAACCTTGCATCTGTGATGTTACCTGTTTCCTTGGCGCTGCTACGTGAATTAGAACTTGGCGAATGGCAGCAAGGCGAAACCAATTATGAAGAAGAAGTCCCGCGCGCGACCATGCATTTGATCTATGCAGGGCGAACCATTTGTACTGAATACCAAGCACTTCAAGGAGAAGTGGCGGTTCAGTCTATTGTCGAGATGATTGATGAACAAGCGCTATTGCCGGGATTTGCGCCACTAAGAAAGCAACAAATTCAGCATTGGAAGATCTATAACGCTCTCGGGTTAAACCAAACTCCTGTTGATAAAAGCATGCTTGATGATTTGTCTTTTTCTACTTGGCTGGTCGAACAGCTGGAAACGCTTGGTGTCGAAAGTGTAGAAGACATCGAACTGTTTGACGCGGATGATATCCCTTTCGAAGGTATTCCAGATTGGGAATATCAAGATTTTGCAGAACAGTTTCCACTTAAGCTGGTGTTAGCTGAACTAAAACTCGACGTAGAGTACTTTGTGTCACGTAAATTGGTTCATGTCATCTACACAGAAGGTAACCGGAAAGGTGACCCAAAACGCTGGGAGCTACCACGATGGTCAGGCTGGAAAGTGCAATATAAGAAAGCCAGTCGAGTGCTCGATGTAAAATAACCTAAACCGGAATAGTAAAGGCGGAATCGAACTAAGCGACACCTCGTACTTTAATGACATCTTAGGTCTGTATGTGCAGGGGTATCACGACTACGGAGAAACCTCGATAGATTATGACTAATCACAAACGCAAGTAGGACTCGATATTCGTCTTTTGAACGTAATAGTCGTCATCCACTGGTATGCCTTGGCACACCGTAGTTTTAGTTCGTCGTTTAAAATATTAATCAATTGAATGCTTATATATGGCGAAGCTGTACTCCATTTGTTACAAAGCTGGTTTTAATATTTCCTTTTGAGGTTAAATTAGGGCATAAAAGACCATTGTTTTATATCCTATTGCTATATCAAAGTAATTGAACGATATTTTGTATATCTCATTTCAGAGTGTCGAGGCATAGGATGGAGCAACAAGGAAAGACATGCATTGAATTCGACTACACAAGCTTCCTAGGGGCAACGGGAAGTAAGAAGTGGACCTTCTTGGAGGCATTCGCCACCATCGCTCCCATTTTTGGCTTGATGTGGAAACAGAACATCGCGGAGTTGAGCTTACCAGAGGATCGCCTTTGGGATGCTGCCTTAAAATCGATGTCTTCACGTCAGAGTGATGAATCCAATCTAGTGATGTTGGTGAAGCTAGCAAAACATGAAGGGATCCATGAATTACGTGTAGTTATGCCTTATTCGTTAGACTCAAAGCAGATTGAGTACATTGAATCTCGAAGCAAACTAAAAGTAGAAACTGCCGAGCAAGATGTGCTGAATTTGAGGCTCTAACACCCAAGGAACGATCCCCAAACACAAAAGCGACCTGTCAAAAGGTCGCTTTTTTTGTTTTACCTATCAGATTTATAAATACCTTCATGATTTGTTGGAAGTGTGATGAATATAGAGTATTTACACTTAAATTAACAAAAATGTAACATCAAGAAATACAATTGTCATAACTACCTTCTAACTTAATGTTTTTTAGAGTAATTAGCCAAAGAAGCATAATGCGTCTATTGGCTGGTTAAATCGTGCAGGAACGAGCGCGTTAATAAAAACACAATAACAAAGGAAGTTACTATGTCATTGTCTCGTCGAGATTTCATAAAAGCCGTCTCTTCAGGAGCCGTTGCAACAACACTTACCGCCTGTGGTAGCGATGATAGCGATGCGACTCCCACGGGATCATTCGAATACGGTGTGGCCAGCGGCGACCCGACCCAAACTCAAGTGATTATCTGGACTCGAGTGACCACCGCCGCCAGTTACGTGGATGTAACATGGCAGGTCTCAAGATCAGAAGATTTTTCAACCGTTGAGCAAAGCGGTACTTTCACCACGGACACCAGTCGAGACTTTACGGTTAAGGTGGATGTGCAAAACCTCAACCCGAGTACTCAGTATTACTACCGCTTCATGGTAGGCGAGACCACTAGCATCGTTGGGATGACACAAACTCTACCTGAAGGCACCGTAGATAAAGCATCCATGGCTGTCGTGTCTTGCGCAAATTATCCCGCGGGTTATTTCAACGTTTATAAAGAGATTCTCAAACAGCATCAAACAGAGTCGTTCGATGTAGTTTTGCACCTCGGTGATTACATCTATGAATATGGCGCTGGTGGTTATGCCAGTGAAGATGCAGCTAGGTTGGGGCGTGAGCCAAGTAAAGGTACCGAATGCATTACTTTAGATGACTATCGAAAGCGCTATGCTCAATACCGTCAAGATCAAGATCTCCAAGCTTTGCATGCTGCATTGCCAATGATTGCGGTTTGGGATGACCATGAGCTCGCGAATGACGCATGGAAAAATGGTGCAGAAAACCATCAAGATAATGAAGGCAGTTTTGTCGACAGACGCGCCGCCGCTGCCGCAGCATGGACTGAGTGGTTGCCTGTTCGCGAGAATACCTTTTCGAATATGTTGATTTATCGTCAGTTCTCGTTTGGTGATTTGATCAACCTAATGATGCTCGATACTCGCTTAGTTGGGCGAGATCAGCCGTTGGACTACTTTTCGCTTAATGCACCGACAATGGATGCGATTGGTGGACTCGTAGCGCAATCACGCAGTGCTGATAGGGAGCTACTTGGTACTGAACAACTGGCTTGGTTAATGAATGCGTTTAACAGCCAAGACGCCAAATGGAATGTTCTTGGGCAGCAAGTTCTTATGTCGCGTATGGAGCTTCCGAGCTCGGTTATGTTAGCAATGTTTCAGTTATTTAATGCCACAGATGAGCAGAAAATGGATGCTCTTCTCGCGGTGAACAGTGCGATTTCAAATTACCTCGCTGATCCAAGCTCAGATACGATTAAGCTGCCATATAACCTCGATGCTTGGGATGGGTACTATGTTGAGCGAGAGCGAGTGTATGAGATTGCAAAAGCGAGTGAAGGTCATTTTGTTTGCTTAGCTGGTGATACGCACAATGCATGGACCAGTGAGTTAAAGGATGTATCTAATAACCCTGTTGGTGTCGAGTTTGCGACAAGTTCGGTTAGCTCTCCGGGTTTAGAAGAATACTTAGCGTTAGAGCCCGTTGCCATCGCACAAATGGAGTACACATTGCCGCATTTGGTTTCTGAGTTGCAATGGACAGACATTAAACAGCGTGGCTTTATGCGTGTAACCTTTACACCAGAAAAAGCGCAATCTACTTGGTACATGCTCTCTAGTGTTAAAGATAAAAACTACCAAGTGACCACAAAGATGGCATCAACAACAGATGGTGTCACGCTCGCTCTTGAATAGGGTTTCAACTCATTCTCCTTGAACGAATTCCTTAAACGTTAACCTTAAGCCAGCAAGGTCGTTGCTGGCTTGATTACATATGACGTCCTCACTCCCAATGAACAATCACTTTCCTCGAATGTGTCGCAAATTCCAAATGCTGGGTGCAATGAGACGTAAAGGTGCGTTAGGTTGCATCTAGCTGAAAGTTTAAACTTTTTGGATGAGACTCAAGGATGAAGACATTGAAAAATAGCGTCTGGTTAGGATGTGTCGGTTGGTTTTACAGTTTATTGGTTGGAGCAAGTCCGCTTGAAAATCACAGTAACGAGCAGTTGTTGACGAACTTTGCTCTTGCTTCGTGCATCGCCACGTTTTATCCAAAAACAGAAGTGGCAAAAGACGCGAAAGTGGCAATGCAGGGGTACGTAGAGTTTTCAGATCTATCGATAGAAGTGTTTGCAGGTATTCATGAACTCATTGACCGTAAAGCGGTAGAACAGTATCAAGCGAAAAGAGGAGGGACGGTAGAGCTCGCTTATTGCATCGACTTCTCACACTCAGAACAAGTCCAGCGACTCACGACTTCTGATTAAATCTCGGAAAGAAAAACGGCCCTTAGGGGAGTAGGGCCGTCACAGAACAAAAAGCAAATTAACGCTCAGGAGTCGTTAACAGTCTAATCGCGCTGTCTACTGCATTGTCTATTCCTTCACGGCTTTCCAGTTTCCCTGAACTCGCTGGGCCAAGAGCGCATGCATACAATGCAAGTTGCTTATCAAATGGCAGATCGAGTTGCTCATACAAGTTTTGGCGGATCTTTGCGTGGTGTTCAGGTTCTTGGTTAGCAAGGTTGACAAGCGTGTCATAAATAAGCGTTTTCATATAATTCCTTTTTTATTGCACGGGGTGCATATGGAGTGTATTCGATTACAAGCTAAATTTCAGACGCACCAATCACAGAAAAGCTGCCCAATGAAAATTTTCGAAGCGAAGTAACTATTTATCAGTAGTTATGTATGAGCCGAGATTAAATGTTTATTTAAATCAGCGTGATAGGGAGGTATGATTCTTATAGATGATATTTAAGTTGGGAACTTCAAGGACTTCAAAGCGTACTTTTATTTGCACTTTAACAAGTTCGATTTTAAAGGATTAAAAAGGGAGCTGACATGGAAAAACACTGCGTTGTATTACGCCTGATTAAAAGCGCCACTATCAAATGGCGCTCCTCTTCATTCACTTTAAAAGTGCCTGTTACTTAAGCGGCTGCCTTTGTAAACGAGCTCGGTTTATTCTTCTCAATCACACTGATTGAAATTGCTAGGAACAAAATATCTTTCACTAGGAAAAAGTTCGCGATTAGAACACCGTCGGAAACTTTCCATGTGTTTGGTGTCGTAACTAAGAAGCTCAGTGTAGCAAGAAAGATGACACTAGCCGCAATACCAGACCAGTAGGCAACGGTTGGTTTTTTCAAACCGATGATCAATCCAAGTGCGACAATGATTTCTGTCAGACCAATGATATTAGAAACTGCTTGAACTGAGATGATGCTGTACAGCCAAGACATTGCTGGGTGATTAAGCACCAAAGGTTCAATTAGCTTGGCTTCTGTAGGGGTGAACTTATAAATACCTAGCCAGATAAGAACCAAGGCAACGCCAAATACGCCTAGGTAGTAGCCAAATTGAGTCGGTTTTTGGGTAACAGATGATGCATGCATAATAACTTCTCCTATAAAAGCATGATTTCAAATGACCGACGGTTGAATTATAAAATTCTTGAATTTATGGTTATATAAAATAACTAATGTCTATATAGGCAAGCTAAGCAAGAAAAGGAAAGGCTTAAATGGAATTTGTTCCCGTCGATTTATCTCGTCATTTGGATTTGTGCATTGCATTTCGACAAGACGCGTATGAGGTGAGTTTTGGTCATCAAAATGGGTTCGATACTCAAGAAATCACCTTGTGGTTCAAGTCGATAGTGGAAGATCCCGAAGCGGGTTTTTTTCATGTGATCAAAGATGACCAAATTATCGGGCAATTAGAGTGTCGGTATCCGGTAGCCGATGAAGAGGGTCATAGATTCGGATACATCAACCTGTTTTATTTGCTGCCGGAGTTTCGTCATCAAGGGCTGGGTAAGCAATTGCAAGATTTCCTATTCAAACGCTTTGTTGAAGAGGGCTGCGTATATGCAAGATTGCGTTATATTCCGGGTAATGATGCGGGAGAACGTTTCTACCTCAAGCATGGTTGGTACCCAGTAGGTGAGCCAGGTGTGCGAGGCCAATTAATGCAGTTCGATTTAATAGAAAAACTATGATTGTTATTCGTGATTTTCGTGAGCAAGATGCACCAATACTCTGGGCACTTTTCTATAACACGGTACGTAATGTCAACCGTCGAGACTACAACGAACAGCAACTGAAAGCGTGGGCGCCAGACGAGTTTGATTCAGAAATTTGGCTGCAGAAAATGACGGACATTCAACCCTTTATCGCAGAGTTAGATAGGGTCATTGTGGGCTATAGCGATGTTCAATCAAGCGGGCTTGTTGACCACTTTTTCTGTCATCACGCATATCAAGGGCAGGGGGTTGGACGCGCACTAATGGCGCATGTATTCAAGCAAGCTAAAGAAAAAGGGCTGACACGGCTCTATTCGGAGGTGAGTATTACCGCTCGTCCGTTCTTTGAGCACATGGGATTCTCTGTGCTTAAGGAACAACAAGTTGAGGTGCGTGGAGCGATACTGACGAACTATGTTATGGAGCGAGCGTATGATGGAAGCGCTGTGTGATCGATAAATATATTTCGCTCAATTAGTGAGCTTGAACACAGATACCGCATGTTTTCCGTCGTGAATAAGAGTTCATTGATCTAACACCAGAAACCCTCCTCTAAAGGGCGCGCATAATTTCTTCTCGGAGTGGCGAAAGGAAGCCAATAAAAACAGCTTCTTACGCTTGTTATCTCACGGTAAACCATCTCAGGAAGAGAAGTAGTACTATGCGCCCTTATCTCAAATACATCATCCCAACGGTGATCCCTTTGCTCGTTTTGCTGATGCCATTGTCAGCCTTTCCATTCGAAGGAATCACCATTATTCAGCAACGAGTGATTGCAATCTTCTTGCTTGCAGCGCTTTGCTGGGTATTTGAACCGATCCCAATTTATGCCACGTCGGTGGTGATCATCGTGCTTGAGCTGTTGCTCGTATCCAACAAGAGCATCATTTTCTTTAGGTTTGATGAAGGGCAGCCTCATTTTGGCGAGCTATTGCAATACAACGACATCATGGCGACCTTTGCTAGCCCAATCATTATGCTGTTTTTGGGCGGTTTCTTTCTTGCGATGGCCGCAACTAAATATCGCTTGGATGTGAACTTGGCGCGTGTGCTACTCAAGCCTTTTGGGCAAAATCCTAAATACGTGATGTTAGGTTTAATGCTGATCACGGCGATTTTTTCGATGTTTATGTCGAATACAGCGACAACCGCAATGATGTTGTCGATTCTAACGCCAGTGATTGCGGTGTTTGGTCCCAAAGATCCTGGGCGTATCGCGTTTGCTTTGTGTATTCCTGTTGCTGCAAACATTGGTGGCATCGGCACGCCAATTGGTACGCCTCCAAATGCGATTGCCTTGAAGTATCTCGTTGGTGATAACTTAATTACCTTCGGTGAGTGGATGGTCTTCGGTGTTCCTTTTGTGGTTGTGATGATGGCTCTTGCTTGGTTCTTAATCGGCTTTATGTATAAAGCGGAACAAACCACGATTGACCTCAATATTAAGAGCAAATTCCTAAAAACACCGAAAGCGATGATTGTTTACATCACCTTTGCAGGCACCATTTTACTTTGGTTGATGGGTTCTGCTCATGGCATGAACTCGTACACCGTCGCTTTAATTCCTGTCGCGGTATTCTCGCTAACTGGCATCATCAACAAAGAAGACTTGAAAAAAATCTCTTGGGATGTGCTTTGGCTCGTGTCTGGTGGTATTGCGCTTGGGCTTGCTCTGGATAAAACGGGTCTAGCTAAGCTGGTAGTGCATAGTATTCCGTTTGATGAATTCTCACCTTATGTTGTGTTGTTTGGTGCGGCGTTCTTATGTTTGGTGATGGCGAACTTTATGTCCCACACAGCGACGGCTAACTTGCTGATGCCTATTATGGCTGCGCTTGGTACATCTATGGCGTCCTTGACTCCGTTGGGCGGTGAAGTGACATTGATTCTAGTAGTGACTTTCGCAGCGTCATTAGGAATGTCTCTCCCAATCAGTACACCACCAAACGCATTGGCTCATGCAACTGGGCATGTACAAAGCAATCAAATGGCTCGTGTCGGCGTTGTGCTCGGTGTGGTTGGTGTGTTGTTGAGCTTCTTGATGGTGTGGATTCTTCACACGGTTGGACACATTGGTTAAGCCATGTACGAAAGTAAATTAGATACGCTGGTCGAGCGTTACTTCAATCATATCGAGCGTCGCATTACCGTAGCGGCAGGTTCGGTATTGATTGAACAAGACGGTTACAACGAGCGACTCTATTACGTGTTATCAGGCGAGCTTGCTGGCTACTTTTCCGAAGACGGTAAAAAGCAAACCGAAGTGTTTTCTGCATCGAAAGGGGCATTTATCGGTGTGCACAGTTTCTTTTCAGGAACGTGGACCGCGTCGTCAACGGTGATAGCGCAAACGGATGTTGAGCTAGCGTGGATAGAGCGCAATACTCCGGCTGTGGAAGCGGGCAAATATGGACCATTAACGGCGCAGTTTATGCCTGTCATGGTCAATGAGCTGTCGCGCCGTCAACGTCGAGCGATGCAAGAAGCCTTAGCCAAAGAGAAAGCACTGCAAAAGCTGCACACCGCAGAGCAAATGACGACGTTAGGTCAACTTGCTGCAGGCATTGCGCATGAGCTTAATAACGCCATTGGGGTGGTGAGTAGTAAGTCGGAGCGTTTGGAATCCGTGATCATGGAATTACTTGAAGAAGTTCATCCGGAAGCAAGTCAGTTCTTTGATTTTGGTTTGATGCAAGGGCAAAAAGTTTCTTCCAGTGAGGCAAGAAAGCGGGGACGCCATTTCGAAAAATATTACGGTTTACCCAAAGAATTGGCTCGTGAACTCGCCCGTGCAGTGCCGACTGATTACCTAAATGAACATTGGTTAAAGCGACCAGAAGAAGCCATTCGTTACTGGCAAATGGGGCGTGATTTACACGACTTACGCATTGCCTCCAAGCACACTGTTGGCATCGTGAAATCGGTGAAACAGCTTGGTCGCACGGACATCGATAAAGAAGAAGGGCTTAGAGTCAATGACTCGATAAACCAAGCGCTTGCTTTGTTACAAAGCGATTTACGACGCGTAAGCGTGCGTTTTAGTCCTGCTGACTTGCCTTTGTTTGTTGGTTCACAAACGGAATTGGTGCAGATCTGGGTCAACATCCTAAAGAACGCATGTGATGCGATGAGAGAGACAGAATCACCTGCGATTGAGATCCAAACTCGTGTGAGTAAAAGCAAGATACTTGTGACCATTGCGAATAATGGTCCAGAGATTGATGAAGCGACACGCAGAAAGATTTTTCGACCAAACTTCACCACGAAAAAAGGTGGGTTGTCGTTTGGCTTAGGGTTGGGGCTGTCGATAGTGAAACGTATTGTGGCTGGCTACAACGGCTCAATTGCGGTGAAAAGCGACAGTGAGAAAACCATATTTAGAATTAAATTACCGGTAGAGGATGAACATGGACAAGCTTAATTTAATTTGCGTTGATGACCAGCGAGAGGTGTTAAGCGCGGTTCTGCAAGACTTACAGTCGTTAAGCCAATGGCTCAACATTGAAGATTGCGAGTCTGCCGATGAAGTTCTTGAGCTGATGGACGAACTGGATGCGGAAGGTGAGATGATCGCTCTCATTATTTCAGATCACGTCATGCCAGGGAAAACAGGTGTAGAGCTGCTAACGGAAATTTCCAAAGACAGCCGTTTTATCCATACGCGAAAAGTTCTGCTGACAGGACAAGCAACCCATACGGATACGATTAATGCGATTAACTCGGCAGGCATTGACCGTTACTTTGAAAAGCCATGGCAAGCGGAACAATTGGTCGAATGTGTCAGAAATTTGGTGACTAAATATATCTTTGATATGGGATTAGACTACACCGAATATCATGAGCACTTAGATCAAAATGTTGTGTTTGATCGCTTGAGATAAATCGCAAACAAAATGAAAAGCCTGGGCTGGAGTGTCTCCAGCTCAGGGAAGTTCAATGATGAGGACCGATTCTTAGTGAGCGCCTTTATTGACTTAAGGTATATCGGCTTGCGCTCGCCACTGAAAGCGGTTTCGAGAACCAATAGCCTTGTAGGTAGTCCACGCCCATACTGGTAAAGAAGTCGCGCATTTTTGCGTCTTCAATCCCTTCGATAACCACTTCTATATTTTGTTCGCGACACATAGTGATTAAGAACTTCAGGTACTCATGAGAGGAGCGGTTGGTTAATGTCTTCCAAGCCATCGACTTATCAATCTTAATCTGTGTCATTGGCAGATCGAAGAAGCAGTTTAATGAGCTGTAACCAGCACCGAAGTCATCCAAAGAGAGAGCGAAGCCCAACTCACTCAAGGTGTTCAAAGGAGCAATAGCTGCCTGGTTATTGTCCAATATAAAGGTTTCAGTAAGCTCCAAAACAATTGCTTGTGGCTCGACTCCTACTTCGTCAGCCATTGCTTTAATTTTGTTTGGAAATTCGCTATTGAGAAGCTGTAATACTGATACGTTTACGTTCACCCTTACTTGGTTTTGATAGCGCTCACGATAGCTCTTTATGAACTGACACGCTTTCTCGAATACTTGATAGCCAAGCTCAACGATCAAGCCTTTGTTTTCTGCGACGGGAATGAACTCGTCTGGATAGATCTCACCGAACTCTTTACTGCGCCAACGTACCAAAGACTCGAAACTCACGACTTGCAGATCGGATGCACTGACGATTGGTTGGAATTTTACACTCAGTGTTCGCTCTTCAAGTGCGTTTTTTAAGCCTTGCTCAATAAAGAAATAGCGATCAACCGCATACTGCGTTTTCTGGCTGTATACGGCAATACGATCTTTGTTCTTCTCATTGGCGTATTGGCAAGTGCGTGCGGCTTTACGCAAAATTTCTTCAGCAGAGTGTTCCGGATCGATGGAAGGGTATAAACCGATACTGATGTTACTGCCAAGATATTGCCCTTGTTCGACAACGGCATCGTGATAATTTTGCTTGATGGTCTGTGCGTATTCTTGCAACTGTTCGAGCGGCACGTCGTCAAGTACCAAAATCGCGAAGTCGTCATCGTGAACACGATAAACCGTGCAGTTTGGTGAAGGTAAGTGACTAAGCGTTTGCAATAGCTTTTCTACTAAACCATCAACAAGTTCGCTACCGTATTGGTTTAGGTACGACTTGATCTCTTCGATCTGGATGTAAAAAATCGACGCATGAGCACCGTTGGATTTTACGCATTCACTGATGTTAAGCAGTAAGTGAGCGCGGTTGGCCATACCGGATGCGTTGTCATGGAAAGCGACTTGATGAATGTAACTCTCCATCAACTTACGTTCAGAAATATCGCGATGGCTGCCAACCATATAATGACCCAGTTCGGTTTCTTTGGTCATTGCAACGCCTTCGATCCAAACATATTGTCCGTTGGGTTTACGAAGGCGGTAGGTGGTCGTGACGCGAGTGTTGTCGGTCGTGATGTGTTCATCGACACGTTTAGATAAGCGTTCTCGATCTAACGGGTGCACCAACTCTAACCATCTATCGAGGTTGATACGCCCAGCGTTGATGCCGAACTGCTCATAAAAACGCTGGTTGTAAAAAACCATGCTGCCGAACTCATCCATGTAGAAGAGTCCTTCATTAAACACATCGAAGATATGAATGAAGCGTTGTTCAACGATCTGTAAAAAATCACGATCGTGTTCTGAAATAGTTTGATCAACTTTGTTGGTCAAGATACTTCCCCCATAACCCAAGCCGTCTTGGAGATAAGTATATAAGTCGAGCTACACGCAAATGACATATTTTTGAAGTTTGTCCTTTTACACTGCAAACGAAAGAAGTCGGTCCAGATTGACAGTCTGTTATGTTAATGAGCTTACGCTGTTTATGTGTAAGTAGAATAATTATTAGAGTAATGCGACTAATAATCGGTATTTATAAAACTTAGTCAACAGTAAATACCATTTGTATTGAGAAGTTATTGATTCAGCACCCAAATTATCGAAATTGTCAGCATCTGTGATGAAATCTTGACCTAAGTCCATAAAATAAAAGTGGTTTATTGTGGCGATGTTGTCTCATATATTGACCAAAAGCTCATTAATTCTAAATGATAGTGAATTCTTATAACAGTGAATGGTCAGATCTCTTATAATGCGTTTGCTAAATAATAAGTGTTAACAAGTTGCGCGTATGCAGTACAAACCAGAAGACTCAATAAAAATAGCGATCGCAGACGTCAGTATCGGTATGTTCGTTACTGCGATTGAACAGAACAAACGTGTCAACCTCGCGAATGCTGGTCGTGTCTCTACGGAGCAGGGCATCAAAAAACTGCATGCGAGTGGCGTAAAGTACGTTTGGGTCGATCAGAAACTCTCAGCGCAGCAGTGCGTCTTTAAGCCTGTTGAGGAAGAGCATGACATTACGTTGTCAGCTTCTGAAATCACGACCACTCCTCAAATCCAGCGAGCGTTCCGTTCCCGCGAGGCGCAGCACAAACGTGCCAAAAAACTGATTGCGGAAGCGAAGTGTTTAGCACAAAAGCTGCTGAACCAAACCTTTGAAGGAAAAATCATTGAGGTCAACGAGATTGAATCGTGGGCCGATGACATGATTGACAGCGTATTCATCGATTCTGATGCACTCCAATGTGTATCAGCGCTGCGCCAAAAAGACAGTTACCTTTTGGAGCACTCAGTGAATGTCGCTTGTTTGTTGGTTTCTTTCGGTAAGCATTTAGGGCTAGACAAAGAGACGCTGAAACAACTTGCGATCGGCGGCATCATTCATGATGTTGGTAAAATCAAAGTTGATGATGAGATCTTGCATAAACCTGCTCGCTTAACACCGGAAGAATTTGAACACATGAAACTCCACCAAGTGTTCGCAGGTGAGATCATTGTTGGCGTTAAAGGATTGAGTAGCGTGAGTCGTGATGTGTGCTTGATGCACCACGAGAAACTTGATGGTACTGGTTACCCACTGGGCTTATCAGGTGAGCAAATCCCAATGCATGGGCGCATGAGCTGTATCGTTGATATCTATGATGCATTGACGGCGGATCGCGTCTACAAAAAGGGCATGAGCTCGGCAGAAGCGTTTAAAATCTTATTGAGTTTGACGCCATTCCACCTTGATCCCGACTTGGTGTACAAGTTCATCAACTGCATAGGTGTGTACCCTGTGGGCTCGATAGTACAATTGAGTGATGGTCGAGTTGGCATTGTGTGGACATCCAACGATTCTCAGCCACTTAAACCCATCGTGAAGTGTTTCTACTCACGTAAGTATAAGCGTTACATCGATGTTGCTATGGTAGATTTAAAAAACAGCTCACATTCGGTTGAGAAAGCAGTAGCGCCATCATCGTTAGAAGTGGATCCAAAACCTTTCTACGATTAAGCGCAATTAAGGTGGGTTATTCACAATATCTGTCGAGTAACGAATCGCTTTACACGGTTGCATATTACCAGTATGTTGATTGCATAACTAAACAGCTCAAAGTGGACTAGAAGCGAGGCAAACTGAGTTTTTCTACTTAGCTTGCTTACTCATAGGCTTTACTAAAAGCTAGGTTGGTTTTGAGCCTGTTCAGTTATCGTCGTTCAGCTTTCATAAAAGCTATGTGGTGTCTTTCCGCGTTACGTTTCATGGATAGAAACGTCGAGAAAGGCAAGTAGGCTACACGATCTGTACCCCCATCAACACATTGGAAAGGAGCGCCAATGCAACTCGATACTTGGATCTACTACACCCTTGCGATACTTGTTCTGACTGCCTCTCCTGGTCCTAGCTCGCTGCTTTGTTTGAGTAAAGGCGTCAGTAATGGATTTCGCCATGCCTTTGCGACCGCCCTTGGCAGTCTGACGGCAATTACTATAATTCTTACCTTATCTTTTACTGGGCTTGGCGTCGTTATCGCCTCTTCAGAACTGGTGTTTAACATCATTAAATGGTGTGGTGCTGCGTATCTTATTTGGCTTGGTATTCAAGCATTACGCTCTAAGCAAACGGATTTCTCACAAGCGCAACCGGAGCAATCTTCTTCGAATTATTTAAGCGCATTTACCAGTGGTTTTATTGTGGGTTCGAGTAACCCGAAAGCCATTGTGTTCTTTACCGCGCTGTTTCCTCAATTTATTGACCCATCTGCATCGTTATTCACTCAATATATTGTCTTTGCTAGTACCTTTGTGGTGTTTGAACTGAGCTGGCTGACCTTCTATGGTTTGCTGGGCGTGAAAACATCGGATTGGTTATTTGCGAAAGGACGAGCGAAGTTATTCAATCGTTTAACGGGCGGTGTATTCATTAGCGCGGGCGTTATGTTGTCGACTGCGCATCGTAGCTGAATTGATAATTATTTCGCTAAGTTATTAAAACTTAGGCTAAATTAGCAAAACCTTATTTCCAAAATGGAAATCAACTTTTTGGTTTTTTTCATTAGTGGCAAAGACTCTCAAGGCGTAGAATTCAACGCGTCCTTTCAACCAATGCTCAAAAGTGAGCAAACGATTTGAAAGGACGTATTCGTTGTATTTTCTCCAGGAACATCTTAGATGACTCAAAGCCTTTCTGATCTTCAGCAGCGTTTCCTTGCTATCGCGACCGATAGCAACTTATCTCCAAAACAGAAATCAAACTTTCTTGCTTTGGAAGCCGAAGCCACAATTCCATATATGACCGTCTCTGACGAGGTAAGGCAAGCGATGCAGCAAGGCGTCATATGTGACATGTTTGAAGGTCACGCGCCATTTAAGCCGCGCTATGTTTTGCCTGATTACGCAAAATTTCTTTCTCAAGGTTCTGAATACTTGGAGTTAGCTCCAGCAGAAGATTTTGATGATGCGATCAACATGTTGACCATCATTTATCATCACGTGCCTTCGGTAACCAACATTCCCGTTTACCTTGGTCAACTTGATGACGTGCTAATGCCTTACGTGGGTGACCTAACTGACGAGCAAATATACAAAAAACTGAAACACTTCTGGGTCATGCTTGATCGCACATTGCCAGACGCGTTCATGCACGTGAATATTGGTCCTACGGACAACATCATTTGTCGTACGATTTTGAAAGTTGACGCAGAGCTAAAACAGATCGCGCCAAACTTAACGTTCATGTACGACAAAGCAGTTACACCAGACGACCTGTTAAAACAAGCAACACAAAACATTTGTGAGTGCAGCAAGCCGCACATCGCAAACTACCCAATGCATGTGAGCGCGTACGAAGGTGGTCGCTTTGGTATCGTGAGTTGCTACAACTCTCTGCCATTGGCTGGTGGTTCAAACACGTTAGTGCGTATGAATCTAAAAGAAGCGGCGAATCGTGCAGATAACCGTGAAGATTTCTTCAACAACGTTCTGCCAGAATACCACGGTTTGATGGTTGAGTTGATGGATGCTCGAGCTTCACATTTGCATGAGAAATCTGAATTCTTTAAAGGCTTTCTAACGCAAGAAGGTCTGATCGAAGAGTCTCGTTTTGCGCCAATGTATGGCATTTATGGCATGGCAGAAGCGGTAAACGTATTGCTAGAGAAAGAGGGCAATGCGAGTCGTTATGGTCAAGACACAGCGGCAAATGAGCTAGGTCATAAGATCTCTGCGAAGTTGGCTGAATTGGTAGAAAACACATCAGTGAAATTTGGTTTGGAAGGCAAAGCGCTACTACACGCGCAAGGTGGCATCAGCTTAGATTTGGATGTGACGCCGGGCGTACGCATTCCTTACGGCAACGAACCAGATCCAGTGTCTTACGTGCAAGCGACGGCAGGTCATCACCAATACTACCGTTCTGGCATCAGTGACATTCTGACTATCGACGAAACCGTGAAATCGAACCCAGAAGCGATGTTCAACCTATGTAAAGGCGCATTGAATGCTGGTTACCGCGAGTTTACGGCAAACGTGGCATCGAACGACTTGGTTCGCGTGACGGGTTACATGGTGAAGCTGTCTGATATCGCGAAATACGGTGCAGAAGGTTCACGTACTAATACTACATTCCTAGGCGCAGAAGCGGCGAAGAACACCGGTATTTTGGAGCGTTCACCACGTGTGGTGAGTCATGAAATGTCACCGACTTACGCTAAGTAATCGGTGACGGATAAGAATAAGATGGCTAGACGATCGGAACACCTCTTGGCTAAGGTAACTCGTATCCTTCCGTTCTCTTGTGTTGATGGACCTGGAAACCGTCTAGTCATCTTTCTACAGGGTTGCAACTATCAGTGCATCAACT
Source organism: Vibrio sp. L85 (assembly GCF_963871815.1). NCBI lineage: Bacteria > Pseudomonadati > Pseudomonadota > Gammaproteobacteria > Vibrionales > Vibrionaceae > Vibrio > Vibrio sp. L85. Next base: position 253,219 of record NZ_CAWMYL010000022.1, read on the forward strand.
GCCACAATCCGCACACAATCAATCACTGCAACCATTGTGGGGATTGTGTGAGCGAGTGTCCTGTTGGCGCACTGAAGTTCGACAAAAGCAACAACGTTGTTTGGCTTAAAGAGGAGTGCACCCACTGCGATCGTTGTATAGAGATATGTCAGCACCAATCTAATCCAAAAATTACTGACTACTCTGTGGAAGCAATGCTCGATTTGATACGAAAACAGCGCTTTTTTATTAGCGGTGTGACGGTATCCGGTGGGGAATCTACCTTACAGCTTCCTTTCATTATTGCGCTGTTTAGAGGGATTAAACAGGACCCTGAATTGCAACATCTTACTTGCTTCATTGATAGCAATGGCTCTTTATCTACCGCAGGTTGGGAAAAAGTCCTACCGTATATGGATGGGGCGATGATCGACCTAAAATCGTGGCAAAGTGAAACGCATCACTGGTTAGTTGGGCGGGATAATCACCGTGTATTTCAAGCAATTCAGTATTTAGCCGAAGCAAGCAAGTTGTATGAAGTGCGTTTACTGCATATTCCAGGTAAGAGCGATCTCGATACGGAAGTCGCAACAGTTGGGCACTATCTGCAAGCGTTACCTGAATCAGTCAACATTCGTTTGAACGCGTTTCAGCATCATGGTGTAACCGGCGAAGCCCTTGGCTGGGAGAAATGCTCTCAGGATGAAATGGAGCGCTTCCACGCTCAATTGAGCCAATTCGTTAGCAGACCAATGACCATGCCATCGGTCTATGTGTAACGTAGCGGGGATAACTTTAGAGTTTATTCACTCTTGGTTTGCTGCATCCTCCTAAGGTTTCACAAGCCTTAAGCACTTGTTGTTGTAGCCATCTTAAAGCGGGATCGTTGAGGCTCGCTTTGTTCCACACCAAGCTATACGCCACTTGTCCATATTCGAACGGCAATGGTCTTTCTACTAATCCTTTCGCTTGTAGTGCCATTTGTGCCCAAAGCTTTGAACAAGTGAACAGATAATCTGAGTGGTGACACATCACAGCTGCGGACCCAAAGTCCGCCACGTGCATCGCGATACTGCGTTTGGCGTAGCGCTGAGTTAAGTTCTGCTCAAAGTAAGGTTGAGATAAGTCTTTATCGTGAATGCCAATGTGCCTAGCACACAAGTAGTTTTCTACCGAGAGATCTTCTTTTGACAATGGGTTGTTACTGCCCATCAAACAGATCATCTCATCTTCCAAAATCGTCTGCCAAACCAAGTCTTTATTATGCGTAGGTGGTTGGCTGATATCGTGCGGCAGAATCATAAAGTCCACTTGTCCACGGATTAAAGAATCAAAACTCATCTGCTCTTTCGCGTAGACGTTCAATTGTGCTCGACTGCCCATTTGTTGAGATAGGTTTTGTAGCATTGGTGCGAAAATTTCAAAGGTACTTTCACGCATCGCCAAAGAGAAGCGACCCTCGTAATACGCAGGATTGAATGAACCTTGATAAAGCAAACCGTTCATACTGGAAAGAATGCCGTGTACCGAAGGACCGATGTTTAAAGCAAACGGCGTTGGGACTAAGCGAGTGCCATCGCGGTAAAAAAGGTCATCTTTAAGAATGTCGCGCAATTGGCTTAGCGTTTTACTCACGCTAGAAGGGGTCACGCAAAGCTGTTCTGCTGCTTGAGTCACACTGTGTGTTGTGAGCAACATGTGCAATACGGTGAGGTGTTTAAGGCTAATGCGTGAGAGTGTTATGTAATCCATTCGTAAGACTAACTAGTGTGATTTTTCTCAGTATATCAAAGATTATTGTGAAACATTTTTTTACGATTGTTGAAGCACGCAAAAAGAGGTGTTTCTTTTCGTGTTCTATATAAAGATTTGGCTCAACTGGGCACTTTATGGGGGTGAGTAGTGGTAATAACCCTTAGAGGACGAAAGATGGTTGACATAAGCCTGACAAAATAGGGGATTGCGAACAAATAGGAGAGGTGATTTACTCAACTTTCCTAAGTAACAGAGGTTTAAATAAACTTAATGGACGACCCCTTTAGTCGACTGAACAATTCACTGTATGGCTTCCAATCATCGGAGGCGTACTCATGTTAGAACTTTTCATGCAACCAGAAGCGTGGGCTATCTTCGCTACCTTGTTTGCTCTTGAAGTTGTCTTAGGCGTTGATAACGTCGTATTCATCTCCGTTCTGTGTGAACGATTACCACAACACCAGCGTAAACTTGCCCGAAACCTAGGTATCGGTCTTGCCGTTATGGCTCGCATTGTTTTGGTGTTCTCGATCTCTTGGATCATGCAGCTTACTCAGCCGTTAATCAGCTTTAGCGACTACGCATTTACTGGTCGTGATTTGATTATGATTGCAGGTGGTGCGTTCCTATTGGCGAAAAGCTTGAAAGAGTTGTGGAGTTGGTTAACGCATACAGAACACGGTCACTCGACTCATGTTCGTACTGGTCTTGCCGTGGTTTTACTGCAGATCGTTGCAGTTGACGCTGTGTTCTCAATGGACTCGGTGATCACCGCAGTTGGTTTAACGAGCGAGGTACCTATTATGGTGGCGGCAATCATCTCGTCAGCAATTGTAATGGTATTAACGGCGGAGAAAATCAACAATCTAGTGACGCGTTACCCGGGCTTTAAGACACTTGCTCTACTGTTTCTAGTATTGCTAGGTGGTCTGTTGATGGCAGAAGGTTTTGCTATTCACATCAACAAAGGTTACGTGTATTTCGCGATGGCGTTTGGTCTAGTGTTGGAAATGTGTCATATCCAGCTAAAGAAAAAACAACGCCCAGTGATTCAGCGAATTCGTCCAATCCGGCCTCGTTCTGTTGCGCTTCAAACTCGATAATTGAAACGTAGCAACTGAACCAAACTGAGCCGCTCTTGAGAGCGGCTTTTTTACGTCTGTATTCTGCGAATTGTGTGGATTTGTCGTGTCGATAGAAAATGGAATTTGTTGTTGTAGCACGGATTTCTTATATAGACCGCCCAAACCTATACGAGTGAACAAAATAGAATGAACAAACTGATCGACGCGTTATCGACGCACGGATACTACATCTGGGATGATTTTATTTCTCAAGAGGAAGTGGCTGAGCTGCGTGACTGTATTCCTGATGATTGGAAGAAAGCACGTATTGGTCGTAACGACGACGTGACTCGTATTGAAACCATTCGCAGTGACAAGATCCAATGGTTGAAACGCGACATGGGTGCACCAGTGGCGTCTTTCTTAGATAAGATGGAAGAGATCCGTTTGGAAGCAAACCGTCATTTCTTTCTAGGCTTGTTTGAGTACGAAGCGCACTTCGCGAAATACGAGAAAGGTGACTTCTACCAAAAACACCTCGACTGCTTTAAGGGCAATGAAAACCGCCGCCTAACCACGGTGTTCTACATGAATGAGTCGTGGAGCGAAGAAGATGCAGGTGAGTTGGTGGTGTACGATTTGAATGACAACAAAATTGCGACTATTCCACCGCGTTCTGGTCGTCTGTTCGTATTCCTATCTGAGCAATTCCCACACGAAGTGTTGCCGACAAACGCTGAGCGATTCAGTATTGCAGGTTGGTTCCGTATTAACGGTGTCAAAGATAACCAGCTCGACATCGCTCACTAGACCTTATTATTGTGGTCGCGTTGAAATACGTTTGAAATAACAAAGGGACGCCAATCTGGTGTCCCTTTGTTTTATCCTGTTTACGGCTCGGCGTTAAGCTTGAGTGGAGAGCTCATAACACGTTTGCATGTGTGATGACAAAACTCGATATACATCAGAACAGAGCTTACCTGATTTGATCTGCTCATCCATGATGATGGCGATTTCTTGTTGCGTCATGCGTCCACGGTAGGGACGATCTTGAGAAAGTGCTTGAAAGACATCTGCGACCGCAATAATGCGCGATGGTACGTCCAAGGCTTCACCTGTTTTATGGTAGGGATAACCTGAGCCGTCTAAGCGCTCGTGATGATTGGAAGCCCATTCAGCAATTTTGGCGGTAGGAAACACTTTATGCAGTGCTAACTCTGTGTCCACGGTGTGACGTTTAATTCGAGTGTATTCGTGCTGGTCCAGCGGTCCTTCCTTATGAAGGATCTCATCCGGAGTTTTGAGTTTACCAATATCGTGAACGAGTCCAGCAATAAAAATCATCTCTTGTTCGTGCTCATCCAACTCCATTTTCTTCGCCAAGTAACGAGACAGTTCAGCGACCTTTTGTGAATGTTGATAAGTAAAAGGGCTCTTGGCATCAACAATACGAGCTAAGAACAAACCCAAACTGTTCATGTCTTCTATGGTTAGTTGTTTTTGCAGCCAGTCTATATTCTCAAATTGAAGTCCAATCGTTTCGATATGCTCTGACTCCATCGCAAACCAAAACGCATCTGTCATGATCAATTGAACCATCGCGTCGCACATGTCTGGGTTAAACAGCGTGCCCGCATTTGCCATTACACACTCGGCAATCAGTTCCTCATGCAAGGTGACAAGGTCGCTATGGCAGTTAGATACGTAATACGCACGCATAAAATCGAGACGATCAGAAAGGTAAAGCAGTGCAGCTACGTCTTTTTCAAATGTCGGAAGATCGATCTGTTCGAGTTCTTTCCAGTGCGTATGATGATAAAGAATTGGCGTTGCGAATTGAGTGAGCAACCGACATTGCTTAAGCGTGTGGTAGCCACGGATGCAGTGCGCTTTGGCGTCTTGAGGAACAAGCTGTTCAAGCAGCATCATGTGCTCGCGGGTCTCAGAAACTCCGCAGTCGTGGATCATGCCAGCAAAGTAACAGAACTCTGCTTTTTTGATGTCCCAACCTAAGGTGATCGCACATTGATAGGCAATATAGGCGACTCGATGGCTATGGTGTGTATCGTCTACGCCTACGTAATCTAACGCACGCGCTACCCAGATCAGGGCTTGTTTTAGATCGACTTCAAACCCCGAGATGGAGTGGGAAGATTGCTTCATTGTAATTACCGACGTTTTTACTCGCCTGTGCTTATTTTATTTTGATTTTTTAGGGGAATGCGACAGCGAACTGATACCTAAAAAGGGTGCACATGGCTTAGTTATAGTTATGCCGAGAATAATACTGCTTGTCGCACGTAAAATTCATCCGAAGCCCAGAACTCTTGGTCATTTCTTTGAACTACGTATTGATTTCGAAAGATTTTTCCTTGTTCGATTGACTTCCTTTGAAAACCACACAAATAGTGATGTAAAGTATTCTCATTATCATGTGTATTGTGAAAGGTAAGTTATGAAAAGAGTCGTTATATGGGGCGCGAGCAGTGGTCTTGGTTTGGCAATTGCGCAGTATTTTGCTGATAAGGGTACTCAAGTGATTGGCGTAGCAAGAAATCCAGATAAGAATCCGGAATTGAAGGCGATATGCCACTCGACCTTTACGTGTGATGCAACGGTAGCGACTGAGGTGAATGCGGTTGTCGAGCAGCTTAATCAAGATGACATCATCATCAGTACTATGGGCAGCTTTCGTGCGGATGTTCCGGTGGATTATCTTGGTCATCGCCATCTTATCGATGCTGCATGCCACGCTTCACTGAAGCGTTTTGTATTGGTGACGTCTCTCGGTTGTGGTGACAGCTGGCAGTATCTTTCTGAACGCTCTAAAGCAGGCTTCGGCGGTGTCGTCCGGGAGAAGTCATTGGCAGAAGCATGGTTACAGACTAGTGATTTGGATTACACCATTATTCGCCCAGGTGGTCTTAAAGATGGTGACGTGACAGGCAACGGTGTTTTGGTCGAGCCGAAAGAAGTGCATGGATTGGTATATCGTCAAGAAGTTGCTCGTTTGATTTTTGACATGCTTGAAGACGGCAGAGGAAGCGGAGAGATCTTCCATTGTGTCGATCCAGAGTTAACGTACTAAATGTGCTAATCGAATGAATCAAAAACAGGGAGAGTGTTTAGGCGCTGTCCCTGTTTTCATTTGAATACAATGCGACTCGGTCTCGCCCTAAATTTTTAGCAGCATACAGTGCCTCATCGGATTCATCTAGCAGCCCGTTTGGGTTGATCGCATCAGCTTGAGTTCGTTCAGAAAGACTAACTCCTATAGAGACTGTCAGATATTTAGGTTCCGGTTCATCTTGATGAATAATCTTGAGCTGCTTTATTCTTCCTCGTAACTGATTGCCTTTTGCGATCGCTTCTCTGGCATCATGTACTGGCGCTAATACAACGAACTCTTCACCACCCAGTCTCAATGCATAACCATGGCTTTGAGCGGCAAAAGATTCCAAGGCGTCGGCGACGCGCTTAAGCGCTTTGTCTCCCTCTAAATGCCCTCTATGGTCATTAAACTCTTTAAAGTGGTCTATATCGATAAAAAAACAGGCGATAAACGTTTTATTAGCTTGATAGCACAGAGAGCGGAACGAGGCTTCAAGTGAACGCCGATTGTACAAGCCGGTAAGAGGATCGTGCTTAACCATTTCATCTAACTCTCTGTTTTTTCTTACTACTTTATCTACAAGAAGGCTAAATGCGCGAGCAAGATCGCCTATTTCGTCTTTTCTCTTCATGTTAGGTACTTGCAATAGGCTTATAGCCTCAAAGTTCTGACGCATAAATGTCGATAAGTTCTTAATAGGAGAGGAAATATGGTAAGACAATAAGAGCAAGAGAGGATATGAAATCATCATGCCCAGAACAAGTTCGCGAATAGAGTCCATCAAAAATGCATCACGTATGTCACTAACCAGTTCGATGTCATAAAGCAGTTCGATATTACCTTGATTATTCCCTGTTAATGGCAAAGTTATGTAGAGAATATTCTTGTCGAAACTGAGATGGCTTTCTCCAACGATACGACAGGGTGCTAGGTCTAGCGTGTAGTTCTTTTTCAACTCCTGACTGAGGTGGAATTGGTTTTGAGCGTCATTAAGGCGCGCGAGCAGATAGTTCACTTTAATACTGGACTTTGAACCAGCATTTTTAACGGAGGTTAATCTAGCAATGCGTTGCTCCAAGTCTTGCTCAAACGTGGGAGGGTAGTCAGTCCGCCAGATTTCGTCTGCGTTGCGATTATAGGTAACAGACATGGGAGTATTAGTTACAGAGGAATAACCATTGACGTAAAAATAACGGAGATCAGTATGCATTTTTAATTGGTTTTTAAAGCTAGGCAGCATTAGGTTGGCATAGTTACCCCCGTGCACCGCGTCACTCACATGGTGAACAAGTGCACTTGCGCTTTGTTCGCGAGAGGTAATCGTCGTCTTTACGATCGTGTCCATTGAGTTATGAAAATTGTAGTAACCCAAACCGCCGATCATGAGAATGACGAGAACAAAATGCGATAGGAATATCTTTATTCTTATTGAAGTTCCCACGTGATGAATTACTCATTAAACACATCAATAATCGGAACGGCACAAGTTCCGTTTATGCAAATGTCCTTATATCCGTTATGACATCGATAGCAAGCTTCGACCCTTAATGATGGATGGCGATCTGATATGTCATTGCCTCGTCGATCATAACTCCCATAAAGTGCCTCACCAGCCAGATGCTCGGTGACAAAAATAATGTCCTCCTCTTCGTAAATTGCGACAGCGGTTAGACCGTCGGAGTAAGGACCATGGTTTTTATAGGCTTCGACTTTGTGTCTAGGAACATAAATATTCAAGTTGGTACCTTTGCCTTGATTGGTCCAGTTGTACATTTTCACTGTTTCTTGAATGAAGGTTGGTGTACTTGGCGGCAAAACGACATTTCTTCCTGGTATAACACTTTGTTTTACCAGTACTAGTTGCTCAAAGTTGTTAGGGAAGCTCGCTAACGAGTTTCCGAAAGCAGAGCTTGAAAAAGCAAGCAAAACAAACAGCTTATATTCCATAGCTCGCCCTTATTCATTAGTACTTAAGTTATAGAGTAGTAGATAAAAATTGGTTTTGATGGGTTAAAAACTGAGACACATCAATACAAAATTCTGTGAACTCCTCACTCGAATTGAGTAGAAAAGCAACTAGAATAAAAGCTCAAAACAAAAGGACTTGTTATGTTAAAACATCTGCTTTATCGCGGTTATACCAATGGTTTGAAAGCCGCCGCCTATGTACTCCCTCTCCCTAAACCGACATTATTCTCTGGTGCTGGCAGCCTCCATGAATTGACGGAGGCGATTGCTGATCTTGGTTTTAAAAAGTTGCTTCTTGTGACTGATGACGGCTTAGTAAAAATTGGTATGGCGGAGCAGGTAATAGAAAGCGCGAAAGCCAGAGGTTTAGACGTTGTGCTGTTTTCTGAAGTAAAACCAGATCCCACATACGATCAAGTAGAGACTGGATTAACGATGTATTTCGACTCAGGATGTGACGCGATTTTAGCGCTTGGCGGTGGTTCTGCCATGGATTGTGCCAAAGTTATTGCTGCCCGGGTGACAAACAGGAAATCCATTAAGAAGCTTGCTGGTTTGTTTCGTGTGTGGAGAACTCCTGCGCCTTTATTCGTGATTCCGACGACGTCTGGTACTGGATCTGAGGTGACGATTGCCGCTGTTGTTTCCGAACCAGACACCCACCACAAAACTCCATTAATGGATCCGAAATTGGTGCCTTTAATGGCCGCATTGGATGCGAATTTACTGGTTGGTTTACCGGCAAAGATAACGGCTGATACGGGTATTGATGCGTTGACACACGCGGTAGAAGCTTTCATTTCCCGTAATGCGACTGTTGATACCAAAGCCTATTCGATTGCGGCTATTAAGCTTATCTTCAAGTACTTACCTCAAGCCGTAGAAGACGGAAGTAATATTGAGGCTCGAAACAAAATGGCAATGGCGTCTTACTATGCTGGGTTAGCCTTCACCAAAGCGAGTCTTGGTTACGTTCACGCATTCGCGCATAACTTGGGTGCCAAGTATGGCATACCTCACGGAATGGCGAATGGTCTTGCTTTGCTCCCTGTCCTTCGATTTTCTTTCTCTGAGATTGAGCCACAACTGACAGCCCTAAGTGAAGCCTTGATCGGAACGCAAGGTGAGGATAGAGCGAGTGCACAAGATTTCATTCATAGGCTAGAAGATTTGTATAACGCAATTGGCATCGAACAAACATCGCCACTGTTGCAATCCTCTGATACTGGAGAGTTAGTGAGTTTGATCCTTAAAGAAGCGCACTGGAATTATCCTGTTCCTAAATTTATGAATGAAGAGGAGTGCGCCCAATTGCTTGCAGAAATTAGAGTTTAAAAAAGTTATGTACACTTAAGTTTACGCGTGTGGATTTTTATCCTTACACTTTGCTTGATCTTATTAGAAAGATCCTACAGAATCGTCATCATTCCAAATATGGTGTTAGGTTTGGTATGCCGTTGCCCGATCTGATGCTGATAAATCTTATAAAGCTGTAAAGATAAATATACAATGAGTCGATCTAAAGTGTTTGGTAGCACCCTGATTATTGCTGGGACTACGATTGGTGCTGGCATGCTGGCGCTTCCTCTTGCCTCTGCTGGCATTGGTTTTTCTACCTCTTTAATTATTATGCTGGGGCTATGGGCGTTAATGGCGTTTACTGCGTTGTTGATGCTGGAGCTTCACCAATATGCGGACAGCAGTGCAACTCTTCATACTCTAGCGAAACAAATTCTTGGTCAGAAGGGCAAATGGGTTGCAAGCTTTGCCATGCTCTTCTTGTTCTACTCATTGTGTGCTGCTTACATTGCGGGTGGTGGTGCTCAGTTTGGTGACCGTCTGACAGAGTGGTTTGGTCTGGATATTTCTGGCTCGACTTCAACCATCATCTTTACCCTTATCGTGACCATGGTTGTGACAGTGGGCACTGGCACTGTAGACAAAGTAAACCGCGTGCTGTTTGGTCTTAAAATGGTGACCATGATTGCAGTCTTGTCATTTCTTGCGCCAAACGTGACCGAATCTTACTTGCTAAGCATGCCAATAGAGCAAGGTCTTGTCGTTGCCGCTATTCCAGTAATCTTTACCTCTTTTGGTTTCCACGGCAGTATCCCAGCTATTGTTAACTACCTCGACGGTGACACGTCGTCTCTGCGTAAAGCGATCATCGTTGGCTCTACAATTCCGCTCGTGATCTACATTTTCTGGCAAATTGTAACGCTTGGTGTAGTAAGCCAAGATACCTTGATTGAAAACGGTGGTTTGAGCGCATTGATTGGTCAACTGTCTCAAACTGTTCACCAGTCAAATCTTGGTAGTGTGGTAGGCGTATTTGCTGACCTTGCACTTCTGACGTCTTTCCTAGGTGTGAGTTTGGGTCTGTTTGAATTCTTGGGTGACACGATCAAAGGTGACAGTGAAAAGCCAAACCGTTTGGTTGCAGCAGTGATCACATTTACACCACCACTAGGCTTTGCATTGTTTTACCCGCAAGGTTTCATCATGGCGCTAGGTTATGCTGCAATTGCTTTAGCTATTCTTGCTATCTTCCTACCGCTAGTGATGGTGGTAAAGGTGCGTCGCTCTGATGAGTTTACGGGTGAATACCGTGTGGCAGGTGGACAAGGAGCACTATTAGTAACAGGTATCGCTGGTACTGGTATTGTGATGGCGCAGCTACTCATTACTTTGGGTGTTCTTCCTGCGTTGGGTTAATCACCAAACGGATTGATATCGGAAAACTCAATTTGCATAAAACAGCCAGTGCTCAAAATAGCACTGGTTTTTTTTGATCTGGATTAAATTACCGTAGAATATTCGGTGAAAAGATTGGCGAAAAACTGTTTTTATTTCGTACACTTAAGTTGTGGTATGTCGATAATTTAGGTGGAGAAAAGCCGCTCTAATCACATCAAATACGCTGACTTTCATGAGCCTTTTCTTCTGGTTTCTCTACTTGGTGTGGAGGTGAAGTATGGCGCACCGGAGTTTTTACCCGTTTGCAAAACCGCTCAATGAGCAAATGCAAACTTTGAAGAATAGGATGCAGGCACATTTACCGTGTGTCGATAGGGTGTCTTTTGCTAAGTATCACCCTAAACAAGGCATGCTTAAATCTTTTGCCGAAAGTGAGTTCGACACTTGGTGTTTGGCTCATCACGAAGCGCCACTTCGAAAACTGCACAACCTGAGCATTGCTGCAGACAATGCCATCCCTCGTCTTGTTAACGATCTTTACGACATCAACCACTGTCCACGTATTCAAACCTTGTTGAAACAAGGCTACCACTCGTCTGTCGCTATTCCTTGTTATGACCGTCAAACCTTTACTGGGTTTGTGTTTCTCAATTCGATTCAACCCAATGCGTTTAGCGTCGAGGCTTTAAATGGGCTAAGACCCTATTTTGAGATGGTGCAATTTGCCGTTGAATCTGAAGACCACGTCGTCAATGCGATTGAAATCTTGGCAGAAAGAATGCAGTGCTTGATGCCAGGGTATTCGCCGGAAGTTTACTCGCACACTAAGCGTATTGGTATGTACGCCCAATTAATTGCGACAGAGCTTGCCGATGTTTATCAATTTAGTGATGAAGTTGTCGAGCAAATTGGAATGTTCACTCGTTATCATGCTTTGAGTGAAATAGAACTCCCTGCTGATGTGGTATGTAATCGCCGATGTGTGAATGCAGAGCAAGAAGCGCTGCTATCTGAGCATATTGAACAATGTGTTGAGTCAGCAGATAACATTGTGGCGAGAATTGGTAATCCAGTTCATCCGAGTGTCACTTTATTTCAGCAAATTACGTCTTACCAATATGAAAACCTCGATGGGTCTGGCTATCCACATGGGCTAGATCGTTCAGGGATTCCTATCGCCGCTCAAATCGCGGCAGTTGCTAATGTGTTTGATGTCATGACCACCCATCATCCATATCGTCAAGCGTGGTCAATCCCGTATGCCTTGTTAGAGCTTGAAAAACGCGTTTACCAAGGCTTGTTATCCCGAGAATGCGTGAATGCTTTGCGCGAACATCAAGGCTACTTAAAACAAATTATTCATAAGTACCCAGAGCATTATGCTGGCATGGGGTTAATGTGAAAGTAGAGGAGCAAACCATGAAAGGAATCAAAATATTGACTAGGAGGTCGGAATAAATAATACTGTATATGTATACAGTAATTCGTTTGGAGGTGAAGTATGTTGTGGGAAACCCTAGAAAGAGTAAACCGCTTACGCCAACAAGCACTTGCGAATGCTGAATTCGTAGAGTCGGCAAAGGAACATGAAGAAGCTTTGCATGACCAAGAGTATCACTACCAACCAAGAAAGCGTTCAGCCAAAGACAAACAAGGTAAGAAGTCGCTGGCCGATATCTATAAAGAAGTAGAGTTTGGCGCTGACGCTCGTCATTAACTGGTTCAACAACGCTGCGGCTCTCATCCAATTTTTCTTATCGTCGCAGCTTAACTTATTCCTTGAGCGAGCATTGCGAATAGCGATGCTCGCCGCCGATAGTCCTCATTTCCAATCCCTATTTCATTTCGTTTTAAATGGCTTTTCCCCTTGCTTCTGACGTGCTTTTTGTAGCGAGAATGTGCTCCCAATAAGATTTATAAAATTATTTATTAATGATAATGACAATGGTTTGCATTTGTATCTTTGCTGTTATATAAAGCCAAGCTTATTAATCGTTTTGTTGAATAAAATTATAAAACGTAACGGGAAGGTAGACGGCAAAGCGAAGTTTCACCAGCCCCGAGACGTAAATAGGATTAGGTGAAGTAGGGATGTTAGAAGCCAAAGCACTCCAATTCGATATTGACGGTAAGTCTTTGTTGAAAGCATTTGATTTGACGTTTGAAACTGGAAAAACGTACGCGCTTGTCGGACACAATGGTTCTGGCAAATCCACACTTCTCAAGCTGCTCGCTCAGCAACAACCATACAGTGATGGCGATATTTTGCTGCATGGTGACAACATCAACCGTTTATCGGCAAAGAAATTCGCCCAGCACATCGCTTACCTTCCTCAGCACTTACCCATGACCGACAGCATTCTCGGTCGAGATTTAGTGAGCTTTGGTCGTTACCCTTGGCATGGTTTATTAGGACGGTTGAGTACAAAAGATAAAACCATCGTGGAAGAGGCGATGGAAATGACAGGAACATCCAAATATGCCGATCGCCTTGTTGACACGCTTTCGGGTGGTGAGCGCCAACGAGTATGGCTTGCGATGTTACTCGCACAGAAAACCGAATACCTGTTGCTTGATGAGCCCTTGTCTGCGCTCGATATTAGTCATCAGGTCGATATGCTTTCTTTGATCTCTAAACTTAGTAAGGACTTAGGTTTGGGGGTCATCATCGTATTGCATGACATTAACTTAGCTGCACGCTTTTGTGATGAGATTGTCGCACTGCACCAAGGCGACTTGATAGCGCAAGGTGACGTTCAACAAGTATTTACCGAGCCTAAGTTGCAGCAAATCTATGGCATTGAAATGCGTATTTCTGACCATCCTGCTGGGTATCCAGTAGCGATGCCAAGCTAAGTGGGGTCAACAATGGATTGTAAGCCGCTTATTTCATTGCTGAAGCGACTTGTTTGGGCGACAAGTCTTGCTTTTCCTCTGTTTGCTCATGCAGTTGATAAGACGCCATCACCACGAGTGATGTCGGTGGATTGGACACAGACCGAAACCATGCTTGCACTCGGTGTTGTTCCGGTTGGCGTCGCACAAGGGCAAGATTATGACGCATGGGTGAAAGCCCCAATATTACCAAAACAAACAAAAGATGTGGGTTTAAGAACGCAACCCAACATTGAGCGTATCTACGAGCTCAAACCCGACCGTATTTTTATTGCCCCTTATTTTTCTGCGATGGAAAGCCGATTAGCGGAAATTGCGCCTGTTACAACGATAGATCTTTACGGGCAGGGAATCACGGATTGGTCGGTATTGACTCAATTCACTCGTACTTTCGGCAAAGAATTGGGACGAGAGGTAGAAGCAGAAACGTTTATTGAACAGTCAGAGGCACAGCTTGCCTCACTCAAAGAAAAAGTCGACCAAAATTCAGCGCCATTATTAATGGTCCAGTTTATGGACACTAAACACGTGCGTGTCTTTGGCGAGAACAGTTTGTATTCACAAGCAATAAACCAGCTTGGTCTCTCTAATGCGTGGACGGAAAAAACCAATAGCTGGGGTTTTAGTATGGTCGGTATCGACAAACTCGCGGGAATAAAAGCGCAGATCGTTATTGTGGATCCGCTTCCTCATGGTGGAGAGCAACAGTTGGCACAAGACCAATTTTGGCAATATATCGTAGAACAATCAGGTCACCCTGTTATGCGCGTTGATCCTGTTTGGAGCTTTGGTGCCATGCCCTCTGCGGTTCGCTTTGCTCATTTAGTCGCTGCGGCAAAAGAGAAGGAGCACTTCTAATGAGAGCTTTTCCTTTATCCTTAGTGATCTTACTTTCTATGTTTACGGTGTCGGTTGGAGCGTTACATCTGAGTCAAACCACCGCCTTTTCCAATGGTTTAGCAAGCCTTTGGCAGCCTGATTTCCAGTCGATAAATTCCGTTCTTCTTCATTTTAGCTGGTGGCCACGCGTATTTACGACGGTGATCTCCGGAGCGGGCTTGGCAGTTGCTGGTGTGTTGATGCAACAGGTTCTACGTAATCCGTTGGCATCTCCTACGACTTTAGGCGTTGCGAGTGGGGCGAACTTTACGCTCATGCTTGCCACGTTATTCACACCTTGGATGCTGGACTTTTCTGCCAATTTAGTTGCTTTGGTTGGTGGTATCACTTCAATGGGGCTAGTGATGTTGTTGTCTTGGCGACGGGCTCTTTCTCCGACCGTTGTTGTTGTTTCTGGCTTGGTGATCAACTTGTATTTTGCTTCTCTGAGTACGGTCATTTTGATGATGAATACGGAGAAGCTCAATGGACTCATGATCTGGGGAGCAGGCTCCTTAGTTCAAAGTGGTTGGGATGATTTCAGCTATCTTGCACCAAGAGTCGCCATTGCTGCACTAGTGGCATTTTTGTTTGCTAAACCTTTGAGCCTTTTGGAGCTATCAGAGCAAGGAGCAAAGAGCTTAGGTGTGTCGCTAGCGAAGCTGCGCTTTGTTTGCCTTGGCTTAGCGGTGCTTATTACTTCTTGGGTTGTGGCGACGGTGGGTATCATCGGTTTTATCGGTCTTGCTGCGCCAGCTATTACACGCTTGATTGGCGTGCATAAGATTCAGCACAAACTTTGGATCTCAATGTTGATTGGTGCAATGCTTTTGACCCTCACCGATTTAGTCATTCAACAATTACCGGGTTTGATGGCGAGCTTTATTCCAACAGGAGCTGCCACTGCCGCGTTAGGCGCACCACTGTTACTTTGGTTACTACCTCGATTATCACAAAAGACGCAAGGGCATACGCAAACCGTGCTCACTCGTCACTCGGAGCGCGTCAACAAACTTAACAAACACGCTATCACATTTACTTTGTTGATCATCTTGGCGGGCATCGTGCTCTTCAGCACCGTTTCAGTTCAGAACGACGGCTGGACATCGCTTTTCTCTACCCATGAATGGCTATTTTTGGAATGGCGCACACCTAGGCTTTTAGCCGCGGCGATGGCCGGGGCTATGTTGGCGATTGCAGGAACCATGATTCAGCGATTAAGCGGCAACCCGATGGCTAGCCCGGAAGTGATTGGTATCAGCTCAGGAACTGCAATGGGCTTGATCATTGCTATGTTTACTGGCGTTGGTGCATCGGTTGTGACTTTGTCTATTGGTGGCTTGATTGGTGCCTTGTTGACGGTACTAATCATTGTCTTGTTGAATAGAAAATCTGGCTTCCAACCAGAACGAATCTTGCTGACAGGTATTGCCATTACTGCACTCATGAATGCCATCCAGAGTTTTATTTTGGCAACGGGTGACCCACGCAGTTATCAAGCATTGGCTTGGCTTTCAGGCTCGACGTATTACGTGTCAATGGACACGCTGCTCCCGCTCGCTCTTTCTGCCATTGTGTTTATTGGTTTGAGTTTTGTTTGTGTTCGCTGGTTAGATATTTTGCCGATCGGGGCTTCTTCTTCTAAAGCTCTCGGTCTCAAAGTTGACCGTTCTCGTGCCATTTTACTATTGCTTGTGGCTTGTCTTACTGTCAGCGCGACTTTGGTTGTTGGTCCTATTAGTTTCGTCGGTTTGCTTGCGCCACATTTGGCACGTTTGTTTGGCTTTAATAAAGCATCGCAACACATGCTATGTGCCGCCTTGCTTGGTGCAGGTGTGATGCTATTGGCTGACTGGATGGGCAGACAGGTGCTTTATCCGCAAGAGATCCCTGCAGGATTGGTGGCATCTCTTATTGGTGGTTTGTATCTGATGTGGGGACTACGTCGACTGTAACGACGATTTGGCTTCATTCCTCACATATCAAAACAATAAAAATCTAGAACTGGGTGATCGCTCTCATCACCCAGTTTGTGATGCTAGCAAAGCACGTCCTGTGTTTTTGCATTTAAGGAAAATCAGTGGTTATGCCGGAACCAACCCGTGTGGGCTTGTCTATTCGCTCAATGCATAAAAGGTTGGAAAGGTTGCCGACAAAAAAGGAGAAAAATGATGAATCGGCAGTTTATGCTAACACCCGCAGCAGTGGCTATTGCGATGGTGCTAGTAACCCCTCAAGTGCTTGCTCAAGAAGATGAAAACATTGTTGTAATTGGTCTACAAGAAGACAGTGCCGTTGGTCCTGATTTTAGCTACCTTGGTGCGAAGAGTCGTACTGCAACGAAGATGGATTTAGCGATCAACGAAACGCCACGCGCTGTTTCCGTTGTGACTCGTGAGCAAATGGATGACCGCGCATCAATCAGTGTCTCAGATGCACTGCAATATACGCCAAGCATTCAAACCAATTATTTTGGTGAAGATAACAAGCAAGATTGGTTTATTATCCGTGGTTTTAAGCAGGCGAATAGTGGCTTATATCAAGATGGAACTCGTCTGTATTCATCTGGATTTTACAGTTGGCAGATTGACCCGTTTGCATTAGAGCGAGTGGAAGTGCTTCGTGGCGCGGCCTCTGTGCTTTATGGTCAAAACCCTCCAGGTGGTGTTATCAATTTAGTGAGCAAACGCCCTCAGTTTGATGGTGGCTCTGGTCAGGTGTCGGTGGAGTATGGTTCTGAAGATCGCAAACAGATTTCTCTGGATGTGAACTCAGAAGTGAATGAGAAGCTTGCTGTTCGTGTGCAAGGTTTGGCGCGAAAGAACGGCACACGTGTTGATGGCGTTGAGGCCGAGCGTTTCCTTATTGCTCCTTCACTGACTTACAAGTTCACTGATACGTCAGAAATTACTTTGCTGACCAGTTACCAAAAAGATGATTCTGACCCATACCTCCAGTTCTTACCTGTAGAGGGAACATTGAAGCCAAACAAAAACGGTAAGATAAGCGATAGTCTTGCGGTCGGGAACACGGATTGGGAAACGTTTGAACGCGAACAGCTTTCTGTTGGTTACGAGTTTGCACATATGTTCAATGACACGACTTCTTTTGTTCAGTCGACTCGTTATAGCCAAATGGATGTCAACCTTCGACAAATGTATTCGTACGTCTATGCTGCTGACGTCCCAGGATTAGGTCCGCTGCTTGATCCTTTGAATGAGCGCAAAAGCATCCTGCGTGCGGCCAGTACAGAAGAGGGCTCTTCTGATGCTTTCAATATTGATAACCGCTTGATGCACAACATGCAATGGGGAAGTGTTGAACATAACCTCATGGTTGGTATTGACTATCAGATGGTCAGTATTGATGGTAAAGACTTTGCAAGCGACCCATTGGTGGCTGATGGAAATTCACTCTTAACCACGCCTATTGGAATCTTGCCAGATCCGCGTTTTGATGTTTTCAACCCAAGTTATTCGAACAATGTTTGGTTGCTAGACCCAACAACGCTTCAGCCTTTGACTGACGCCGACAAGCAGCGAACAAAGGTTGATAACGAGCAGCTTGGTATCTATCTACAAGACCACATTCTGGTCAATGACAAGTGGGCGGTTCTTCTTGGCGCACGTTATGATAATACGAGCAATGAGGTTCACAATGTAACGACAGGCTCTCGAACTAAAGTTGATAATGAAGAGTGGACGTTTAGCGTAGGTACTGCATACATTTCAGAGGCTGGTTTTACGCCATACTTTAGTTATTCGCAGTATTTTGATCCTATTATTCAGCAAGACAGTGCAGGCAAGCCTGCGAAGCCAGAAAGTGGAGACCAGTTTGAAATCGGTGTGAAATACCAACCTCGTACGTTCGATGGCTACTTTAATATTGCAGCTTACCAAGCAACGAAAGAGAACCTTGCTCGAATCCACCTCAATCAGTTAACTCAAATTGGTAAAGTAGAAAATAAGGGTATTGAATTTGAAGCAGTAGCAAATGTGACCCCGTCACTGACATTGCTTGGTAACATTGCTTATGTGGATTCTGAAATCAAAGAAGATGTGAACGCAGCATGGGTGGGCAATTCTCCATCTCAAGTGGCGAACACGGTATCATCCGCTTGGGCGCATTACCGTTTCCTAGAAGGGACACTTGATGGCTTAGCTGTTGGGCTTGGGGCGCGTTACACCGGTGAATCATACGGCGATAACACTGAAACAATTAAAGTGCCGGGCTACTTCTTGATGGATGCGACGGTGAGCTACCGTATTGGTGATTACAAGTTGCAAGTTGCAGCTAAGAACCTAGCAGATAAAGAGTATGTCGCGACATGTGATGGCTTTTGTTGGTACGGTGGCCGTCGTAATGTCATCGCGAGCTTAACCTACGATTGGTAAATATTAGTGTGAAACAAAAATCCCCCGAATTATCGGGGGATTTTTTAGAAATCAGCTTTGCGCACGTAATGAGGGTTTTTGTACTTTTTCTCGGGACCAAAGGTAGAAACCACCAATTTATTCCATAACGCTTTATCGAACTCGCCTTTTGGGATTGAAGGGTAGAGCGTTTCTTCCTCTTCTCTTGCAAAGTTCATGTACTGTTTTTTCTTGATTTGGTTGTACTTTTTAGCAATCTGATTGTGCTTTCTTACCCACTCAAGCTTGTACTCGCGTAATACCTTCTCACCTTTGTCCGCATCCATTCGAGATAAGAATAGGCGTTTGTAAGAAACCTTTCTGTCCAGCATGGTACGCATGACGGTTTGAATGTATTTACCGTGATGAGTAATGGTGATGTCATTCTCATCGATAGGCGTGATGCACCAACTCTTTGGTAAAAAGCTTGGTTTCTTAAATTGCTTATTACGTTCCATTAGCACCTGATGAAGAACCAAATCAGATGTGCCGCGGAAGGTCTTTTGCCACTTAGCGATTCGAATTTGTAGCGAACCTGGCAAGCGATAGATGTTAGTAAACTTATCTTGGTCCATGGACTTCAGTCATGAAATTAACATGCAATAGGAAAATTGATAGACGCGAGTCCCGGCAAGCAGAATGAATCCACTTTGCTGAGGGAAAACGTGTCGGTAATTAGCGCGATTTTACAACGACATCGCTCAAAATAGCGAGGGGTTATGTCAATAATAGGTAAGAAATAAAAAAATTGTTTAGATTATGAATAGAATCAGGTGGTTTTATGGGGATTTTAACCTGAACATCTCCAAAGTAACCTTAGTGTACTTCCGACTTTGTAAAAGGAAAGGGACGTCAGTTTCGAGTCTTCATCAAAAGCTCAAAGCTAGGGCGTAAATCTCATTAGCCTTGCCTGTTCTGAACTTCAAATAGAGTTTTAAGCTCATGAACGCCCCATTTCTGTTTTAATTGGTTGTTCAGAAACAGGGGAGTCACCATTGTCATCTACGATGTGTTTTTAACGAGGAGATAAAAAACGTGCTTTCACGTTTTTAACTTGCTCCAATATTTTCCTATTTAATGTTTATTTTTCTTGTCTTAACGTTTCTTGTAATTGAAAGAATAATCAACCCGAATGCGGTAAATAGCCCCAAACCCGCGCCATTACGTTTCGTTGGTGTTTTTTCAACATCCCTAGGTACAATATTCTTCGCTGTTTTTCCTTTAATTGGAATTAATTTAACCGCAACGACTTCTTCCTTATCTGAACAAGTCGCATTATTGGCGGTGGTTTTATATCCAGAATGACACTTCAGCGCTGTTGCAGAAATAATGCCCGCATCATTAATGTCGCTCGCATCGATAATTCTGAATCGGTTATTTTCTTGGGAGTAAGAGGTGGACGAAGTATCGCTTGAATCTGAACCGTTTGTTAAATCATCCAAATACCACGCTTTTCCATCAAACAGCGTTTTTGCTCTTTCACTGACTTTACTATTTTTTGCATAAGGCAAGATAAACGCCCGTTGTCTACGTGGTTTGCCTTTCGATGCGCGTACCTTTTCTGCATCCACTCTGCCGACAATTTCATTGTATGTATTGATTGCACCCATTTTTCCACTCGCACCGTCAAAGAAGATCCCGGATTGCAAATAGTTGGCTCGCAATGTTTTTGCTCTTACATCATTGACGACGAATAAACGGTTGGGCGCAGAACCTGTTGGCATTAAATACTGCCCTGAACGTTTCGCTTCACCAATCGCAACGAAGTTAGAGTTAACGCCGGTTAACCTTGAATTGCTA
Source organism: Vibrio sp. L85 (assembly GCF_963871815.1). NCBI lineage: Bacteria > Pseudomonadati > Pseudomonadota > Gammaproteobacteria > Vibrionales > Vibrionaceae > Vibrio > Vibrio sp. L85. The sequence continues at coordinate 273,780 of NZ_CAWMYL010000022.1, forward strand.
TGCAGTGTTTTGTTTTTAATTCGTTGCTGTGCCCCGTCCACGGGTTTGTTGACCCAATCTTCTTTTTTATTAAGGTCGCCAACAAAGACGGTGGCGTCCATGTAGTTGTCTTTCTGATACGAGTTGTAGCCGACGCCATAGACAGTACTACCATCAGTAACAAAGTCTCGCATGCTACCTTGGGCAAGTCTTTTGCCGCCTTTGAGTCGTTTGCTTTGCCATTCGAGTTCTATCGCATTTCCTTTGTCATCCCATATTGCAGCTTTAGAACTGTGGTTCGATCCTGATTTTCTCGCCACGCTGCCAACAGTGATAGTGCCATCTGTTGCCCATGCACGGGTTGCGACTATGGCTGCTTGATCGCCTGCAGTAGTAAAGTTTGGTTTAACTGTTGAAATGGTGTCTTTAGAGTCTAATCCAGTCGCCACCGTCCCAATTGACTTTGCGTCTTTTGTTAAAGCATTAACCACGCTGTTTTTGGTATTTGGGTTAAAGAGAGGGAAGGCTGTGTTGTGGTCACCTTCTACGTATGCGGTTACTGTTGGCTCAGATGCTTCATTGTGACCCAATGACCATGCTTGCCAGAGTGTGCTCGCCCACGCTGAACAAATCTTGTATTTTTTTTCGTTGTCACAGTATCGTTTAAAACCAGATTCACTACCTCGATATGCAAAGCTAGAATCCATTGCAAAAGGTACTTCTTCTCTCAGTTCAGATACATCAATAGGTTTCCCCTCTAGCATAGCCGTTGAGCGAACATCGAGTGCTATTTTGAATTTACTGGCATCACAATTCGCTTCTTTTTCAAAGCAACCGAGTGAGTAAGGTTGTCCAGTAATTGGATCATTAATGTCTCCACTTTGAATCGCGGAACCAAATGAAGATAAATTAGTGTTATCGGGAACGACTTGCACTACTTGATATAGTGCAGCTTGTGAACTTATTGAAAAACCAGCAGTAGCAAGCGCTATAAACTTAATATTCGCTTTGAAACTCATCCATCCAATTCCTATCATTCTAAATAATGTTTTCGGTAATATGTGACCAAGGAATTTATAGATAATTCATTATTGAACGGTGTTTTTTTGTATGTGTTCACGTACAAAAAAATACATAAAAATACAAAGTAAATAGTTTTAAAATAAGAATGGATAACGGGTTATATACCCAAGTGACTTCAAGATGTAGGATTCAGAGCGTTGTCATTGATTCGAGGTCAAGGAAAACAACGCAGTTTAATAGCCAGCTCTTTCCAAGTTGTTTGACACAGCCATTGGTTTAATTGAAAAAGCGGGGCAATGACACGCTCCCGAAGGGCGAGCTGTCTTGGCTTGTATACACTCGAGGTTACTTGGGTATAGTCTAAGAATATTAGAAATGAAGGTGGTGGAAACCGGGGAACGAGACATCGAGTCGGTTCGCCGGTATTGGGGATAAACAAAAGCCAGCAGTATGACCAACGGGCTTAATGTCTGGGTCTGTAGACTGTTTAAACAGCTTCCTCAAACTGTTTGTCATCTTCCTCTTCAAGTTGCTGAATATGTCGATTTGCTTGCTGAAGCTGGTACATCTGCGCGTATCGTCCATTGTGTTTTAACAGCGCTTTGTGCGTGCCACTTTCAACCAAATCGCCATGATGCAAAACGATAATCTGATCGGCATCTAAAATAGTCGATAATCGGTGCGCAATGACGACAAGCGTCATATCTTGGCGCAGAACTTCTAAGCTTTTTTGAATCAGAGCTTCAGTACCCGAATCGATGTTCGCGGTTGCCTCATCCAAGATAAGGATTTTTGGTTTAGCCACCAAAACACGCGCCAGCGCAAGCAACTGCTTTTGACCTGCAGAAAGATTCGTTTCGCCTTGTCCAAGTTGTGTGTCTAGACCATTCGGATAACGACGAATTTGTTCTGCCAATCCTACCTTTTCTAGTGCATCCCAAACTTGAGTATCTTCGACCGCTCTACCTAAAGAAATATTTTCTTTTACGCTAGCAGGTAAGATATGCGGGTCTTGTTGAACCATGGCAACGTCTTTACGAAGTACGTCTTTTCCTAGGGACTTTAATGGGCGACCATCGATGCGTAACTCACCGATGTTCGTTGGATAAAAGCCCATCAGTAGTGATGCGAGGGTACTTTTACCACTGCCGGTATGACCAACAAGAGCGATAAAGTCTTGGTGAGCAGCTTTGAGAGAAATGTCTTTCAACACGTCTTGTTTGCCATCGTAGCTGAAAGTGAGGTTGCTCAATTCGATTGCACCCGTTTGGAGTGGGCGGTGATCGTCACCATAGGTTTGTTCTTTCGCATCCATCAACTCGAACACTCGCTCACTCGATACTAATGCTTGCTGAAGTAATGCCAACTGCTGAGTCATTTCAATCAAAGGTTCAGTTACGCGCGCTAAGTAGCTTATGAAGGCATAAAGAACGCCGACACCAATCATTTCTACGCCATTAAAACCAAAGATAGCAACGAGTGAGAGCAGTGCAAGACCCGCGAGTAAATCCATGAGCGGACGCAGTAGGAAGCCGTTCAAACGAATAACTTTCTTTGATGCGACTAAATGATCTGCGGTGAGCCCGTTGAATTGCTTGTTGAATCGTTCTTCTTGCTGCATCAACTGCACTACACTCATGCCTTGAATAGACTCACTCAAGTTGGCGTTAATGTCTGTCAGTAAATCACGCATGTTGCGGTAGCTTTCGGTACTTAGTTTTTTGAACAGGTACATGAAGCCGATAACGATAGGTAGGAGCACTAACACCACGATCGTCAGTTTCCAGCTCATGTAAAACATAACCCCAAGCATTACCAAGATCATCACCGCGTTCTTCACTACCGTCGCGATTAGCAGTTCGTAAAACTGTTGCAGCGATTCCGTGTCGTTGGTGATTCTTGAAACCAACTTACCAGCAGGAGTGTAATCAAACTCGGACAAGGGTTGCTTGATGACGCCAGCGAAAACTTGTTTGCGAATCGTTTTTATTGTGTTGGTCGCCACAATGCTGAACTGCAGCGATTGGAAATATTGAAACGTCGCTGAAATAAGCTGTAATGCGATGTAGCCCGCTGCCAATGAAATCAAAATATCTCGTGAATAATCACCTTTCGCGATGTGTTCATCAATAAAGTATTGAACGAGCCAAGGTCCACCCGCGCTGGCTAACGCGGCTATAAACAGCAGTGCTAAGCCTTTTAACATCGGCTTTGGTTGCGACAATGGGTAAGACAATAACCGTTTAAACGTTGTTGATTGCTTCATTATTCGTCCTCCATTGCTTGTTCTAATTTTTGATATTGGTACATCTCTGCGTACCAACCTTGCCGCTCAAGGAGCGCGCGATGTTGACCACGTTCTGCGATGTGACCGTGGTTGAGTACGACAATCTCTTCGGCTGCCTCTAGTGCAGTGAGGCGATGAGCGATGACGATTAACGCCTGTTCACGGTAATACGTCTCTAGGTTCTTTAGTATTTGATGCTCTGTACGCCCATCAACGGCAGATAGTGCGTCATCTAAGACCAGCACTTGTGCATTGAGCAACATGGCACGAGCAATAGCGATACGTTGTTTCTGACCTCCAGAGAGGGTAATGCCTTTTTCGCCCACTTCTGTTTGATAGCCTTCAGGAAACTTCTCAATATCGTCGTGGATACAAGCCAGTTTCGCCGCACGATAAACGTCTTCTTTTGATGCGTCAGGGTTACCTAGAGCGATGTTGTCGAAGATAGATTTAGAGAACAAGAACGGGCTTTGATTGACCACGGCAAAGCGGTTTCGCCATTCTGGTAAGAGTGCGTTTTTGATTTTGATATCACCAAATTGAATCGTACCGTTGTCCATGTCATGTTGACGAAGCAGTAGGGTTAGCAAGGTTGATTTGCCACTACCGACAGGACCTGCAATGCCGAGCATTTTTCCAGGCTCCAAAGTGATGTGAACATCGGTGAGCGCAGCGGGCAGATCTTTTGACCAGTGGAACTCATTAATCTTGATCTGCAAAGGTAATGGAGCCGTGCCTAATGCTGTATCGCCACTGATGATTTCTGGCTTCTCATCAAATATTTCTTGTAGGCGATTCCACGCAGCAGAGCCTCGTTCCAGAATATTGAACAAGAACGCGAATGCCAACATCGGCCAAATCATAAGACCTAAGTACATGGTGAATGCGGTCAAATCCCCAAGTGTAATATCACCTTGGTCAACTAAATACGCACCTGATGCCACGCTTAGGAAGAAAGACATGCCAATGGTCAATTGGATTGCTGGGTCAAAACGTGCGTCAACGCGAGCTACCGCGATATTCTTCTCGCCAGTATCATCGACGACATCTTCAAAACGCTTTTGCTCTTGGTTTTCTAACCCAAAAGCTCGCAGCATACGTACGCCATTCAATGATTCTTGAGTCATGTCTGACATTGTGGAGAAAGCTTCTTGTGCGATCTTAAAACGCTTATGCAGAATGCGAACAATGAAAAAGATGATGATCGCGAGGAATGGCATCGGTAAAAGAGCCATTAACGTCAGCTTCCAACTGATTTGTGTCACCATAATAATGAAAACAGCAATACCCGTAATCACCGAATCTGCCGCGGTTAATACGCCTTCACCGGCTGTCATCACGACGTTGCGCACGTCATTGGTACCACGAGCCATCAGGTCGCCAGTTTTGTATCTTTCGAAGAATCGAGGAGGTTGCGTGGATATATGACGATAGAGTCGGTTACGTAAAATAGTGCCTAATTCCCAACTCGCGCCAAATAACCAGATACGCCATAGAATTCGACAGCCATATATCGCAAAAAATAACGCAATAAGACCGGTTAACCACATCAGTAAGGTGCTGGTTTCTAGCGTGTTATCAACCACACCATCGACAATAATGCCGACTGCTTTAGGGGGAACAAGCTGAAGGGCTGAAATGACGGCAAACAATAGGATTGACCCCACATATTGTTTCCATTTGAGTTGGAAGTACCAACGCAGCTGCCAGAATATTCTCATTTCGCCTCCTGCTTAAATTATTGAATTTGTTATAGAACTATTATTGAGCGAATTAATGAGTTTACAAGCGGAATTTTTGAGCGAAATGAAAAACAATACAATGTGTCGATTTGGCAGGAACAGTGTGGTTTGCTGCCTTATGTATCGCTGAAAGGTGTGGATGTAACGAGATAATGTGAATTTATTGTTAATTTGAAGTTTTGAAGGGTTTTGGGTTGTTAGGGGATAAAAGCTTCAAAAGTGATGCTTTTGAAGCTCATTCCGAGTGGTTTTAGCAGTCTCTAGTTTGAATTTCGTATTTTATTTGACCACCTGATGTTTTCGGGTAGTAAACCTCAACATAACAAAGATGAGAGATATCTACGGGCTTATTAGCAAAGCCAATCAAGAAGTAAGGTTCATTTTCATCATCCACGCCATACCATCGATTGATAGTCAATTGAGGGGCAAAACCAGCGAGTTCTTGTGCAGGTATTACGTTCTTTATGTATCCGTAATAGCCAATTAAATCCTTAACACCATCGCTATCCAAGTCAATATTCTTGACCTCTCCACCATCGACTTGTTCTTGAGATTGCATGACTGCTTTCGCATAAACTTGATTGTTTGCGGTCATCAAAGCTTCTCTTGCGCCATGCAAGACCGCAATACGTGCGTCTTTTTGGATGTCTAAAAATTTTGGAAACGCCACAACACTTACTATTCCCAGAATGACGATACAAATCACCAATTCTATCAGAGTAAAACCTTTGGAATTACGCACAGCCAACCTCCGAATTTGCTTTTATAGACTGCTATTCTGGAACAAAATTATGGCTGGAAAGGTATTGAAAAAGAATGAAGTTATGCGATGAGTAGTCATGTTCTTATATATAAAACAAATTGCTCATTTTTTTAACTTGAAGTGTGTTTGTTTTTACATAAAAAGTTATTGAGATATCAGTAAGAAAAAGCCTCATTTCAGCTAAAATGAGGCTCGGTAAATCAGGTCGTTATGATGGATTCGTTGCGGTCTGTGAGCCTTGTTTGAAAACAAAACGCCAAATAAAAAGAACTACGGCTATGTATGCTAAACCAACACCAAGAGCTTGCCAGTGCATGCCGTTGTACATTGCAATTGGCATCAAAGAGATGATGAAAATATCAGTGATTGAGCCAGGAACGTAAGCGATGGCATAGTCATCTAATACTTTGCTTCTCATCTTAGGATCGACGATACGCAGTAGGGCAATACCCATTGCAACCGTACCCGTCAGCCAACCCCAAGAGAAGATACCTTTTTCAAACCAATCGTCTCCCATGATGCGTGGAGCCACCCAAAAGATTAACCAAAGTGTGAAACATACGCCGCCAAGAGCTAGTACTACCATAGGCATTAAGTATTGGGCCAAGACGGTAATCTTGATTGCAGAGATACCGAAGATAATCAAATAGTCGGTGCTGATGCCCGCTGCATGTTTGAACGCGCTATCACAAAGGTAACGTGACGCTTTGGTCTGCTTTGCGACAATCCGAACCAACATACCGCCAAGGAACCCGGTTACAAACGTTGGGATCTGCACCTTATCGTGGAAGGAAGATAAATAGTTAGCAGCAACATAGGAGAATGCCGTTACTACAACCACCAATGCGGCGTGAATCGCAAAAGAATCAACCGACAGGGAAGACATAGTGTCTTTCATTACCGCCTCTTGATCATCAGGCTTAACAAGACCTTTTCGCTCGTGCTCGTCCATGCTATCGAATGTCGTAAAGCTACGAATCCAACCCATCTTCAATGCGAATTGCAGCATGAGCATGCCGACAGAAATCGAAATGAAGATACCCACGGTTGCGAAGGTTAAACCTAGTGTGAAGCCATCTTCCCAACCAAGCCCCGTGAATATTTCGCCAACAACAGAAGCTGAACCGTGACCGCCCATAAAGCCTGCAGACATTGTTACGCCAAAGGCTGGATTAATCTCTGGCCAGAAGAAGGTAGTGATCGCGAGACCAAACATTGCTGCAAATAACCACTGTGAAACAGAAGCGATTTGGTTGAATGCCCACAATGAGCCAGCGCGCTGTGCGACGGTCTTAGGTGATGGGACATCAGTTGCCAGACCTAACGCAGAAAAAAGTGCAGCAGTTAATAGGCTTGCGTTAGCGGTAAATGTATCGGTCCACGGCAGTATGTTTAGCAGGGCTGGTCCAAAAATCAGACCGAATAATCCCGCGAGAACCGCCGATGGAATGTACATACGTTGTAGTAGTGGCGTGTGAACGCGAATGACTTTTGCCAAAATCAATAGTAAGCCAGCAATGGCTAAGTCAGTCAGCATTAGACCTTTAGGCATTTTATCCTCCAGTAAATGCAGTCAAGGGGTAGCGTCCTTGTGACCAACCTTGATTGAAAAATCGCTCCCAACGAAAAAAGTCACATACGTGACCAAAAGTGTTGAGAAATCAATGTCGTTTTCATAAGCAAAGGAATGTGCTTATGCAGTTTGAAATGAGTGCAAATGTCGTGATTACGCACGAACTTGGAGAGAAATTAGATTAAATTCTCGATGTTATTTTGATAGTTCACTCAGGAAAGGCGGCAATCCTAGTCACTTTGTCAGGGCAATGCAATTGATGGGAATCAATAAATTATGTTCATCAAATGAGCGTTCTGTGCTAATGGTATGAAAAATAAAGATAATTAATGAGAAATAATATTTGTCATATCGACAATAAAAACTAATTGCTTGGTTAAATTACAGCCGTTTTGTCTGTTTGTATTATTGGCTCACATGAGAAAGAACAAAATCGACGAAGGTGCGATTTTTAAGGGAAAGCTGTTTTGAACGGTAAAGCAGGTGGATCGGCTTTGGCTTGGGAATGTGTGAATGGAGAATTTCTACCAACGCGCCAGACTGGATTTCTTGTTCAACTAAAATCTTTGGTTGTAGAAGAACACCAGAGCCTTTTAACGCGGCAAACTTAAGCACATCACCATTATTAGACGTTAATCGGGTGTTGCTGTTTCCAAAGGTATTAGATGGCATGTTCACCACCTGTTGGCTTTCCCCTTGGTGGTACTGAAATCCCAAACAATGATGATGTTCAAGGTCATCAAGCGATTGGATAGGGGCATGCAGCTTAAGATAAGAGGGTGAGGCGCAGTAAGTCATGTCGTATTCCCCGAGTTTTCTTGCAACTAACGATGAATCGACCAACTCACCAATACGAATAATCACGTCTGCTTCGCTTCGATATGGGTCAATCAAACTGTTATCCAACATTAACTCAACGTTCAGTTCGGGAAATTCAGCTAAGAAGTCAGCCACGATGGGCGCAATCACCTTTTTACCATAGGTAACTGGGCAGTTAACTTTTACTGTTCCAGTTGGACGGTTGATCAGCGTCTGGATTAGGTTCTCTGCGTTGGTGATGTCTTCAATAATGCGGTGGCACTCTTGATAGTAGAGTCTGCCAGCTTCGGTCAAGGACTGTTTGCGCGTGGTGCGATGAATCAGCTGCGTACCTAAGCTTTGCTCAAGAAAGCTCATGTGTTTGCCAACCATGGTCGGTGAAATATCAAAGTGGTGTGCGGCGTTACGAAAGCTGCCATGTTCGACCACGTAAGCGAAAACCTTCATGCTTGTTAATTTGTCCATTACACACCCATAGTTGATAAAGAAATAACTAAAGCAGAGTTTATCAATCATATGAGGTTAATTACAGTGGACGTATGATTAAGAGTGGAGAAAGAGATCCATCATGAGCAAGACGATTTTTGTTACCGCCGAACTGAAAATGAATGCCGATAAGCCAAGACAACAAGTGGTTGAGACCATTGAACAATTTTGCCTTGATATGCAGAGCGAAGCTGGGTGTTTGCAAGCGAATGCGACCTACGATTCGAAAGACCCACTGCGTGTGATTCTTTGGGAGCGATATGAAAACCGCGCCGCGATTGAAGCGCATTTTGCTATGCCGCATACACAAGCGTTCATTGCAGCTGAAATGGCGGAGTTAGTTCAAGCATTCGAAACCCAAGCTCAATAGGAGACGTGAACATGAAATGGGGCATTTTAGGCACAAGCTTTATCTCAGGTGTCATGGCAGAGGCAATCCAAGGCGATGACAAGAGTAAGCTCTACGCAGTTGCTGGACGTTCGGAACGGAACTTGAATGCATTTGCTGAGCAATATGGCATCGAGAATACCTTCACCGATTACGATGCGTTGATTGCCGATGAACAAGTCGACATTATTTACATCGCACTGCCAAATCACCTTCATCATGACTTTATCGTCAAAGCGGCAGAGCAGGGTAAAGCGATTCTTTGTGAGAAGTCACTTTCGGTAGATATGGAAAAAACCGAGCTGGCTCTAAAGGCAGTCGAATCGCACAAGGTATTCTTTGCTGAAGGCTTGATGTACTTGCATCACCCGTTGATCAGCGAGTTACTTTCGGTGCTTAAATCGGGAGAGATCGGCGAATTTCGCTCCATCCATACTTCTTATATTGCGTCGATTGCGCAGTTTGTTAATCCAGACAGCAAAGGTGCTTTGTATAATTTAGGTTGCTACCCAATATCATTGGTGCACTTGGTGGTGAAAACCATGTTGGGTGAACAAGCCTTTGGAAACCGCTCTATGACGGCGATTGGTCGACGAGGTAACGATGGGAATATCTGTGAATCGAGCTTGATGATGCAATTCGGTGAGCAACAAACGGCGAGCGTGCATACCGCCGAAGATCACGGATTGAAACACCAATTCACCATCCTGGGTAGCAAAGGCTGTATTACGTTAGACTCGAACCCATGGCTACCAACGCAAGATAACCAGTTTAGTGTGGAAATTTACGAGACGTCGAAGCGTGAAGTGTTTGTACCGGCAGCTGGGGACGCTTTCTTCTATCAAGTGCGCACTATTCGCCAAGCGGTTGAGGAGGGGCGTACCTCGTTAGAAAACCCTTGTGCAACATGGGAAGACTCTCACCGCATTATGCAGATACTGACTGAGTGGGAATCACTGGCTTCAAAGTAAGTCTGTACTTGAACCAATGAACATAAAAACGGCGCACTAAATCCAATGATCAGTGCGCCGTTTGTATTTTGGGTTTAATCTCGGTTAAATGCGATTATCGCCGGTGCTGAACGCAATAACTTGGCTGATTTCAGACAGGCTTCTACCACTTTCTTGTTGCCATTGCACAAACGCTTTGTTGGTGGCGTCGAGCGACTTTTTAGTGTCTTTGCCACCTTCAATGATCTTGCAATTACGCAGGTAAGCCTCGACGTCGCTAGACAAGATAAAGGTATCAACGCCCATTTGGCGAAGTGTGTAAGGGCCGGTATTTCCACCTAGGCGATTACCGTGTTTCTTCAAATATGCCCATAGGTCGGTGATTTTCTCTTGCGGCCAATCGGCAACCATTTTGCCAAACGAGCCGTATTCGATTTTTGCTTCGTGGATCATACGAGCATTAGCAGGGATCGACATGACTTTAGTGAGATGGCGAATGATGCGTTTGTCGGTTGCTTTGGTTTCCCATTGCTCGTCTGACAGCATTAACAAGGGCTCAATCTTAAATCCGAAGAATACTTCTTCGAAGTTCGACCACTTGTTGCGAACCACGCTCCACGAAATCCCACTTTGGAATACCTTCATCGAAAAAGCGGCCAGCCAACGGTCATCGGGAATCGCTGCCAATTCTTCTTTGCTTAGTGGATGAGACAAAAGCGCTTCAAGTTGATCTTCACCACCTTTACGCTCAGCAGCGCGCTGATAAATCGCGTCAAATTTTTCGATACTCATAAAAGAAGTTAGTCCTAGTTTATGTCGATATTTGCGAAACATACTACGCTTAAGTGGCTGAATCGTAAATTGATGGAGTGTCACAAATGAAGAAGGTCACATTAACGTTTGTCGGAGAAGGTTCGGATCGTATTGCGGAAAAATTCTATGCGTGGATGACGGACGGTGGGTTGGAAGACAGCATGATTGAGAATTTATCTGACCGTGAAATCTCAGTGGTCGGCATCAGTGATATGGATAATGAAACGCGTGATGTGGTGATCAATACGGAAATGAACTAAGTCAGCAAGTAGAATCAGATAAAACAAAGCCCTTCTCATGAAGGGCTTTGTTGCGTTTGTAAGCATGGGAGCTTAGTTGTTTACCAGCGTCAGACCGCTTGGGAGCGCATCACCAAAGATACGCTTCGATTCGCTCTCAGATAGCTCTTTGACTTCTTCAACCAGTGATACCCAAGATTCAGGCACCTTGCTTTGCTTCAGCTTGGTGAGAACTTGTTCACGGTAGTCGTCTGAGATATCAAATAGGCGGTCGCCCGTCTTACGACAAATCATTACGGCTGCGAAAGCGATCATTGGCTCTTTCTGCCAGTTCTGTTCCAACAGTTTAGGTAACCATTGTTCCGCTTGTTCACGAGGAATGACGTTATGCTGGCTGCCATACAAAGGCGTACGCGATGCCAAGCGACCCATAGCCCACCAGTGCGCTTGTTCGAACTGGTTATGGTTGATGGCTTTGCTCAAGAACCACGTAGCCAATAGAACCTTGTCTTCGACTTCTAAATGCTCCAGAGAAGCAGACAAGCGAACCATCGACTCGTAACCCATGTCTTGCGCTGCTTTGGCGGATTGTGGGTTTTTCATCGCGCCAGGGTGTAGGTATTTCGCGATGTCCGCCAAGATGGTCTCTTGCTGCTCTTGGCTTAAACCACCTGCGATGCGACGCCAGAATACCCACCAGTCAGTCCAACCTTGATGGTTCTTAAACTGAATGTTTTGTTGGTATAGACCCCAAACTTGCTCAATGCGCCATGAATCGGTTGGATCGCCAAAGCCCGGACGCAACGCAAAGCCCGCCAAACGAAGCCAGTTTTTCTCGTGTTGTTCAGAACGACGGCGACGCTTACGACCTTGTGCAAAGGTATCAAAAAGTTGACGTAGGGTAGTGAAATCCCACTCGTCACGTTTGCCCAGTTTCTTCTCAAGATCTTTGGCTAAGGTTTTGATCTCTTTGCTTTCTGCGCTTTTCTTGTTACCGCTGTAAAGGCGAGCGATTAGCTCCTTACATTCGTTCAGTTTAGGGTGAAGCTTAACTTGCTCGCTGTCATCGGTTTGCTTGTTACGAACTTCGAACTCCAGCTCCCAACGTTTGCTATCGTCTTCTGCGCTGACACATTCCATCTTAAGCGTGCCGACTTCGGTCAACTGACACGCCAGTTGTACTTCTACGCGCTCTTTCTGGTTGGCTTGTAGTTCAGCGCCTTCACCTTCAAGGGTGGTGATATAAGGCGGAAGAGGGGCAAATAAGTCAGGATCAACGTCCACCATCACACCGTTTTGAATAGCGGTGTTATTGGTTAAGGTGTCGTGGGTAGACGTCAGCAGGTTAAAGCGAACGGGTTCACCTAGGGTAAGCGAGAAACGACGACCACTTAAGCGGATCTCGTGACCTTCTTCTGTGCCTTTTGCAAGTAAACAGAGCGCTTTGCCCATCTTGTTCTTTTCTTGAAGGTGCAAGAAGTAAGAACGCGCTGCGCCACCACCAATTTTTAGCTGTGCGCCACGGCGTGCTTTACCAAACGCAACAGCACCCAGTGCAACTGACCAATCTGGATGTGGGTTATCTAATACCGTAACCGGAGCACCGCGCCAATCGGAAAGTAGGGTAGTGACTCGCTCAGTCACAAGTTCACTATTGAACACACCACCGTTAAGTAGCAAACCTACCGGAATTGCATTTTGTTTGTCGTCTTCAATGCCAAGAGCGGCACGAGCAACTTGTTGGTGCTGAGTTAAGAACTCGGCAACGTGTTTGCTCACTGCTGGGTCAGCAACGTAGGGAAGACCAAACTCGACAACGGCGCTGCGGCGTTTGTCTGGTACTTCACTGAAATCAGAAAGCGGGAAGAAGCCATCCAAAGCGATTTGGTGCACTTCTTGTTTGCTCAGCCCAATACTCTTTGTTCCGCCAAGAAGTTTAGAGCCGCTGCCTAGCATGGTGATTTTTACTTCTTCAGGTGCACTCGCTGAAAGCAGGTTTTCTTTCGCCTTGCGAGTTTGCTGAATCAGCTTAGTTAGGCTTGCAGCAGTGAGCTTCTTACTTTGGTTGAAGCGGCTTTCCGCAAGGTGTGCTAATGCTAAGTCGAGGTTATCACCACCAAGCATCAAGTGTTCACCAACACCAATACGATCAAGGGCTAGCTCATTTTGTGAAGAGAAACTGGCTTCAATCAAGCTCAAGTCGGTAGTACCACCGCCCACATCACACACCAGAATCAGCGGTAACTCTTTGAGTTCATCAGCTGCGGTTTGCTGGTGGCGTGCGTACCAGTCGTAACATACGGCTTGTGGTTCTTCGAGCAGGACGATTTTCTTTAAACCTGCCAACCCAGCGGCTTCAAGCGTAAGCTTACGAGCGGTTTCATCGAACGACGCTGGAACGGTCACAACCACATCTTGGTCTTCTAGCTTGTTGCTAGGATGACGGTAGTTCCACGCTTGGCGAATGTGGTTGAGGTAGCTTGCGCTGGCAATGACGGGAGAAACTTTATCTACGTCTTGCGCACCAGCCCAAGGAAGAATGTCTGAGCTACGATCCACTGCTTGGTGTGATAGCCAGCTTTTAGCGCTGGATACCTGACGTCCTTCCACCTTTGCGCCTAGTTCACGAGCCCATTCACCCACGATCACATTACTAATGTCGCCAGAGACAGGTTCGTTTTCCCAAGGGAGTGTTAGGTCAGAAGGGGAGATTTGACCAACCGCAGGGTGATAGCGGAAAGAGGGCAGTAATGGTTTACGAACCACTTCACCCGGACCAATTAATTGGTCGATGTCGAATAGGGATACTTCGGATTGTTCAAGGTTGTCGGTGATTTCACAGTACGCCACAACAGTGTTTGTGGTGCCAAGGTCAATACCAACAAGAAAACGAGGAGATGCCATACAAACCTTCGTGTATTTAAAAACGGCACCCGATTGGATGCCGTTTGATTTCTATTTATTCTTCTTCGTTTGAGTTGCTTTTCGCGTCTTCGCGCACATCGAACTCAACATGCCATTTTTGACCGTTATCAGCGGCAATGGCTTCTAAGTAAAGCGTACCAAGCTCTGTGACGCGAGAGGCTAGGGTTACTGGAACCACTTCACCTTCACGACGACCTTCAGATACAGGCAGCGTTACTTGGATTTCTGGAAGCTCTTCAAGCTCTTCTGGTGCCCAGTAGTCTAGGTGAGTACCTGCTAGGTCATCACGACGAACGGTTGAGCCGAAGAATTGGAAGTTAACCGGTTGACCGATGATCAAACCAAACTCTTGGCTTGGTACGTCAACGCTTGAACCTTCTTCCATACCAAATGGTGCAACACAAAGTGCTTCCATTGGAGGCGCCATGCCCGGAATCGCTGGCATCGCACTTTCGATACCCACGTAGTACGCCGAAGCAATACCACCACGGATACGAACGCCCTGACCACGACGCACAGAGCCGTAGTAAGCCGCACCGCTAGCAACCGCAAGGTCTAGATCCACACCTGTTAGGCGCTTCGCCATTTCTGCATCTGCTTCAATTAGCCATTCGTTGATCGTGTCTTCTAGACGAGTTGCTAGAAGTTTCGATTTCAGAACACCACCGTTGAATAGGATTGCGGTTGGCTTGATGAAGTCAGCCGATTGCGCTGCATCCGCACCTGGCATACCAGGCATGTTAGCGAATGGGTTGAAATCTTGAGCTGCTTCTGCGCCATTTCCTGAAGTAGAAAGAGCATTGGCTTGCTTAGACAAGAACGCAGCAATGTGACGAGTAATGCCTGCATCTTGTGCGTAAGGCAGACCCATTTGCGTTAGTGCACCACGGTTACGTTGAACAGGGTGATCGGTAATCGCAACTTGAGGGAAGAAGCCGTCAACCAGTGTTTGTTGTACTTCTTCTTGAGTCAGTTCTGTTTTCAGCGTTGCACCAAGCAGTTTAGAACCACGGCTTGGTACTACGATTGGCACTGACTGAAGTTCGCTGTCGTTCAGTAGCGCTTCTTTCGCGTCACGACATGCGTGCGTCATTGCCTGAACTTGCCATGGTTGTAGCTCTTTGCCTTCTTGCGCTAGCTTCATCTTCAAGCGGTACGCAAGTGCTAGGTCCATGTTGTCACCGCCAAGTAGGATGTGTTCACCTACCGCGATGCGGTTCAGAGTTAGGTTGCCGTCGTCTTCAGTTACTTCAACCAAAGAAAGGTCGGTTGTACCACCACCGATATCGACCACAAGTACGATGTCGCCAACTTCAACTTCGTCGCGCCATTTGTCGTTGCTGTTATCGATCCAGTTGTAAAGTGCAGCTTGTGGCTCTTCTAGAAGCGTTAGGTGCACAAAACCAACGTTGCGAGCTGCTTCTGCTGTTAGATCGCGAGCAGCAGGATCGAAAGAAGCAGGAACCGTAATAGTCACGTCTTGATCAGCAAGGTTGTGATTTGGGTTGGTGTGATTCCAAGCGTCTTTTAGGTGCTCTAGGTAAAGCTCTGTCGCGCGAAGAGGGGATACTTTTTCCACTTCTTCTGGGCTACCTGCTGGCAGGAATGCATCACGACGGTTCACACCAGCGTGGCAAAGCCAAGATTTCGCACTTGCAACAAGGCGAATTGGCGTTTTCGAACCTAGGTTACGTGCAACTGCACCAACCAAAGCTTTTGGCTCACTCGACCACGGAAGAACGCGTGATTGCGGGTTCATTTCGTGCTCGTGCGGCTGGTATAGGAAAGAGCCTAATTGGTTGCGAGTCTCTACCGTGCCCGGCGCAGTAAGTTGCGGAATAGGCATTACTTCAACGCGAGCGTCTTCGTCGTGAGTATCAACAAAAGACATGACACAGTGTGTTGTACCTAAGTCGATACCAACACTGAATTTTGGCGTCTGTTGAGTTTCAACAGACGCTTCTTGAGAATGGTTTTCTTGGTTCATGTGTTCCATTACAGCTCAACCTCAGCTGGAGCGATCACAGATGCATCGTAGTTCTCAGCCAGTTTAGGCAACGTCATTGATGTTGCTTTCCAACCTTTGTGAACTAGCGTGCCGTTGAATGGCGCGCTGCCTGTTACGTTGCCAGTTAGGCGGATTTCTTGTGGGTTGAAGCCTTCTTCAACCGTAATGCGAGTTTCTTCGTCTTCGCTACGAACGTGCGCTAGCGTCACGTAGTCGTTCAGTACTTTCTGACCGCCAGTGTGGATTACGCGAGCGGCTGCGCCTACTTCTTCATCAGAGAATGACGTTAGGTCTTCTTTTAAGAAGTCAATTAGGCGAGCTTCTTGTTGCATGATAGAAAGCAGCTGCATTGCAGAGTCCGTTGATGCTGTTGCAAGTTTTGATTCAACTTCTACAACACGCTCTACGACTTTCTCTACTTCCACTACTTTTTCTACTTCAACGATCTTCTCAACTGGTTTCTCAACCTCGACGATTTTCTCGACTGGTTTTTCTACCACTTTCTCAATCACTTTAGATTTACGAGATACTGCGATCAGAAGAAGCAAAACGCTCGAAGCGGCTAGACCTGCGTGAAGCATATCGAACGTTTGAGGAATTAGGTTCAAATCAATGTTCATGACATTTTTCTCTTTCTATTGATTTATTGGCGCTTAGTATTGGCTCACACATGTTTACTAAAGAGATCGGCTTTGCGACCTGCACCAAGTTTAGACATTAAAATGATGGTGGATGGTAGCATATTCAAGGCTTAAGACTGTAATAATTCGTGAATATACCGCATGATTAGCATGAAAAATCAACGATTAGATGGGGACGCAAACGTTGTTGCTTGATGTTTACCCACATGTGGCGCAGTATTTCCATCATTATCGAAGCATGACACGCAAAAAACGTGGAACAGTAAATGACATATAGCACGGCTCAACAGAGCATTTTCAAACGGTACTCTGCTTCTATTGTAGCTTTTATTGCAGTCGTTATTGTCACAGCGGGCATGGTTGGTGTCGCTTATAAAATACAACAGCGTTACACCATGACCATTTTCGATACCCTGGCAGATCGCCAAGCGGAATCTCTTAAACTGGCAGTAGAAAACGATCTTGAGTTCATCGGCGCTGGTGCAAACTTTTTCCATTCCGTTGATAAGTCATACTGGACACAATTTCCTTACTACGCAAAACAAGTCGTCGAAAGTTCACAGAGCTTGGTTGGCTTGCAATGGATGCAACGTGTTGAACCAAGTGAGCTCGACGTCTATTTGGCGAAAACTCGTCAAATTTTCCCTGATTTTGACATCTTTACAGTACCGAAAGATGGTGAGAAGACGTTTGGTTACATCTTGAAAGACCAAGCTCCTGCATACATAGCGACTGATATTTATCCAAGAACTGAAACTAACTTGTCTTTGCTTGGCTTTTATTCTTCACGTTTGCGTTTCGAACTGATCCTAGATGACATTATTACCCACGATCGAGCTAACATTTCAGACAAAGTCCGATTGCTTCAAGACGGATACGACAAGTCATTAGAGAAAAGTGGTCTGTTGGTTTACCACCCGGTATTTAGCTATGACAAACACGAGCTACTTGGTGTCGTTGTTGGGGTAGTGCGCAGTACTGTCTATTTTGATCAATTGATTACCAAAACCGCGACGGAATTGGATATGTCTGTAAAAGTTGAAGACAAGGGCTTTGATGCTTACGACGACCCTCTATTGTTCAAAAGCTCAAACTGGGATGAGCTGCACGGCAAAGTTATTAGTCGCACGATTCAACTGCCAAATCGCGAATGGCGTGTTGAGTTTAAGCTGTCTGAATCCGTTTCGGCGTGGGAGCGTTCTGTCCTTTATGGGACCGGTATTGCGGGTTTAGTCATTGCTATCTTGATCAGCTATATCGTCAATCTTCAATCACGTGAAAAAGAACGTCTTGCGGTGATGCTTGATAACAAAACGGTTGAGCTAAAACGCATGGCGGAGTTGGATCCATTGACCCAATTGCTTAACCGACGCGTATTTAACGATAACTTACTGCACTACATTAATAGTGGCGTTGACTTTTCTTTAGTGGGTTTCGATATTGACCGCTTTAAAGTGATTAACGATAAGTACGGTCATTTAGCTGGAGATGAAGCGTTATTGCACGTAACCAAGCTTGTGAATGCGAACTTGCTCGATGGTGATCGTTTCTACCGAGCAGGTGGCGATGAGTTCTGCATTTTATCTAGAGTGACGGACAAGGAAGAACTAGCCGCCTATCTGGAGAAGTTACGCGGTATTGTCGCAAGCTCGCCATTTGAATATGAAAGTACACCGATCATTTGTTCTTTGAGCATTGGCGCTGCGGTACATAACGACGAAGATCCTGAGAGCTTATTCCATAAAATGGACGTGCAACTTTACCAAAGTAAGAAAAATGGTCGAAACTCTGTATCGATCGGCGATTAATTCAGCGAGCAAATTCGAGTTTTGAGATTCGTTACGGTAAAATCTCACGCTTTCAAATTTACGTTAGGAATCAAGACAAACTATGAACCATAACCGTATCGTCTGCTTCGATTTAGAAATGTGCTGCTGGAATGAAAACGGCGTTGGTCGTACAGGCGAGATCATTGAAGTTGGTTTGGCGGAAATAGATTTGTCGAAAGGTGAAATCGTTAAGCGCGCGCAATACTACGTGAAACCTGAGCATGATGAAGTGTCCCTGTTTTGTGCAGAGTTAACTGGCATCACACCACGTAAGATTGAAAAGCAAGGTCGACCATTGGAAGAAGTGCTTAAGTCGATGCTAAAGAACTTTGGTGGTCGTAATAAGATCTATGCTTCATGGGGGCGCGATGACCTTATCTTACTTGAAGAATGCCAACAAAAGGGCATTGACGCGCCATTTACCGAGTTCATCAACTTAGCGACGTTGTACCGAATCCAAAACCGTCTTAAAGATAAGCGCATTGGTCATAAAGCGGCGCAAGAAGCAAAAGGCATTGAGTGGGAAGGTCGCCAGCACTCGGGCTATGTTGACGCTTACAACTTGGCGAAACTAGCACTGACCATGCTATAAGTTTCTGTTTTCATAAATCTTTCATTGGATTTCAGTCTGCTCGTCATAAGCCAGTACTAAGTTAGTTTTAAATAACAACAATGTTGGCTAGTCTCTTGCGGAGATGACGATGTTTGATTCGACCTAATCCAGACTAGAGACACAAAAAACGCGCTCATGTAGCGCGTTTTTTATTGGTTCTTACTGTTTATGGAGACTGGGCTTCACTGAGATTGCAATTTCGCTCGAATAAAATCGCTGTGGTCTACATAGAGCAGCTCCGCTGTTTTGCGAATTACGGCATCTTCCAATGGGTCAATTTCACCGTCAGCGTACGCCACTTCCCACATACTCTTGATCAGTTCATAGCGGGTTTCTTGTGAAAGCTCACGCAGTTGGGACGTAAAGTCATAAAGGGAAGTCGACTCACTCGATCTGTTTTGAGCCTGATTCAGTAGGGTGTCGGTCTCTTCTTCTGTTAGGGAAAGCAATTTCATGATCAAAGAGCGTTTGGTTGCTTGCTCTCTTTCATCGATTTGATGGTCCGCACCAGCTACTTCACAAAGCAAACATGCTATCGCCATATTGGGTGACAGTGTGTTGGATTGGCTAAGGTCCGAGCCTTCTATAAGTTGTTTAAATAATGAAGTAAGCGAATTAAACATGTTGAGCACCAAGCTGTTATCTATTTATTTAAGATGGTAATGGTTTGAGCAAATCTCAAGGTCTTGATTGAATTTGATCAAGATCTCATACGATTGAGATGACATTTTTGCTCAATACAGTATTTGACCGCCAAAAAGCGGATTTATTCCTCAACCTTTGTAGGCGGGAAATGTATTGAATCACCTTCACCAGTTAAAATACTGATATTGCATGGCTTTCCGTCGTCATCCAATCTCAGCTCGCCAATTGCACTTTGGTTCACTAATCGGTAAAAATTGTGGTTACTTGGCGCACGCTTAAAAATCTTCAAACGCTTACGTTTGGTGAAGAAGTTTAGCGGTGAACGGGGGCTATAAAGCAAACGGTCCATGGCATCACACGCTGTCAGCAGTTGCGCTGGGAACTGGTTCTTAATCCCACTACATGTGATTTGATAGATATTTGGACTATTGCGACGGAAACGCAACTTGATGTCATAAGCGAAAGAGTAGTGCACATCACCAGACAGAATGACAAAGTTAGTCGGGGTTTTGGTGTGAGTGAAAATACTGATCAAGGTATTCGCACTGCCTGGATGCGCCATCCAGTTTTCTGCGTCAATCAGCAACGGCTGACCAAAACTGGTCATGATGCGTTGCAATGTTTCAATAAACTTCACACCAAACATGGGTGCGGCAGAGACGATGATCACTTTGTCTTGATGCATCAGCTCTTGTTGGAACTCAATCAAGGCTTCCCAATCCATCAAACCCGATGGTTTATTCATGCGTGATTCTGAACGCCAGCGGCGAGTACGTGTATCCAAAACAACTACTTTCGGTGACGTGTGGATGGTGTAATGCCAATCTTCGAATCGATATAGGTATTGGATGAAGTCATCTTGGTACTCTGAAGTCAGTTCTTCAAAGTAACGACGAGCGTGCTCCATAAAAGGGGCGTTAAATTTTTCTGGCGCGTTACCCCAACCTTGGCACAACCAATAAGCGATCAGACTGTTGCCGATGATTCGGCGCGAGAAGAGATTTTCAGTCGCTGCTTTTTCCCAGCCAACCGTTAGGTTCCAATCGTCGGTGACGTCATGGTCATCAAAGATCATGTAGGTCGGTACGTGAGCTAGCAAACGCTGAACTTTATCTAACCCTGCGACAAATGCATCGATGTGAACTTTCTCATCGCGCCAATGTTGTTGCCATTTCGGCTCTAAAGCTTTTCCGCCGGTCGTGAATTTTCTATCCAATAAACGTTCACGATTGACTAATGTCCAAGGTACTGGAGACCAAACGAGTAGGTACATCGCAAAAAGCTCGGCAAAGCTGATGAGGTGGTTTTCACATTCGCGCGAGCTAAAAATGGGTGTGCCACGATGCGGGAAGAGCTTGGTGAGTATGCTTCCATCGTCAACATAGTGGGGAAGAATGTTATCCCTGCCATAAAAACAATCTGGGCTTTGATACAGCTCTTGCGTGTTTTTAATTGGCGCTTGGTCGAACTCTTCATCAGGCAAGCCTAATAATTTGACCAATTGTTCAATAGCATCAAGCATCGGACCTGCGACATGATCGGCATAGATTTGGTCGCCGCTCATGATGAGCATATCAGGGCGGTCTTCTATCGGTTGGCTAGCAACTTTTGCGTCAGCTTGGACCAAAGTGTCTTTACTAAAATGATGTGGGTTACGACAAGAGCCATGAAGAACATAATCGGCTTTTTCACTGATTAGGAATTCGACACCTTGCACTGAATCTGTGTCTTCACCGTAGACCAATTGAGGCATCAATTCGGTCAATAAACCGGATTGAGTATGGAGTTGATAACGCAATGCTTTATGGGTAGGAAATTCGCCTTGTAACGTCAGCATGCAAACCCAAGCACGTTTGCCTACTTGCAAAAGATGTTCTGCTGATACGGGCTTGGAATAGTATTGTTCACCAGTGTTCGCATCGCTGATTTCAACCAAGCCTTCGAGAGGTTGCGTGGTCACCAACCAAATATTCACTTCCGTCGCGGTAACTTTTCTTAAAATTGGACCGGCAACAACCAGAGGAAGGGAGGAAAGTTCGTTGGTATTGAGCGATGTTGGCAAAGTGGTACCTTACTATTCTGGATCAGTGTTCTGAGTCTTCTTCGAGTATTTCGATAACTTGTGAGCTGCTAAGTTCATGTCCCATTAGAAATAAACCCAACATTGCGTCAGCTTTTGAAGCGTTGTCGCTGTCTTCATCGAGAATTTGTTGTAGGCGAGTTCGAATCAAGTCAATTTCGTGCTCTACGAAGCCGCGACCTTCTTCTTCACCCTGACCATCTTCCGGTGCATTATCGAAGTGTAAAAACAGCATATCACCATCGAGTGTGGTGTTTTCCAAGCGTTCTGGTAGCCATTCTTCACCCATCACGATATCGGGGTCGCTACCTTCCGGCAAGTTGTTGATAATGGAGATGAGTTCAGATGCTTTCACGATTAACTGCGG
Source organism: Vibrio sp. L85 (assembly GCF_963871815.1). Lineage (NCBI taxonomy): Bacteria > Pseudomonadati > Pseudomonadota > Gammaproteobacteria > Vibrionales > Vibrionaceae > Vibrio > Vibrio sp. L85. The sequence continues at coordinate 295,950 of NZ_CAWMYL010000022.1, forward strand.
CTTTGATCATTGGTTTTCTATTGTATCGGCGAATCTGGCAAAAATCTAAATCTCATTGACGAGAGAAGAGAGAAATTTGACCGTTTCCCGTTTGATTGTGTGCAGAGTAATCAACTTAGCCAAAAGTGCAGTGTGTAGGAGGTTAACTTATTGCCAGTGTTAACTGGTAGGGCTTGCTCTTTGGTGTATAAAGCAAAATTTTCACAGATAGGCGGGTAAAGTCAGATATACTCTTTCTCATTCGAGACCTTCTCAAATAACAGTGACATAGAGGAACTATGAAACACGTATTAACAGTATCGCTGGCATGTTCTGGTTTATTGCTTAGTGGTGCTGCTTTAGCGGAGTCAAAAAACGCAGAGCAAGAGTGGGGGATTGCAGCGATGTACCGTACTGCTTCAATTCCATTTTATACTGCCAATGACGACTCAACAGTGAGCACGTTTGTGCCGATGATGTTCTTTGAAAACGAGCATCTCTACATTGACGGTATTGAAGGTGGGGTGTTCTTGTATGATGAGAGTGACTCCGATTGGCGTGCAAGTGCGATTATGCGCCTGCGCTTTGTAGATATCCCGAAGTCCATTCAAAATGCCTTCGAAGGGGATCGCGTCGATTTTGGTGGTCAGATTCGTTACAACTTTGACGAAAACTGGCGTGCTGAATTTGAAGTGATGGCGGATGACGAATTCCAGTTTCATTCTAACTACCGAATCGCTGCTAACTATGAGTTTGGCGATTGGGAATTAGAGCCCACTTTTACAATTCGTTATAAAGACGCCGACTTCAATAGCTCGTACTACTCATTCAAAGACGCGACGGGAGAGAAAATTGGTGCGGGTATTGATGCTAACTTAGGTATCAAAGCACGTTACCACGTGATTTCTAACTTGTATCTCTTGGGGGAAACTAGCGTTACTCGCCTAGACAGTGAAGCATACCATAGCCAAATCGTAGAAGACCGTTACCAAGGTGAAGTCTTTGTTGGCTTTGGTTTCTTCAACGATAAAGGCAAAGAACGTAAGTCTGATTTACGAAATCGCCCATATCTAAGAGTCGCACACGGTTGGGCTACGCCTTCTAATATGGGTGACATCTTCAAACTTAATGCCGAGAAAGATGAGTACAATAACCAAATGACCTCTTTCTTCTACGGGCACCCATTGACGGATGAGTTGTTTGGCTTACCTTTGGATATTTACCTAACGCCGGGTCTTGTTCATCACTGGTCTTCTGATGTGCAATCCTCCAGTACCGAATATGTTGTGGCGATTAAGGCTTACTACACCTTCAATTGGCCGACGAAGTGGCGATTTGGTGTGGCAGAAGGTATGTCTTACATCGATAATATTACTTACATAGAAGCAACAGAAATGGAAGAGAAGGGTTATACGCCAAGTAACTTACTTAACTATTTAGATTTTTCAGTTGATGTGAACGTTGGCGACCTGTTCAACCAAAAAGATTGGGAGAACATGTGGGTCGGTTACTCGTTGCATCACCGCAGTGCGATCTTCGAGAACGCTTCCCAGTTTGGTCGCATTAAAGGCGGTAGTAACTACAATACGATCTATTTCCAGTACGATTTTTAATCTCAGCTCAAAATAAATACCAAAAGCCTCATATTGACATGAGGCTTTTTTAATTTTATTAATTGGTAATTATTCTTATTCCCATTCTTCTGTATTTGTATTTTTTATTTATTTAATTCAAAAATCATTTCTATATTTAATTTAATTGACATCCTTCTGACCTATTAATATTCCATTAATAAAAAAGCTCGAAATGAAATATAAGATTACGTTTAATCGTTTTTATAAATTGATGGGGGTCAAACTTATTAACCATTAAATCTACAAGGATATCGATAGTGGTAGGTCGCCATGCCTTAGTTGCTCAAGGCTTGTGCGTTCTGGCTTAATTGATGGTTTTGTAGAAATACTGTTTTGATTTGCCTTGTGTATTAATTAAAACGAAATTAGATATTTTCAATGAATGCCTATTTTGAAAATACAATCTCAATGTCTTTTATTTCTAACGAGTGTTCTTTCCCCACTTAAATCCATTAATTAAGCGCCACTACCAAATTCAAAAACGTAATTTAGGAAAAAACCATGAGTCAAAATGGTAAGTTTAATATTACTCGGCGTGATGCTTTAAAGGGTGGTTCTGCACTTGGCGCTTTGGCGTTAGCAGGAAACGCGCTTTCTCTCCCGTTTGCAACTAAAGCGGTTGCCAAAGAAACGCCAGCAAAACCAAATGAAAAAATTGTCTGGTCGGCATGTACCGTAAACTGCGGTTCTCGTTGTCCGCTTCGCATGCATGTGGTCGACGGTGAAATCAAATGGGTAGAAACCGATAACACGGGTGATGATGTGTATAACCACAACCATCAAGTACGTGCTTGTTTGCGTGGTCGCTCTATGCGTCGCCGTGTTTACTCGCCAGACCGTTTGAAATACCCACTTCTTCGTGTTGGTAAACGTGGTGAAGGTAAGTTCAAACGTATCACTTGGGACGAAGCCTTTGACCTCATTGGTGACAATCTAAAACGTATCATTAAAGACTACGGTAATGACGCGGTTTACCTAAACTACGGTACAGGTACGCTTGGTGGCACAGTAACTAAGAGTTGGGATCCGAGCGCGACATTGGTTGCTCGTATGATGAACCTTTGTGGTGGTTACCTAAATCACTACGGTGACTACTCAGCAGCGAACATTGAATGTATGTCTGAGTATTTCTACGGCACTTGGGTAGACAACAACTCGATTGACGACGTACAAAACGCAGATCTTTGTCTGATGTTTGGTAACAACCCTGCAGAAACTCGTATGTCGGGCGGTGGTCAGGTTCATAACTACGTGGACGCAAAAAACATCAGCCACACACGTACGATCTGTATCGACCCTCGTTACACCGATACTGCCGCGGGTCGTGAAGACCAATGGGTACCAATCAAGCATGGTACTGACGCTGCACTGATCGCTGCTATCGCACATGTATTGATTAGCGAAGATAAAGTCGACCAAGACTTCCTTGACCGTTACTGTGTGGGTTACGATCGCAAAACACTGCCTGCGTCAGCGCCAGAAAACGGCAGCTACAAAGATTACATCATGGGCACAGGTCCAGATGGTATCGAGAAAACGCCAGAGTGGGCACAGCCAATCACAGGTATTCCGGCTGATGTGATTTTGAAACTTGCGCGTGAAATCGGTGATGCAAAACGCATTTACATCACCCAAGGTTGGGGTCTACAACGCTCAGCAAACGGTGAGCAAGCGTGTAAAGCGATCATGATGCTGTCTCTGCTTCGTGGTCAGGTTGGTCTACAAGGTGGTGGTACTGGTGCTCGTGAGGGTAACCATTCTTACCCATTCCAACGCTTCCCTAAAGTACCAAACCCGATCAGCGCTTCCATCCCAATGTTCCTTTGGACAGACGCGATTTACCGCGGTACAGAAATGACAGATCTGACCGACGGCATCAAAGGCGTTCAGAAGCTACAAAACAACATCAAGTTTATCTGGAACTACGCAGGTAACTGTCTGATTAACCAACACTCAGACATCAACCGCACACACGAAATTCTTCAAGATGAAAAAGCGTGTGAAATGATTGTGGTGATCGACAACCACATGACCTCTTCTGCGAAGTATGCCGATATCGTACTGCCAGACTGTACAACCTCGGAGCAATCGGACTTCTGTATGGATGGTGCGGCAGCGTCAATGCCTTACTTCATCTTTGCAAGCCAAGCGATTCAACCTCGTTTCGAATGTAAGCCAATCTACGACATCATGTCTGGTGTGGCGAAGCGCATGGGCGTGTTTGATGAGTTTACTGAAGGTCGCACTCAAGAAGAGTGGCTTAAGTGGATGTATGCTCAGACCGTTAAACAGAACAACGATCCAAACCTGCCGTCTTACGATGAGATGAGAAAGCAGGGTATCTACAAGAAGCAGTTCGATCGTCCACATGTGGCGTTTGAAGACTTCCGTCGTGACCCAGAAGCGAATCCATTGCCTTCACCGTCAGGTAAGATTGAGATCTACTCAGAGACCCTAGCGAAGATAAACGAAGAATGGGAACTGGACGAAGATGAGTCCATCAAGCCATTGCCTGAATACGTATCGACGTTCAACGGCTGGGATTCACCAGATCGTAAAGAGTTCCCGCTTCAGTTGACGGGCTTCCACTACAAAGCACGTGCGCACTCTACGTACGGTAACGTCGACATCCTAAAAGCAGCGGCACCACAGGAACTTTGGATCAACCCAGTCGATGCCGCTTCTCGCAACATTGATAACGGTGACTTGGTTAGCGTGCGCAGTAAGTTCGGTGAAATGAACGTTCGCGTAAAAGTAACCCCACGCATCATGCCACACATCGTTGGCTTAGGTGAGGGCGCATGGTACTCACCAAATGGTAAAGGTGTTGACCAAGCGGGTTCAATCAACGTATTGACGACACAACGTCCAAGCCCGTTGGCAAAATCAAACCCGAGCCATACCAACCTCGTTGAAGTGACGCTAATTAAGAAAATGGGGGCTAAATAATGAGCACAGCGAAGCAGTATGGCTTTTACATTGATTCAAGCAAATGTACTGGCTGCAAAACATGTCAGCTCTCTTGTAAAGACAACAAAGATCTGGGTATCGACCGTAACTTCCGTCGTGTTTACGAATACGTAGGCGGCAACTGGACGGAAGAAAACGGTGCGTTCCGTCAAAACGTGTTCGCGTACTATCTATCGATCTCTTGTAACCACTGTACTAACCCTGCGTGTACCAAGGTTTGTCCATCAGGTGCAATGCACAAGCGTGAAGAAGACGGCTTTGTCGTTGTCGATGAAAGCGTGTGTATCGGCTGTAAATCTTGTCACATGGCATGCCCATACGGCGCACCTCAATACAGCGAAGAAAAAGGTCACATGACTAAGTGCGATGGCTGTTACGAACGTGTCGCAGAAGGCTTAATGCCAGTGTGTGTTGATAGCTGTCCATTGCGTGCGATTGAGTTTGGTCCAATTGATGAGCTACGCGCGAAATACGGTTCAAACGCGGATGTGGCACCACTGCCAGATTCTCGCATTACGAGCCCGAACTTGATCGTGAAGCTAAATCCAAATGGTCGTCCAACCAATGACCGCACTGGTTTCCTACAGAATCCAAGAGAGGTGAAATAATGTTATACGAAGCACCATTAGTTGCCTTTACGGTTCTCGCTCAAACAGCGGTTGGCGCGCACCTAACGGTTAATGCGTTCGAGAAATTCGGTAAGCCACCACGCGTGACAGAACCTCGTATGAACATCGCTCGTTTCGCAATTTTGGTTGTAATGGGATTGGGTTTCTTGTTCTCAACCACTCACTTGGGTAGCCCTCTTCGTGCCTTCAACGCATTAAACCGTGTTGGCAGTGCGGCGCTATCTAACGAGATCTTAACGGGTGCAAGCTTTCTGTCTCTAGCGGGCTTGTACTGGTTGCTAACGATTCTAAAAATCGGCAGCGAAGGCGTTCGCAAAATTGTGAACTGGTTGTCTATCGCGGTTGGCGTGATTTTCATGTTCGCGATGGCAAATGTTTACCAAATCGAAACGGTACCAGCATGGTACTCACCAATGACCACGGTTGCGTTTTGGTTCACGGTCGTGACTTCGGGTCTGATGTTTGGCTACACGCTGATCAACGTATTGGACGTGACGGCTGAGAAAACCAATCGTCGCCTAATGTGGGCTGGTGTGAGCTTGATTGCGCTGAACCTAGCGTTCTCAGTGATGCAGACGATTTACTTCGCAGGTATCTCAACGGCGATTCACAGTGGCTTGGATCAAATCACAATGCTATCAGGCTATGTTGCTGGTCACGTGTTGTTGCTTGTGGTTGCTGCTGCTCTTTGGGTATTCGCTGAGTTGTTTACCGCAGAAGGTCGTCAGAAGAACGTGCTGGTTATCGTGGCATTCGTTGCCTTGTTCGTTGCAGAGATTCTAGGTCGCAACGTGTTCTACGGCATGCACTTTACATCTGGTCTGTACTGATAGCCGTTATTTGTGCTGATAAGCATTATTTGTACTGATAACAATTAATAGAGTGGGGCGAGTATTCGTCCCACCTCAATTCCGTTTTACTTAATCGAAGAATAAAAACACCAGTCATCAAAGGTACTTCATGCAAATTTCTCAACTTGAACCACAAGATACCAGCATCGTTCTTAAGCTGTTTGGTGCACTGTTTTACTACCAGCCAAAAGATTACCCAGCGGCAAATCTCGATACGTTGCTGAGCAATACTGATACACCAATTGAAGCACTTAATGACATGCTGCGCAGTTTTCAAAGCGAGAGTGAAGAGGCACTGCAAATGGAGCACGATCGCATGTTTGCCGGTATTGGTGAGATGCCAGCGCCACCTTGGGGTTCGGCTTATCTAGATAAAGAAGCGGTGTTGTTTGGTGAATCAACCATTGAATATCGTTACTTCTTGCAGCGTTGTGGTTTTGCTTTGAAATCTGACCAACGTGAACCAGAAGACCAGATCGGCTTGATGTTGATGGTGTTAGGCATGTTGATTGAAACTGAACAGCAAAAACTGGCGGCTGAAATGCTACGCGAACACTTGATGACGTGGTTTGGCTTTTTCAACAAGCGCTTCAAAAAAGCGGTGACGCTCACGCCTTACTCAAAACTGTCGAGCCTTACTGAAGAATTGCTTCAATCCTTGAGTGAGCAATATCAAGTCGTTGTACCAGCAAAAAGAGATTACTCGGATGCGCCAGTCTGAATCGGTTGATCTAAGCAAGCGACGTCTGTTTTCGTTCCGTCGCGCGCCAGTAGAGCAAGCTCAAGAGCCTCGTGTTAAAGCGAGACCGCCGTATGCGGTGGAGGAGTCGATGTTCACTCGGCTTTGTGATGGATGCGGAAAGTGCGCTTCTGCATGTCCAAGCCAAATCATAGAAATGGTTGATGGCGTTGCCGCGTTAGACATCAGCTACTCGGCATGTGATTTATGCGGCGCGTGTAAGTCGGCGTGCCCTACATTAGCACTTTCAAACCAAACAGAGTCTACAGGCTTGATCGCCACTATCTCGAACAGCTGCGAAAACTTATACGGTTATTGCGGCAGTTGCGAGGACAGTTGCCCATATGATGCTTTGCAATGGCAAGACGATTTCAAACCTAAAATTGACGCTGCCAAATGCAAAGGTTGCGGACAATGCGCGCAAAGCTGCTACAACAGCATGATCAGCTTTGACTTAAAACGATAAAAAAGGGATTGGCGCGAACCAATCCCTTTTTGTTTGTACTCAATTCTATTTAATCTTACGCCAAGGTTGCCAATTGGCTTTGCGCGTCTGAAATGCCTTTCGCTGCTGCGTCTTCACCCATGTTTAGCGCTTCTGCGTAAACAAACTCCACATCCGTGATACCAACAAAGCCCAATACTGTGCGTAGGTATGGTGTCATGCTGTCGGTTGGTGAGTCTTTATGAAGACCGCCACGAGTGGTGACTACGATTGCTTTCTTACCTTCAATCAGACCTTGAACGCCGTTTTCTGTGTATTTGAATGTCACGCCTGCACGAGCAATCAAATCAATCCAGTTTTTCAGCTGAGTTGGAATCGTAAAGTTGTACATTGGTGCTGCGATAACCAAAGTATCCGCTGCTTTGATTTCTTCAATCAAGGTATCAGACAGGTCAACCACCGCTTGTTGCTCTTGTGAAAGATCCTCTGTTGCACGTAGTGCTGTCGCAACGGAAAAGTCTAAAACTGGCAGTGGATTTGCAGCTAAGTCACGAACAGTTAGCTTATCTTGGTCTACATTTTTGATGAAGTCTTCAACCAGTTTGTTTGATTGAGAGTAATCGCCAAGGATGCTTGATTTAAGAGCTAGTACACGAGACATATGGATTTCCTTTAATAAGTGCTTTCGGCTATGTGATGCATTATAGGCAATGCTCGTCGACTCAAAACCCGATGGATTTGCTTAAGTTGTTCGAAAAAATTGAATGATTGCTTGAAGCTGCTTTCCGTTATCTTGTTCTAGCCCTTATGTGCTACAATCCGCGCAGTTTTATGTAATGAAAAGAATAGGAAACGCTTTGACTTCGTCACAGCCCCCAAAAAAGAATCCCGCTGAAGAGCAAGCGACACCGTCAAATGGTGCGCAAAATGCCAAAGCGAAGCAGGCTAATGCATCTCAAGCACAAGCTTCTCAGAATGCTACGCCTCAGGCTCAAGTAAATAACGCGGCGTCACTGCGCAAGGCACTTAACCAGTGCATGATGCGTGATCGCTTCCGCTTGAGTAAACGAATCTCTGGTGCAAGCAAAATCAAAAAAGACGCAGCACGTAACGCTGTGTTTGATGAAATCGCATTAGACATCGCCAAATCCATGATGGTTGTGGAGCAACGTAGTAGCTACAAACCAACGATTGAATACCCTGAAATCCTGCCAGTCAGCCAAAAACGCGACGACATTGCGAAAGCGATCGAAGAAAACCAAGTGGTTATCGTTGCGGGTGAGACCGGTTCAGGTAAAACCACTCAGCTACCAAAAATCTGTGCGGAGCTTGGTCGTGGTAAGTTCGGTCTGATTGGTCATACTCAGCCTCGTCGTCTTGCGGCGCGTTCGGTTGCGAACCGTATTGCTGAAGAGATGGAAACCAAGCTTGGTGAGTTTGTTGGCTACAAGGTTCGATTCAACGATCAGATCTCTGAAAACACCCAAATCAAATTGATGACGGATGGTATCTTGCTGGCTGAAATTCAGCATGACCGCTTCTTGAATCAATATGACACCATTATTATCGATGAAGCGCACGAGCGCAGCCTTAACATCGATTTCATCTTGGGTTACTTGAAAGAGTTGCTACCACGTCGTCCTGATCTGAAAGTGATCATCACGTCGGCAACCATCGACCCTGAGCGTTTTTCAAAACACTTCAACAACGCACCAATCATTGAAGTGTCAGGTCGTACTTACCCAGTAGAAACGCGTTACCGCCCACTAAGTGGTGATGACGATAATGATCGTGACCAACTTGAAGGTATCTTCGAAGCGGTAGACGAACTGTGCGATGAAGGTTTAGGTGACATTCTGATCTTCATGAACGGTGAGCGTGAAATCCGTGATACCGCTGATGCACTGTCTAAACGTAACCTGAAGAGCACGGAAATTGTGCCGCTTTACGCGCGTTTGTCGGCGGGTGAGCAGAACAAGATTTTCCAACCTCATGCTGGTCGCCGCATTGTACTGGCAACCAACGTAGCGGAAACCTCGTTGACGGTTCCGGGAATCAAATACGTTATCGACCCGGGTACGGCGCGTATCAGCCGATACAGTTACCGTACTAAGGTTCAGCGTCTTCCAATCGAGCCAGTTTCTCAGGCGAGTGCGAACCAACGTAAAGGTCGTTGTGGTCGTGTGGAAGAGGGTATCTGTATCCGTCTGTACTCAGAGGAAGATTTTGAGTCACGTCCGGAGTTTACCGATCCTGAGATCCTGCGTACCAACCTAGCGTCGGTTATCTTGCAGATGACGGCACTTGGTTTGGGCGATATTCAAGCCTTCCCGTTTGTGGAAGCACCTGACAAACGTAACATTCAAGACGGTGTTCGCTTGTTGGAAGAGCTGGGGGCAATTAACGCAGAAGCGAAGGACCCGAAAAAACGCCTAACCAGCATTGGTCGTCAACTTGCACGTCTTCCAATCGACCCACGTTTAGCGCGTATGGTATTGGAATCACCAAAGCAAGGCGCATTGAAAGAAGTGATGATCATCGCGGCTGCATTGTCGATTCAAGACCCGCGCGAGCGTCCAAGTGACAAGCAGCAATCATCAGATGACAAACACAAACGTTTCTTCCATGAAGACTCAGATTTTCTGACGTTCGTGAACCTGTGGAATTACATCCAGAAGCAGCAGAAAGCGCTGACGGGCAACCAGTTCCGCAAGCAATGTAAACAAGATTACTTGAACTACTTGCGCGTGCGTGAGTGGCAAGATGTGTACTTCCAAATTCACCAGTCGATGCGTGAAATGGAATTCAAACTGAACGATGAGCCTGCGTCTTACCATGGCGTACACAGCTCAATCCTCGTTGGTTTGTTGTCACACATCGGTATGAAAGACCAAGAGAAGAATGAATACCAAGGCGCGCGTAACGCTCGTTTCCATATCTTCCCTGCATCAGGTTTATTCAAGAAACAGCCTAAGTGGATCATGTCTGCTGAGTTGGTGGAAACCTCAAAACTTTGGGGTCGCATCATTGCTAAGATTCAGCCTGAGTGGATTGAACCATTAGCGAAGCACTTGATTAAGCGCAGCTACAGCGAGCCGCATTGGTCGAAGAAACGTGCAGCAGTCATGGCACACGAGAAAGTGATGCTTTACGGCGTGCCAATTGTACCGAAGCGTTTGGTGAACTACGGCAGTATCGATCCAACCGTCAGTCGTGAGCTGTTCATTCGTAGTGCGCTGGTGGAAGGTGAGTGGGAAACCAAGCACGCGTTCTTCAAGCAAAACCGTAAGCTTCTTCAAGAAGTGGAAGAGCTTGAACACAAATCTCGTCGCCGTGACATCTTGGTGGATGACGATGAACTGTTTGATTTCTACGACCAACGCGTTGGCACTGAAGTGGTCTCTGGCAAACACTTCGATACATGGTGGAAGAAAGCATCGAAAGACAACAAAGAACTGCTGAACTTCGAGAAAGAGATGCTGTTCAAAGGCGATGCAAGCCACGTTACCGATTTGGATTACCCGAACTTCTGGCATCAAAACAACCTGAAACTTAAGCTGAGCTACCAGTTTGAGCCGGGCGATGACAGCGACGGTGTGACAGTTCACTTGCCGTTGCCGATCTTGAACCAAGTCGAGCCTGCGGGTTTTGACTGGCAGATCCCAGGTTTACGCCATGAGCTTGTAGTGAGCTTGATTAAATCGCTGCCGAAGACAGTTCGTAAGAACTTTGTCCCTGCGCCAAACTACGCCGATGCTTTCTTGGCTCGTGCAACACCAATGGAAGCGCCGCTGCTGGACTCATTAGAGAAAGAACTGCGTCGAATGACGGGTGTGGAAGTTCTGCGCGAAGATTGGAATATGGATCAAATTCCGGAGCACTTGAAGGTGACTTTCCGCGCGGTTGACCATAGAAATCGCAAGTTGAAGGAAAATAAAGACCTTCACGAATTGAAAGAGAGCTTGAAAGACAAAGTTCAAGAAACCCTTTCAAAAGTAGCGGATGACGACATCGAGCAAGAAGGTCTGCATACGTGGAGCTTCGGCGAACTGCCTAAGGTTTACCAACAAAAACGTGGCGGTTACGACGTTAAAGCGTACCCAGCGATTGTTGATGCCAAAGACAGTGTTGAAATTAAACTGTACGAGACTGAATACGAGCAGGTCACGGCAATGCAAGCGGGTCAGCGTCGTCTGATCTTGTTGAACGTGCCGTCGCCAATTAAATACCTGCACTCTAACTTACCGAATAAGTCGAAGTTGGGTCTGTACTTTAACCCTTACGGTAAAGTGTTGGATCTGATTGATGACTGTATCGCGTGTGGTGTCGATAAGCTTATCGAAGAGCAGGGCGGTTTGGTTTGGGAGCCAGAGAAGTTTGACGCACTGAAAGAACACGTTCGTGCTGAGCTTGGTGATACGGTGGTGGACATTGCACAGCAAGTGGAAACCATCCTGACGACCGCTTTCAATATCAATAAGAAGTTGAAAGGCAAGATCGATTTCACCATGGCGTTCGCATTATCGGACATCAAAGCACAAATCGAAGGATTGATCTTCAAAGGCTTCGCGACAGAGTGTGGCTGGAAACGCCTGCCAGATATTCTGCGTTACATGCGTGCGATTGAGCGTCGTATGGAGAAGCTGCCGATCGATCCAAACAAAGACCGTTTGCACATGCTGAAAGTGGAATCCGTTACGAGCGACTACAAAGAGCTGCTCAACAAAATTCCGAAAGGTATGGTGATTCCAGAGAACGTGAAAGAGATCCGTTGGATGATCGAAGAGCTTCGAGTGAGCTTCTTTGCTCAACAATTGGGCACGCCGTATCCGGTTTCTGATAAACGAGTCAAAAATGCGATTGATGCTTGCTGATCGATCAGTACAATAGCGGCAGTTTTTCTTGTGGGGTTTACTGACTAATCAATGGGTTGTCCAGTGACAGACGCGATTGGTACAGTAATTGCAGATATTTTCCCACAAGTGTTTTTAAGTCATGAGGGAGGCAATGGTTCGCCTCCCTTATGTTTGCAGTACCAACCTCTGCGTGACGCAGAAGTGGGTAATAATAAAGAGTAAAGGTTGATGATGAAGAAAACTCTATTGGCAGTAGCACTACTAAGTGCTTCTTCTGCAGCAATGGCAGATTCATGGATTTATGGTGGTGCTTCTGTAGGTCAGTCTGACTTCAAAGGTGAAACAGACACGTCTTACTCTGTGCACGTAGGTACAGGTATCCTGCCAATTATCGGTATCGAAGCGGGTATTACTCAGCACGGTGAATTCAAGATTGCAGGTCAAGAAACTAAGCTGACTTCATACTATGCAGCGCTTAAACCAAGCATCGACTTCGGTCCTCTGCACGTTTATGCGAAAGGCGGTATTCACCAGTGGGATAAGAAAGTATCTGGCGGCAAAGATGACGATGATCTAGATCTAATGTACGGTGTAGGTGCGGAATACTTCATTTTCGGTCCTATGTCTGTTGGCGCAAGCTACATGAACTACACAGCGGGCAAAGACGACATCGGTACGTTCTCTCTAAACGCGACACTGCACTTCCTATAATCGGCGAGTCTTTCGAAGGTTTGATAAACACCGGCAATATGCCGGTGTTTTTTTGTCTGTAAATCACACAAATAGACATTGAACAAAAATTATTCGTTTCTTGACCTTAAAACCATCAATCTTTCGCATATAGTAATTACCTAACTATGCATCACGTGATGTTCCGTTCTGGAATCGAACAGGAAAGGTATAACTATGAAAACAAAACTCTCGTTATTGGCTTTGGCGCTATGCTCATCTTCCGCGTTTGCTGACTCTTGGATTTATGCTGGTGGTCAAATCGGTCAGTCTGATATCGACAGCGAAAACGATACGACTTATGGCGTACATGTGGGTACTGGCATCTTGCCGCTCATTGGTCTCGAAGTGGGTTACTTCAACCATGGCAAGGTAGATTTAAATTTAGCGGGTAGCCGTGGTGATGTGGATCTCTCATCCTTCTATCTTGCGGCAAAACCAAGTATCGACTTTGGTCCTCTGCACGTTTACGCGAAAGGCGGTATCAACGCCTTTAACGTTGAATACAATGGCAACTTAAGCAACCTAGACAAAGACGACGGTGTGTCTTACATGTATGGTGTCGGCGCAGAGTACTTCTTGTTAGATAACATCTCTGTTGGGGCGAGCTATCAAGCTTTTGGTGTTGATATCAATGGTGACAGTGACACCGTAAGTAGTATCACGGGTAACGTGACTTTCCATTTCTTATAAGCGAAACAGTGGGAAGAGCTTCAACGTATTTGAAGGCTTAGAACGAAAAAAGCACGCTGGTACGTACATGAGGTAACAGCGTGCTTTTTACTTAGTCCTGAATCGGATTTGGTCGACACTGTATGTTGGTCAGAGGAATAAACTTATCGCTCTTCTCGTAATACACTCCGCAATCTTCACCTCGTAGTTGCAACGTATATTGATCAGGCAACTCGATTTCAGCTCCGTTCAATGACACACCTTGCTCATCCATTAATTGTCCAGATACGATCAAAAGATGAGAGTTGGTTTCAAACGTATTTGACGCGATCTTGGGTGGAACTTGATTGCCTTGAATCGTAGTTATTGCGCGCTGAATCTCCGATACTGTGTCACCAGAAGTCTTGATGCTCAATGCGTTCACCATATCATCGTTGTTACTTGATGATGAGCAACCCAATAGCATCACACTCATACCCGCTCCGGTAAGCAAGGTCATTGTTTTAGTTAATGTTGACATGAATAGCCTCTTGTCGAAGTGGATCAATCCCTTGATTAAGTGGAGTACCACCTAGCATTGGCATTGCTCTAGGAGCAGGAGCCACTGAAGGCGCAGCAGGGCAGTTACCTGTCGTCATATAGTTGAGAGCGGCAGAAAGCATACCTTCAGAGATATCGCCTAACGGTGCATTCATGTCATCTGCCACAACACAGCCTTCCACTTTGTCATCTATACCAATATTAGACGATACAAGATTTTTTGCCGTAGGGATGAAGCCATCTGCAAAATCACCAAAGCCTTTTGCGTTGATCGATTTAAACTGAATAGTGTAGTAAACGCTGCCACAGTTTGCTTCAGGCGAAAACCCGTAAGGTTTACCAGTGGTCGTTGTTCCGATTTGAATTACGTCGACATCGATACCACGAAGTGCGTTGATCAGAAGCTCGCTTGAAGACGCTGTGTTGTCGGTGGTTAGGACATAAACACGTTTGGCGCTTAATGTCGGCAAAGATTTGCTTGTTAATCTGCCTGTCGCCCAGTTAATTTCTTTATCAACGAAATTGTAAACTTTACCGCCTTGACCTGACTTTGTGATTTTGTCGTTGTAAACCAATTGCCCAAAGACTTGATTCTGATTCGCCCCCGATAGCATGTAACCGACTTGTGCCGACTGCCAAATCAGACCGCCGCCGTTGTAACGTAAATCCATCACGACTTCGTCGACATTCGACGAAGACAGGCGATTAAACGCATCTATTAATGGTTGTTGAGCTGTTGCTTCGAACGCGTTGAACTGCATATAGCCAACCGTCTTATCTCCGTAGTTGAACACTTTAACGTTTTTAACCGGAGACGTTGCTACATCTTGCGCTTTGATGGTGACAACTTTCACAGCACCGTTCTTATCAAGAAACGTAAAGGTGTAGTCTTGATTGTTATTTGGAGAGAATAGGGTGTTGTTGATGTAATCAACGTCGGTTTGAAGTGGTGAATTAACCACGTCGACGTGATCAATCTTAATCAGTTTGTCGCCGCGCTCGACACCTTTAAGAGCGGCAGGAGAGTTGTCTTCGGTGTAGGCAATTCGAATATCTCGTGGCTCTGTCCCTTGAATGAACTTCCAATTAAAGCCAAACCCAGACACTAAACCAGATTGTTGAGATTTCATGAAAGCATCATAAGAACGAATGTAGTGAAAACGGTCTTTCTTTTGACCCGTTGCGGTTCTTGCTGGCGTTACTAGCGACTTAAAGTAATCGGAAACAGACGCATAGTTGCTTGGATTATTATCTGGAATTTCGTCATACCATAGATAGGTCTCGTGGCTGAAAGCGCGTAAGAACATTTTTTCGTACATGCTTGAGCCAGCTTGGTCCGGGTACGCTTTGCCTGTGTATGGATCAATCCCCGTCCTTACGTTATTGCATTGATTGGCATAGCTACTTGCTGATTGAGAAAAATCGCCTGCTGTCCAAGCCGCGCTGCTGGCAGTTGTCGTGCCGTCTCCACCACCGCCACAACCCTGTAACAGTAAAATAGGGAGAGCTGCCAATACTGCTGTGTTTTTATACTTAAACATGGTTTCCCTTACATCTGTGTTAATTGTATACATAAGTCATTCGCGTTGAGCCAAGGATCTTGAGGTCGCTTGGATATAAACATTGACCTTGTATATAAATTCCTTTTACTGAGGCTTGAATGTATAAATAACTGGTTGCATACCGCAAATGGGAATCATCGCAATGTGGGGACGATCACACTCGTTTATGTTGGAAAATCAACGAGCTTCTGTGTGATACAGAAGCTGCTGAATGAAAGGGAGATCGTTATTCTGAGAGGCGGGTGGATGAATGACTCAGGGCGAAGTATAGACTTCACTACCCATCAAGACATTCTGTCCAATTGGTACTGATATTTCTTTTCTAACGCTTCGTTTCCTGCTGCACGTTCGAGTTCTACCATGAGACGAAGGGAAGGCTTTTTAACACCGTACATTTGGTTAAAGCGCATTAAGCGAATTCGCGCATCGGTGTAGTTGCCACTATCGATTTCAAGTTTAGCCAGTTGAAGAATAGACTTAGGACGGTGAGGGTCATGATCGATTGCGCGAGTGAAATAGTATTTCGCCTTTTCTACATCGTCTGACTTAAGCGCACAAAAACCGGCGTTCTCATAACTTGCAGGGATAAGGTAGTAATAAGGCTGCTCAATTGCACGATTAAACATTTTGTCGGCTTGTTTGTACTCCCCTTGTTTACAAAGGAATGTGCCGTAGTTATTGAGTACGTTTCCGTTCTTCGCGTTTTGGCGTAATGAGCGTTTGTACATTTGTTCCGCTTTGACATCTTCTCCGACCGTTTCGTAATAATGCGCCATAGAGAGTTGTGCACGGTAATAGCTAGGTGCATGGGTTAAGGCTTGTTGAAGGTTATCGTGAGCACGAATCATACTTCCGCTTTCAAGGTAACCTAGACCTAAAGCGATACGTGATTCAGCCATAGCGACAGGATCTGCTTTAACGACAGGGCTTTTACCGTCTTCATTTACGGTCACACATCCCATCAATCCCATCTGTATGACGAGAACTGCTGCACCAAGCTTTACGATTTTCATTTATTTTTCCTGCGTCCCTGTTCCACAGAGCATGATATGAATTACAGTGCAAAAGCCTAATGAGGAAAAATTACTATGCGATCAGGTTAGCAAACTGATACAAAAAAGCCGCCAGTTGGCGGCTTAGTTCACATTCTAATTCAGCGACTTAATCGTCTTTCGTAAATGCATCTTCACTGAAGTGGTCCAGATCATAAGGCGTTTGTTGGTAAACGCAGTAGTTAAGCCAGTTAGAGAATAGTAAGTGACCATGACTACGCCAACTCGCGCATGGCGGATTATCTGGATTGTTATTTGGGTAGTAATTGATTGGAATTGCAGGTTCCATGCCTTCACCCAGATCGCGAATGTACTCGTTATGAAGAGTATGGGAATCGTATTCAGGATGACCGGTCACAAAGACATTACGTTTGTCTTTGGTTGTTGCCAGATAAACGCCAGCAACATCAGATGTCGCGAGAATATCAAGATCAGTGTGCTCTTCTAAAAACTCCGGTGAAAAATCTGCATAGCGAGAGTGCGGCGCTAAAAATGTATCATCGAAGCCTCGTAAAAGAGGATGGTACTGGTGGTGAATGTTATGGTGATATACACCAGACAGTTTTTCTTTACGTGTTTTCTTTGGCAAGTTGTAGAGAAGCTTCAAACCAGCTTGCGCTGCCCAACACACGTAAAGAGTCGAAGTGACGTGGTCTTTTGCCCACTCCATAATGGTTTTCAAGTGGTCCCAATAGATGACGTCCTCGAACTGAACCAAGCCTAGCGGCGCTCCCGTGATGATAAGACCATCGAAGTTTTTACCTTTTACCATCTCAAACTGACGGTAGAAGGTATCAAGGTGTTCAGTCGGTGTATTCTTGCTTGGACGATTGTCGATTCGAAGTAGCTCAACATTAACTTGCAAAGGGCTATTGGAAAGTAGGCGAAGAAACTGCGTTTCGGTCTCAATCTTTTTTGGCATCAAATTGAGAATAAGCACTCGCAATGGACGGATTTCCTGACTCGCCGCTCGACTCTCGCTCATCACAAAGATGTTTTCTGTCCTCAATACATCACTAGCGGGTAATTGATCTGGAATTCTAATTGGCACGGCTTTCTCTCCCTAAGCTTAACTTTTTAGACGTCTATACTTCTAAAGCTAACGTAATTGCTTGCGGATGTCGACATGAAATGTGACTTTGAACGGGATTTCTTTTCATATGGCTCAATCTCAGCAGAAGCTTGCGTTGTAAACCCAAGTGACTCGTTGCCGATTCTTGACTTAGACCCACTAGACCTTTAAATCGCCGCCGCGTCTACAAACCAAGTCATTCTCTCGGAACCTAGCATTTAGAGATTACTTGGGTATACATCTGAGCGACGACAAGAAATCGATAACTCACCTTGATACATCTAATGGCGAATAATAAGACACGCTATGTTCCATGACTGCCGATGAAATTTAGCTTAGTGCTGTCAGGTCATGTCGATAAGAAAACACAAACTACCAACTGTGATTGCTGCAAGATTTCTGAATACATTTTTGTGAAACACAGAGCGTAGAGTTTGAAGGCAATTATGAGATCGAGTTAGTATAATTTTTGAACCCTAATACTAAAAACACGAAAGGGTTCACCAACTCGTGCTTATGTACACAGTTTGGATAATCATCGTCAGCGGAGGATATCATGTTCGGTATTTTTAAGAGAAAAGAGACCATTCAGAGCATCGCACATCAAGTTCCTAATGTTTTACTTAGAGAGTTTGGGGATAAGAACAGCTACTCACCAGATGAAGTTGATAAGGCGCTATTAGAGCTAGGTCATGAGAAACATCGAGATATGACGCGCTATCAATATGCGTATGGGATGTTTACTAGTCTCGCGAGTTACGAGCAGTTGGGCTTAACGCAAGAGCTCGGTAATTATGGGCACTTCCAACGCGAAGTCGGTAAAATGTTGTTGAATACACCAGAACCTATTGATATGCATATTTACTTTGAGCTTGCTCAACAACATCACTTAAGTGGCGGTCAAGCCAATGTCGTCGATAGTGTTGATGGCGGTTATTAGTGCGATCATTTCAAATTCATTTCCTTGCAGGCTTTCCTCACCATTTAGAGCAGATCTAATAGTGGTATTTCGATGAGCGGGCACACAGTTCCGAGTGTTACGCTCACTCAAGTTCGTTAGAAGGTACCGTCAAAAGCCCTTAGTCTCCTTTTTTAGCTAGCGTATTTTTAGTTTTTCATGCGTGTCTGTGTGCATATTTTGACGTTGGTCAAAAATGTGCCAGTTTCTCTCTCGCTTATATTCATCTTGTCCAATACTAATCTGAAGTTGGCTTTCAGTTTTGGAACAAAGATCATGGAGAGGGATATGCAAAGGTGGCTTAGCGCACTCACACTCGCGGGATTAGCGGGATGCAGTTTGTCTAATGAGATTTATATGGAAGGACGAACTCTTTACTTTAACGGTGAGATTACAGCAGAGAAAGTAACAGAGGCTATTGAGTTAGCAAATGTTCAACCAAATGGTGTGGTTGCCATGATGATTGACAGTGACTCTGGTGAATATCGTCCTGCTATGGAACTTGGACGCTGGGTTTATACCAACCAAGTCCATTTGATCGTCAATGGTACATGTGCGTCTGCCTGTGCGAATTATGTATTAACCGCAGCACCGAGCACCTTAGTGATGAAAGGCTCTGATGTACTTTGGTTTGGCGGTGCCATGCAAGATGAATGGGATGTCGATGGCTTTGATCAGAAAGAGCTTGAGCAATGGCAACAGTCGCTCAGCTTATGGCGTCAACATGAGGACGCGTTTTTTGCCTTGGTTGATGTTAACCCTAAGATCACCATGTTTGGTCATATGAATAAACGCGAGAAATTACACAAAGCAGGGTGTGATATCGACGATGCTGCGTGGATGTACCATATTGATGATATGCAAAAGCTTGGACTGAATAATATCGTTTATGCAGACCCAGACGCTTTGATCACAGCACGAAAAGATGCACCTGGTTGCGTCATCAATTTGGAAGATTCTGACTTTTGAGTGTGATTATTACACCCGCGTAAATGTGAGTTGCATCACTTTTTATAGCGCGCTGACGGATTTTGATTATAATGCGCCGCTCAGAGATTCGATATGTCATCGAGTTCAGGTTAATTGAGCGTTGATTGCCTTATGTTCAAAATGCTTGTTTCTATGCCTCCATTGGTTGCGTTGTCTATTGCTATCGTGTGTGAGGTGATTGCAACTTCTTCTATTCCTAAAACTGAACAGTTTACCAAGTTGATGCCAAGTACCGTGGTTATTATCGGTTATGGCATCGCTTTCTTCCTATTGTCTGTCACCGTGAAAAGTATGCCTGTTGGTCTTGTGTACGCAATTTGGAGTGGGGCAGGGATTGTTCTTGTTGCTGCGGTTGGCTACTTCCTATACGGACAAAAGCTCGATCTTGCAGCTATCGTCGGTATTGGTTTCATTCTTACTGGCGTAATGATTGTGAACTTGCTGTCTAAGACGGTAGGTCACTAATCCAAAAGTTTATCAATAAAAAGCCGCGAATCATTCGCGGCTTTTTGTTATCTGAAGAAACACTTTTTTGCTATCTAAAGAAACATTGATCAGATTAATTCGCCATCGCTTCAATCAATTGACCTTGTTGGCGACGCTTACGGTTGCGGTACATCACCGCTGCAATTGCTGGCAAGCTGAAGGCGATAAAGCCAAGAATCAAAGCGTAAGCACCAGTTTGAGCACTAATGCCTGCTGGTACATCGAATGAAACGAAGATAGTTACTAAGCAACTGACCAAGCCAAGTGTTGCGACTAACATCATACCGAACTTGCCGCCAGGCACGCGGAATGGACGTTCAATATCTGCATGTTTACGGCGTGATACCAAGAAGCTTACGAAGATACAGATGTACATCACCATGTAGAGCTGAGTCATTAGAATATTCAATAGCCACATGCCTTGGTTCACGTTTGGTACCAAGATAAACACCAAAGAAAGCACACTCACAATCGCACCTTGTAGCAAAAGAAGTGGAACCGGCGCTTGGTTCTTATTTTCTTTTGATAGCGTCAGTGGCATGAAGTGGTCTTTTGCGGCGACGTGCAGGCTCTTGGTTGGTGCAATGATCCAGTTGTTTAGGCTCGCTAAGCTGCCAAACACAATGGCAAGTGCGATAACTGGCAGCATGAATGACATGTTCAAATCATCAAAGAACGCTTTGAATGCCAGAATTACGCCCTCGCTCAAGCTGGAATGATCGCTCGATACTACGGAAGAGATGGAAAGTGAACATGCAGTCAAAGAGACTAAAATCAACACAGTTGAAGCAATCAGCGCCTTAGGGTAAGTCTTTTGCGGATTGTCGACTTCACTTGCGTAAGACGTGGTTATCTCAAGTCCTGTTAGAGAAAGCACAACTGCTGTAAAGCCTGCACCAATACCATCTTGCGAGAAATCCGGTAGCCAGTCAGACGCATGACGAAGGGAGATATGCGATTCACTAGGGTTGGTATAAGCCCAGTAACCGCCCAAGCCGATGATCAGTAGGATAGGGAAGATAAGCCCCAAAGTGCCAAACACATTGGTGATGAGCGAAGACAAACGCAAACCAAAGATGTTGACCAAGGTCAGAGCCCAGAAAATCACGTTAATCATGATCAACATAAAGATGTTGTTTTGTGCCAGTTCAGGGAAGAAAGGATACGCACCAGTCGCGACGATGAATGAAATGAGCGGTGGGTAGTACACAATGTTCTCGGCATACTGATACCACACGGTCGCAAAACCAAAGTTTGGACCTAACGTCTCTTTACCCCATAAATACACACCGCCTTGTTGCGGATAAGTGGTACTCAATTCTGCACAAACTAATGCGGTTGGAACGAAGAAGCAAAGACCAGCCAATAGAAAGAAAGAGATGGCGTGACTACCAAATAAGGCGGCACCCGGAATGTTCCTTATACTGTCGACGGACGTAACCGTAATCATGATGACAGAAAAGACACTGAGTTTGACGGCGGATTTGGCGATATTGCTCATTCGATACCTTTAATGATTGAGCCACGAGTTCTGGATGCGAACCCGCGTGCTACAAGTAAGACCGGCGTATTGTAGGGCTGCAAGAATCTGTGGGTATATAGCCAAAAATGGTATGTATTTACCCAAAAATGAACCGAAATCTCAGTGGCTTAATCGTAATCAATTTAATCGTTTGCTCTGGTCAAAAAACACAAAATTGAGTTAAAAAATGCATATTAATAAATGTGTTTATAGCGAATTATTTATTACCGAAAATATGGAAATTTAGCGGATTTTTGCCAATGTTTGACTCTCACCTTGGGGGAAGGTCTAGATTGGATACGACCAACAAGTTGTAGAAGATGGAGAAAATGATGGGATGTTGTAATCAAGCACCAAAAGGTGGCACTGGAAAGCTATCGTATTTATTAGGTTTAGTCGCAGCACTGTTTGTTGTGATCTTATTGTTGGCTGCGGTATTTGGCTAACATAAAAAGACACCGAACGCACGCTGTTGAACCAAGTCGTGCTCTTTAAATAAGCACTTCGAGGGGCTTAGGTGTAAGTTAAAACGGTATAAAATAAAAAACACGCCAAAGAGCGTGTTTTTGTTCGTTCAGAAAAACTCGTTGTGTCTAAAACCGAGTATTTGCTAACCCTACGCCGAAAGAGATAAATAATGCACCGCTAACGTAGTTCAACCACTTGCTGGTTTTCGAAGAAGTAAGCAGTACTTTCAATTTCGTTGCGAAGAAAATTACGAATAAATACCAACTTGCCACAATACCTGCTTGCAGTGCTCCTAGAATCATACTTTGCTCAAGAATATGTTCTGGTTGTACAAACTGTGGGAAAATCGACAGATAAAATAGCACGATCTTCGGGTTAAGAAGGTTAGTGAGTAATCCTTTCACAAAGGCTTGTTTAAGAGTTTGTTCTTCAACTTTACGATCGAGCTTTAACTTCTGGTCAGCCAGTTTAAGACCGCTTTTTAGGTTGTTGATCCCCAACCAAACCAAATACGCAACGCCCATCCATTTAAGAATGTTGAACGCCAATGCCGATTGAGAAAGCAGCAAGCTCAACCCTTTTGCGGATACAAACGCATGAATCATAAAACCAAGTGCCACACCAAGGATGTTAGCAATGGCAAAGCGGCGGCTCTGCGTCAGTGCAGTAAACAGTATCAACAAGGCATTGGGACCTGGAATTATCGCTAGAAAGAAAACAATTCCGCCGAAAGCCAGCAAGGTATCGAGGTTCATGGTTATTCCAATAGAAAGGTTACACGCTGTTTATACACCTGCTTGTGTTTAAAAACAAACGACTATACCCAAGTAACTTCAAGATGCAGGATTCAGAGCGTTGTCATTGATTCGAGAGTAAGGAAAACAACGCAGTTTAATAGCCAGCTCTTTCCAAGTTGTTTGACGCAGCAATCGGGTCAATGACACGCTCCCAAAGGGCACTCTTTGCAAATAGTAAGGGCCTTGGCTTGTATACTTTGTTGCCGATTCTTGATTTAGACCCACTAAACCTTTAAATCGCCGCCGCGTCTACAAACCAAGTCAGTCTCGCTGAACCTAGCATATCGAGGTTACTTGGGTATATCAGAATTCTATTTGGCAGAAGGGGCAATGTAGATCAAGTAGGTTAACTGACTTAAGTAAAAGTGAGTTTTCAAACATGCTTATCTTTTCTAAAGCATTATAATCGACAGAAAATTATCAAATAGGATTAGATAATATGTTGCTTGAAGATCTGCAAGTCGTGCTCAAAGTCGCTGAGTTTCGGAGTATCACTGGGGCTGCTACAGCCCTCGATATGAGAACAGCAACGGCCAGTGCAGCAGTGAAAAGGGTTGAAGCTTCTTTAGGTGCGGAGCTATTCGTTCGTACTACACGCCATTTACGTTTGTCCAGCGCCGGCGAACGTTACCTTCCTCAATGTGAAAAAGCGCTAGAGATGTTAGAACATGCAAAGCAGAACATGCGTGAGGATCTCGATATCATTGATGGAGAGGTGCGTATTGCGCTCTCTTCTGATTTAGGGCGCAATTTGGTTACGCCATGGTTGGATGAATTCATGGATAGCTACTCAAAAGTCACATTGCGAAGCAACATCAGTGACAGCAACATAGATTTTTACCGTGATTCGGTTGATATGGCGTTGCGTTATGGTGCGCCCACCGATTCCAGTATGTATGGTTTTAAAATCTGTAACGTACCTCGATTATTGTGCGCTACACCCGAGTATCTCAATCTCGCAGGAACACCGAAGCATCCGCAAGATTTAGCTGAGCACAATGGGTTGCTTTATCAGTTGCACGATACGTTGCAAGATGTCTGGGGGTTCTCTGATGGCAGTGCTGAATACAAAGTGAAACTTAAAGGAAACCGAGCTTCGAATGACGGAGACTTAGTTCGACGTTGGTGTGTTTCAGGCAAAGGATTAGCCATTAAATCTTGTCTAGACATGTCGCAGGACTTACTGGATGGCAAGGTAATGAATGTCATGAGTGAATATAAACCGACGCCGACGGAGCTATGGTTAATTTGCCCAAGCCGACAGTCTATAACGCCAACGGTAAGGTTACTTAGAGATCTGTTTAGAGAGAAAACAAACGCTATTCTGTCTGAATTAGTAAAAGAGAATGTATTAGATAGCGAAGTTTTAAAACTCTAGTCTTAACTCGTCGCCTTTTGTAACCACGAAAGGCGGCTTTTTTGTGTCCATTCGACGAAAATCACGACCTTTATGTTCAAGTTGATAGGTCTGACCGCAATATCGGAAAGTTCTTATTGTGTGTTGTGTTAAAGAGCCCTAGAATCCGCGCGCTTTAGTTTTTGTAATAAGCACAGTCAATGATTTTAATCTCTATCATTGTTTTTAGAACTTTATAGGCGAACTCGTCTGATGACACATTCATGAATAAGCATACTGCACCAAAATTCAAGGCAGAATTTCTGGCTCCTCGCTACTGGGGCACATTGATCATTATCGGCATCATGTACCTTTTTAGTCTCCTCCCATTTCGTGTTCAACTCGCGCTAGGAAGCGGAATTGGTCGTCTTGCTATGCGATTAATGAAAAAGCGACAAGTCACGATCAAACGTAATTTAGAACTATGTTTTCCAGCGATGAGTGAACAAGAGCGTGATGCGATTTTAAAAGATAACATCGACAACGCAGGTATTGCCTTATTCGAAACCGCGATGGCATGGTTCTGGTCAGATAAACGCGTGAACAAACACGTGACAATTGAAGGTATGGAGCACATCGAAGCGCTTGAGAAACAAGGGAAGGGCGTATTAATGTTAGCGGTTCACTCAATGAACCTAGAATTAGGTGCTCGTGCGTTTGGCATCAAAAAATCTGGTTCTGGTGTTTACCGACCAAACAACAACCCCTGTTTTGACTACTTTCAATACAAGGGACGCTCTCGTTCGAATCGTACATTGATCGATCGTAAAAATGTTAAGGGCATGCTTGAAGCACTCAATACTGGTCATCGTGTTTGGTACGCACCGGATCATGACTATGGTACGCGTCGCTCGACGTTTGCACCTTTGTTTGCAGTAAAGCGTGCATGCACTACGACAGGAACAAGCTTGCTCGTCGATTCAACAGACTGCGCAATAGTACCATTTACCATGGTTCGTGGTAGCGATGGTCACTATACATTGACCCTTCGTGCTCCTGTTGAAGGTTTTCCGAAAAATGCCCCAGACCAAGCGGCAGTGTTTGTAAACAAGATCGTAGAACAATCGATCTTGGCATGCCCGAGTCAATATATGTGGTTGCACCGTCGTTTTAAGACACGCCCTGATGGTGAATGCTGTTTGTATAAACCTCAACTTGCACCCGCAATGTGAACACCAAGCCCAGACGTTTGTTCTGGGCTTTCTTTTATCTGTTGATTCATTTCCATAGGCTTGTTTGCCACAATATGGATATTCTGGCTTTAAGGACGTTTATGATGAGATTGTTTTTTGCAATGACGTTTGACGATGCAAGTAAGTCAAAGCTCAAACTGATTCAAGATAAGCTGAAGCAAAAGGGAATTGAAGGGCGTTATACCCGAAAAGACAACTTCCATATTACTTTGGCGTTTATTGGTGAATCGACCAACGAGGAAACTCAGCAACTCACAAAGATTCTCCACACAGTCACGCCTTCTTGCGAGCAGATTGTCGTCGATCATCTCGGCACGTTCCATCAAAGTGGTAGACAGTTAGCTTGGCTAGGCATCAAGAACAATCCCGCCATAGCAGAACGACAAAATGCATTAATAGAAACTCTAGAGCGCCATGGGTTTGTGACAGAGTCACGCACGTACGTCCCCCACATTACATTAGCTCGACATGTCGAAAAACAAGCCCCTTTGGATGAGGTTCTTATTTCACCGCTAACAATACCAATTTACTCCATCGCATTGATGGAAAGTAAAACGATAGAGGGGCAATTGAGCTATCAAGTTATCGAAGAAGTCGCTTGTTCATCTTCTTGATGATGTTTATGTTATTAAAACGGTCAGCAATGGAGTAAGGAGGTAAGTAATGGAAATACTCGACTATCAAATGGATGATGCTTCGATATACGCACTAAAGCGCATTGTAGGATTAGAATGCAAGTTAATGACAAGTATTGATAATACGAGCCTTGAATCAGATCCGGTGACAAGCTTATCTCCATTGTTTTTTCAGATGCCTACTGGTTTTGTTGAGCTAACAAACGAATGGCACACAAGCCCCCAAGGTCATGACTTTCATTTGCCAGTAGCAAGGTTTGTTGATGAGCTGAATCCACAAGAGGTAAAGCTGACACAGCTTGAAGGCGTGAGGTTTTGCGAAGAATCTAAAGTAATCGAGTGTATCAACGTCATTCGATTACGCAGCCGTAAAGCAGTAAAAGAAAATTTGGCTGATAAAGCGTTTGTCCCTTCTTCAGAGGTTGTTATCTACGACTATGGGCTCAACATTATGTTTGTTGATGGCACTTGTATTGCCGTAAAAACTGAAGATGATTCGATCTTGGGTGAGTGGCTTATTTCTAATGAAGCAATTGAGCCGTATCACCTTGAAGATGTTTACCAAGAAACATTAGAAATTCGTAGCCGGATAAGAGCTTAATTGGAGAGAGCAGCACGCGTTGCTCTCTTATTCAATCACGATCATGGAAAATAACCGCTAATACTCATAAAAGTTTGGAGGCTACGTGAGTTTACTTGCTGTCTTTTTTCGCTAAATTATCAGCTAACTTACCTGCAGTAATCTGAAATGCGGCAAGGTCGTCGTCCGACACATCTAGCGTCATCTTTTGAAAGATCTTGGCGTCGACCGTTTTGATCTTCGCTAACACATCATTGCCTTTCTCGCTGAACCAAGCATCTCGAGGTTATTTGGGGATAAATTTAAAACTAATAAAAAGGCTGGTATTTCACCAGCCTTTTTGGTTTTTTCAAAAGCAAATCTTACTTACCAAGATAACGGCTTTCTAAGTGTGCTTTAAAGTGTTTCGCGTTTAATACATCGCCTGTAGCTTGGCTTACTAAGTCGTCAGTAGACAACAAGCTGCCTTTACTCCAGATGTTATCAGATAGCCAAGTGAAGATTGGGGATAGATCTCCAGAGCGAATCGCTCCATCTACATCAACCGTTTGCTTCATTGCAGCCATGAATTGAGCAGCATACATTGCACCGAGCGTGTAGGAAGGGAAGTAACCAAAGGCACCGTCCGTCCAGTGGATGTCTTGCATACAGCCATTCTTGAAGTTACCTTCTGTTGACAGCCCTAAGTAAGCCTTCATCTTCTCATTCCACAGTTCTGGAACGTCAGTGTGCTTAATAACTCCATTCATGAGATCGCGTTCAATTTCGTAACGCAAGATAACGTGAGCAGGATAAGTCAGTTCATCAGCATCGACACGGATGAAACCTTTCTCCACGTGAGTGTAGATTTTCGACAAGTTGTCTTGAGCAAACTCAGGACCTTCGAAATGGTTAGAAGCCAGACGAGCAAGGTGTTCAACAAAGGCTTGGCTGCGACCCACTTGCATCTCGAAGAACAGAGATTGAGATTCGTGGATGCCCATTGAACGAGCTTCACCAGCCGTAGTGCCTGCTAATGATTTTGGCAGACCTTGCTCGTAACGCGCGTGACCTGTTTCATGTACGATGCCCATCAATGATTGCACGAACTCTTTTTCGTCGTAGCGAGTGGTGATACGAACGTCAGTAGGAACGCCACCACAGAATGGGTGAACACTTTCATCAAGACGACCATGTTCGAAGTCAAATTGAAGCAGCTTCATGACTTCCAGCCCCAATGCTTTTTGTTTTTCAGCCGGGTAATGACCGTTAGGAAGCAGGATGTTGTTGGCTTTTTGCTTCTCGATGGCTTCATCAATCATTGATGGTAACCATGTTTTTACGTCCGCAAACAACACGTCTAGAGACGCGGATGTTGTACCTGGTTCGTACAGCTCCAGCATGGCATCGTAAGGTGATGTGCCAGCAGCTTCTGCACGAATTTGAGCTTCTTCTTGAGACAGTTTAACGACTTCTGCCCAGTTTTTTTCGAAACCAGTCCAGTCATCATTCCCACGTTGGCTACGCCACGCATGTTCACACTTAGAACCTGCGAGAGATTGCGCTTGTACTAAAGATTCAGGCAGTAGATTCGCTTGCTGCCAATCGCGTTTCATTTCACGCAGTACGGCTTGATCTTGCGTTGATAATGACTCTTCTTCTGCTTGTGCAAATAGATCACCTAAATGAGGTTGAGTCATAAGAGAGTGAATGTGGACATTAAGTTCTGCCATTGCATTAGAACGGGCTTCCGCACCGCCTGATGGCATAACGGCAGCTTGGTCCCACCCTACGATGGAGGCTAAGTGACCAAAGTTAGAGACTTTTTTTGAATGTTCGACGAGTTTTTGAAATGCGCTCATGTGACTACTCTTTGTTATGTTCTTTCCTTAAACGCCCCAAGCGGGGTCCTTGAACGTACTGTTCGAATCCCTCAGCACCGATGCAGAAAAAGTGCCGCATCAAGAGAATGCCGATAGAGAAGTGTTGCTAATTTACTATTTATTAACAAACAATGCAGGTCTATTGTGCACAAATTCAGACACTTGTACACCTAACCAAAAGGAGCGTTGAGAAACAAAGCTAGAGTCAGCGATGGCTAATGTTCTTGAGTTTCTTGCCTAAGAGGGCGGCTGAATTTTTGAATGGCTTCCTTACGACAGCTAACGTTGAGTTTTTTGTAAAGCTTGTAAACATGGGTTTTTACCGTGCTTTCCGCAACAAACAGGGCGTCAGCAATTTCTAAATTTGATTGTCCCTGAACAATACGATCGAGGATTTGTTTTTCTCTTTTCGTTAATGTGTTGCTGATTTCTTGAGAGCTGATGGCATAAGGTCTGAAATGAATCAGCATTTTTGCCATCAGTTTTCGAGGTAACCATAATTCGCCACTTAAGACGGCATCGATACAGCGAGTTAAATGCTCTATTGGCGAATCTTCATAAAGTACGCCTTTGAGATTGAGACAAGAAAAAAGCCGAAGATCTGAGCCCGTTTTCGGTACGTCATAAACCACTAAGTCGGTGTTTTTTGTTTTGAGTGAGATGTAGTCAGACAGTGGTCTTTCTTCCAATAAATAGTTAGAAATCAGAACAACGTTGTAGCTGGACAAGTTAATTTCGTCGTCTAAGCAATGGATGCTTTTACGGGTAAGTTTGTTTTGGGGGTTCTTTTCCAACTCTCGGCGAATAAACTGGTTTTGAATACAGTTTTCACCAATAAGAAGGATGTTAGATTCTAATTCATTCCTACGCGTCCCCATATTCATAACTAGCCCCTATATAATAGTTTTGTACTAATAATATTGATAATGTAATCACCTTAGTCTAGGGGTATAGTGCTCGCCACTTTTCTCTGTTTCAACTTTGCGACTGCCTAAGGTTGTTGCGAAAGCTTAGGTTCAATTGAGATCTGGAGCACATCGTTGTAGGTACCTCCCGGTTTATTTAGCGTATCGCCGATGATAAATTTCATGTTGTTAGCGTGTCCCTTAGATGGCGTATTTTCGCTGACTCTAGCACTCGCCTGATCTAGGTTAATTTGCTTAGAATCCAGATACATATCGTAGCTAATGTCCCACTGGGTGTCCGCAGATTCGTGTCGGAGCGCACCTCGGTTTGTTGATTCAAAAACCAAGTTATATCCGGCGTTACTTTGAATCCAAAGTTTGGGCGCGGATGTAACTACTTTATTGGATTGGAGTATCCCCATATCCAATTCGTAATGCTGTTGAGTCAAACCATAAAACTGTATTTTGGCCATCGGCAAAACAGTGACTGCGATATTTGTCACAGCTGGTAAAACATATTCGTTATTGAGCAGTTGTTCGGTTAATACTGTTGCTTCGAGCTTACCTTGATAAATACCTGAGGCGAGCCATTGTTGAGCCGGATAACGTATTTGAAAGGTGATATCAGCGTTATTCTCTGTTAAGACGACATGCCATTGATTACCTTTTTGGTAACCGTTCCCGCCTTGCCATTCAAAAATTAGCTGGGCATTGGCTTCTCCTTTTAAAAAAGAGTCACCATCATCAATCTCTAACTTGACCGGAATTTGGCATTGTTCGCCTTCAATATTCGCGCGTAGTCGATATGTCGAAATGAGTGTGTATGCACCAGAGGCAAACACATCATAGCGTGCCTGCGTAGAAGCAGGTTCGACACTTAAGTTACTCATTGAGCAAAGAGAACCCGCTAATGCTGGGGGAGCAAGCAATATTAGAGTGATAAAAGGTTTAATCCACATAAAGCTCTCCTAATCTGATTAAAACATTGCTGCGTTCATCTAAAGTGATCACCACAGTCTGTTTTTCTTTTGTGTCGAGTGTGAGTTGGTATTGACCGGGGCGTAAGCCGGAGATTGCAAACAAGCCATTTCGATTAGTAAAGAATTCGATGGGCTGTTGGTTTTCGCTACCCAAATAAGTCGCCACGCCAGCAATGAGTGGGATAGGGCTGCCAGTACGTCGATCGAGTAATGTTCCCATTACGGTTAACACAGAATCTGAGCCAATCTTGAGTTGGTAACCGCGTTTGTAGCCAGGATTCAGCCAAAATGCCCCGTCACCTAAATCGTAACCGGGCGGTAGGTTCTCTACGTCATAACTGATCAATTGAGGGTTGTAGGCAACCAAGTCCGGTATCAATACATTGGATGCGCTATGGCTATATACGCGAGCGTTTTCACCGTCTAGAGTTGGATCGATATCAACATTGTTTTCTTCCAAGCTTGGGTGCTTAGATACCACTGCAAACGCTTCACGGACTGGGCGTCCAACTGTGATTGAGGAACCAGCAAAGGCAATCGCACTACTGACTTCTACACGCGTACTGTGGTTTCTTATATCTTCGTTCAAACTCTCCATACGCGTAGCGTGGTCAGCGATAACTTGAAAGCGGTTGGCAGAATAGTTAACGCCAAGGTCAATGTCAGCGTCGCTGTCTCGGCTGGTAACAACAGAAGCATAGCCTGACATGCCCCCAGTATTACCTACATTATTTTGATAAGTGAGGTCTAGTACTGCTTGATCGACCTCACTGTTGTAGCGGCTGACTAATCGTGTGGAATCGCTTAATGGCCAGCTTAACGTGAGAGACGTATTCCATTCATCTGAACCGACGTCGTTGTTCTGATAGTTGACCCTTGCGCTCCATGTCGCAGGTGTCGAGAAGAACGAACCGGACAGGCTAGGGCTAACTGACCAATAATTCGCAGTATCTTCAGTGCCAGAGCGGTAATTGACCGTCATGGCTGCACGTAAATCGTCATTAATATAAAACGCACCAAACGCCGAGGCATAGTGAGTGGTTTGGTTGAGAGGAGAGTCGATGGTGTCGTAGCTTTCTACGCCCGCGAAGTTTTCCGATTGGTATTCATAGAAAACACTTAATTGTGGTTGCCAAGGGTTGTCATCATCAAATTCTGCATCGAAAGCGATGCGAAATGCTTGCCCAGAATCGAGAGTGGGATGATGGCTTTGAGAGGCGGACAGTTCGGTGACACCTAGTGAGCTTGCAATTAAAGCCGTCCCACCATATTGGTACAGGTCTTCACGTTTTTGACCGTTTACGCCTAGCGTAAGCCATGGCAATACACCAACATCAAGATAACCATGTATCAATTTTTGATCGGTTTGATAATCGAGCTCGTTGTTATTGACCTCTGACGGCACGCCCGCCATTAAACTGTACTCAAACTCTCCGCTGTTAAGAAGGTCATTCCCCGTTGCGACAGAAAATTGAATTCTTTCGGTTTGCCCAGAAGAGTCGGTGATCACCAATTCGACATCGTTAGTACCTTGTGCGAGAGGGATATCACTCAAGTTATAGCTGCCTGCGCCCAGTGTCAGCCTCTGAACGACAATGCCATCGATAACAACGTCGACATTCGACGTGCGTTGCAATGTAAAAGACTGATTGGCTTTAGGGCGCACGTTTCGAGTAGGAATTAAAGTAAAATCACGTGTGATGCCGATTCCGAGGATGTCGGTACCATCTTGAAAGCTCTTGCCAGAGTTAAACATATCACCCAATACAAGGCGCGTTCCTTGTGAAGGAAAATCATAGTTTAAGCGCGTGCCTTGGCGGTAATAATCTGAGTCTTGAGACGAGCCATTTTCAAAGGTGGCTTCGTATTCAAGGTTTGCAGAACCTGCGTTTAAGCCCGATTCAAATCTTGTACTGTAAATACTTTGTCGGTCATTTTGCTCTGCTATGGTCTGAGTTTCATTCGCCGATGCGGTGACATTAACATAACCACTGAAAAAGCTGGGTTCAGAATAATTAAAATGTTCATTGTCTTCAGCTAACGATATTTGTCGCGTGACGCTCAATTCGTTAGGAACTGAAATGATGCATTCTAGGGTGGATAAATCAAAGGTAAGCCCAAGCCCGGCACGTCGAAAGTCTTCTTGAGATAAGGTCTCTGAATGGGCGTCTCGTAATTTCTCTAAGGCTGACTCGGCGACAGATGACGAAAGTAGGGCGATGGTACTGTCTTTCGGTAAGCGAATCTCGTCATCAGCGGTAATGGTGACTTGTGCCTGACCCAAGACGCTGTCACTGATTTTTAAAAGAGAGGATAGCTCGATATCTCGACCTGTTGGATTAAGCACAACCTCGCGTGCCCAACTGATGTTGATTTGAGCGATACATAAAATCGTTAATAAAATGAATAGGAGCCAAACAGCACTGCTCCGAAGCTCATTGCTCTCTTCCATGATATTTTCCTACTGGGATTGCTTTCCGTGAACGCAGGGTGAAGGTAGAAAATGGTGGCAAAAATTGGTCACCGACTTGTTGTTGGAGCGAGTAATTTTCTGTCGCTGTTAACGGCTCAAAATACAGTAGCCGAGAGTAGGTAAAGCGTTCGCCAGTATTACGAATAACCAATTGTCCGGCATCAGACACTTCCAAGGTGACGTCTGGTTGTTGGCTGTTGGAGTACACATGAAGCAGCGCGTTATAATGCACTTTAATTTTGACTCCGCTCTGCTGCATAGGCAAAGCTCTACTTTGTCCATTAGCACCCGCTAAATGAGCTTGCGTAAAGCGTATAAAGTAGCTAGAGGATGTTTTTTGTACAGAAGGATCAAGCCATTGAATACGAAATACTTGCTTTGAGTTCGGTGCTAACATTGCTGCTGGTGGAAAAACCAAAAGTACGTCGCTATTTAATGCTTTGGTTTCATATTGACCATTTTTCTTAAATACTAGCTGATGAATACTTACTTCTAGCGGCATTTTTTCTGTTGAATTATTTGTCACTATGACCTGTGATGTTGTATTTCTATCAGTGTTCAATTCAAATACAGTCGGTGAAATAATGATTGCATTACAAAAACCACTAAATAATAACAAGATTAGACATGTTATAGATTGATAGAACATGTTATTTGTCCTGTTCTATTTCTATCGACAAATCTGACACGTCAAACCCTTTCAATGGTTTCATTTCAAAAAATCGTGTTGAATGAGGAAGTACAAGTGTGCCTGCGATTAACTTACTGATATCTAATCCTTTTAGGTATTTAGAATTACTGCCATCCGTTAAATGCCAATTAGTATTCGTTAGCCTGCCATAACTATTACCATTATTCTCTACTTCAACAATCCATTTGCTTCCTTTTTGTTTGACACTTTTTATATCTAAGTTTGCCGATGTATTTTGGGGCTTAACATTAATTAGTGTATTGAATTGAAGTAATAACCCCATCTTAGCGCTTTGTTCTTCGCCACGGGCTACTTCAACCTGCTTAATGGAGACACGGTATGCTTTTGATTCAGAGATTGAAGGATCACCCAAATAACGAATCATGACCGATTGAGAGCGACCTGGCTCTATGATTGCGGTTACTGGAATAACGAGCAATTCATCGTCTGCGGGTTTTGTTGTTTCTACACCTTGCTCATCCATGGTCATTGAAAAAGGATAGAGCTCAACAGTTAGGGGTACTCGGGATGTATTGTCGATACGCATCGACATTTGGGCTCGATTGCCTATGGGTTCAATCTCAGCAACCATAGGTTCAACCTTGTATGCGTTAGCGTAAGAACAAAATAAAAATGTTGCGACTAGGATAATCCATCGAGTCATGTTGAGCTCCATCAATGTCAGCTTGGTATGGCTGTGTAGAAAGGGAGGCCATACGCTTAGCCTCCCGGAGGGGAACTTAGTTAGAAGTCACGTTAACGGTTAGCGTATCTGAGTAGCCACCCGCCCATGTTGCCACTTCTGTTGTTTGTACAGTCAATGTCGCATCAACACCAGATGCTAGACCCGAAGAACCTGGGTATGACAGCTCACTAGAGACATCGTTTAAACCCGGACCACCAGGTGCATTTAGATCAAATGATGGAAGACCTGTAGGCGCAAAAGTTGCGGTATAAGTTAGCGCGAAATCTTCGTCATCATCCGATTCAAGACCACCTTCAGAACTGGTCAAAGAAACGGTTGCACCATCGACATCGTTACATTTCATATCCAGATCGATAGAAACAGTTTGTTCTTGTGTTACATCACCAAAGTCGAGCAATTGAGTAGCAAGCCCTGATACTTCACATACTGGAGAAACATAACCCACTAATTGAACATCACCCGGACCTGCGTGAACTTGCGAACCGAAAATTGCTGTAACAGCCGCTGCACAAATCGTAAGTTTTTTCATAAAAAGATTCCTTTAACTTGAGAGATAACATACATGTTTAGCCCAAATCCCACCGAGCTAGCCTTTCTCTGTATCGAATACAGAACTCCTAGTTGATGACGCTGTTAATTGAGGGGAATACATCAATTTCAATCACGTCTTCGTAATAGCCTGCGTATAGCAAGCGGTCTTCTAGTGTTATTCTAATTTCTCCTAGTGCCGAGAAAGGAATAACACCTGAACTGTCAAAGCGTTTTTCAGAGAGCAAATCAATGCTTTTTACTTCTTCATGAATATTTGCTTTGTTAATGTTGATTTCAAATAAATACTCGAATGGTGGAATATCATCTCTTTTATCCAGTTTTAGTCCGCCATTTTTTGAATATACGCTTACGCCGAGTGGTTGGTTGCAATATATGTCCAATGGTAGTGTTTTTATATTGCTGTCTGACAAGTCGATTTTCTGACCTGACGTGAAATTTATCTCACATCGGTCTTCTAATTTGCCAACAAGATTCATCGTTAAGGTATTTGCGTTACTAAATAGTGGCGCAAATATAAATAACCAAATTGCGATCATCAGGCAGCAATGAAAAAGAAGCATATATCCCATTTGCACACCAACTTTCGTTTATTTTGTGTTGTTGAAATAAACTATAATTCCTGATGGAAATAGAAGAGTAGTAAAGGAGGTTGATCGTTTTTATAAAAGTTGTAGAAATAGTAGTAACTCTCTTTATATAAGAAAGACCTTATGCTCAAGTAACCTCGAGATGCTTTGTTTAGCGAGAATGACTTGGTTTGTAGACGCTACGTTGTTTTCCTTGACCTCGAATCAATGACAACGTTTTGAGCCCTGCATCTTAAAATCATTTGTGTGTATGCTTATTAAGTGCTTTTATGCGTATGGCTTTGTACGTTATGTGATTTTCAACGATGTTGATCACAAAAGTTGCTTGCGAATTGCGTGGATTGACGGTATTGATGGGTAATGCACAATCACTCACTACAAGAATATGGATATTTTGAATTTTGAGGCATTCCTCATTGCCATCACTATTTTGACGCTTACACCGGGATTGGACACCGCTTTGGTGATTCGTAACACCAGTCGTGCAGGTCTTAAAGATGGTTGTACGACAAGTTTAGGTATTTGTTTCGGTCTGTTTGTTCATGCATTTTTCTCTGCTGTAGGCATCTCTGCTGTTTTAGCTCAATCCGCTGAACTATTTCAAATGGTGAAAATGGTGGGTGCTGCTTATTTGATCTGGCTTGGATTAAGTAGTTTGAGAGCGTTAATGAAATCGAATGGCGGCATTGCTGTCTCTGAACAGACCCACCAAGCGTATAGCGGTAAACGCTCTTTCCGTGAAGGCTTCTTATCTAATGTGCTTAATCCAAAAACGGCAGTGTTCTATTTGGCGTTTTTACCTCAGTTTGTTAACCCAGAAGGTTCTCCATTAATGCAATCTATGCTCATGGCGTCTATTCACTTTATGATTGCGATGGTTTGGCAATGTGGTCTGGCTGGTGCATTAAATTCCGCGAAAAGCTTGTTAAAAAATGCAAGTTTTATGAAATGGATGGAAGGGGCAACTGGAGCGGTACTGGTTGCACTTGGTGTTAAATTACTTGTAGAAAAACCAGTCTAATGCATTCACTTGTTCGAATTCTAATTATCCTGATCGCTTTTATTGCGGCGCTTGCTGGTATTGTGGCTTGGAAAACCATACCTCAACTTCACTTTGTTGAAAAAGGCATGCAATGGAACTGGCATTGGTCTTACTTCGAACCATTTTCTAATGGTATTCAAACCACACGTACTCAAGATACTAAACAGCTTTTATTAAGGCGCGTCTATTTGCAAGATTCCACCGTCGTCTTTGTCGGTACGACCTTAGACAACAAGTTCGAAATTGATGTAGTAAATCAAGCGTCTTGTGAGCCAAAGAGCAGTAAATGGGTGTCAGTTTCAGTCAATGGTCAGCCGATGTCGCATGTACCAATGGTGTGCGAGAAGACCGGTGAAACGTACATCTATCGATTTATCGGCAATAAGCTAAGAACGCTTGAGTTTGGTATTGACGATAGCTTTATTCGTGAAGATTTTACATTGTGGCCGATTTCAGAGATAAAAGCAGATCAGTTCAAACAGCAACACTCTGCATTTTTCAATAAGAAAGATGGTGGTGAAGATCATCAATGGCTCAGAGATTGATGTACTATACCTAAGTATCTAGGAGTGACCTGGGTATAAATACAATAAGATGAAATGAGAAAGAGACAAGTCGATCGGCTTGTCTCTTTTTTTATAGCCAAGCATCGCGAGGTTATAGGGGTATATCAAATCATGGCGAGTTTCTCTCGACAGACCTGCAACGGTTTTGATTGAACGAAGTACTAACAAATCAGAAAGGACTCCCTCGATTTAAGTAGTTAAACGCTTCATTCAGGACTCACTTTTTTTCCACACCTCCACTGATAATTTATATATCAAGCATCAATAAATAAGAGCGTTAAT
The DNA here is from genome assembly GCF_963871815.1 of Vibrio sp. L85. NCBI lineage: Bacteria > Pseudomonadati > Pseudomonadota > Gammaproteobacteria > Vibrionales > Vibrionaceae > Vibrio > Vibrio sp. L85. Next base: position 333,351 of record NZ_CAWMYL010000022.1, read on the forward strand.
CGTTTGCTGTACTTCTGGTTAATGCCTTAGTAAACACTAAAGGCTTGTGTGTTCCTGTCAGTGGTGACTTGTCGGAGGAACGGTTACACAAGTCATTTGGTTCATCGGAAATGAGATAACTAAATGAAAAAAAGATCCGTACTAATTCCTTTATTTCTTTTATCAAGCGCTGCTCATGCAGCGAGCGATTACGTTGTTGGTCAACTGATTCCTGAAAAAAGTGTTGTGGTAAAAAGTGAAGTCGTCGGCGTGGTGGATTCTTATCGTTATGATAACGGTGACTCTGTGACTCAAGGGCAGGAGCTATTGTCTCTGTCCTCAGAAGACTATGCATTGAGTTTGGACTTAGCCCGTAACGAGTTAGAGGTGAGTCGTGCCGAGTTAGATATTCAAGAAAAGCAATTAAAGCGTTATCAATCCTTGCTGACCAGTAATGGCGTCTCGGCAAGTGACGTGGACAACCAAATTCGTGTAACCAACATTGGTCGAGCTCAATTCAACGTAAGTAATACACACTACAAAATCGCCGCACGAACGCTGGATAAAGCCTCTCCGGATGCACCTTTTGATGGGGTGGTCATCAATCGCTCTGTTGAGCTAGGGCAGTTTATTTCGGTGGGTGATGCGCTCTTTACCATTGCAGATATGGAACGATTGAAAGTACGTTTTCACCTGTTAGAGATTGATTTCAACAAGTTCAGTAAAGGCGAGAAGGTTAAGGTCGAAGTGCCTTCTGTTGAGCAGACGTTGGACGGCACCATCACTTTACTTTCTCCTGCTTTCCAAAACAGTGAGCCGGGCTTCCTTGTTGAAGTGACGGTAGAAAACGCTAACGGCAAGCTTAATCCGGGAATGGAATCGTACGTGTATTTCAATGATCAGGAGGCACTGTGAATTTCTTCTTAGATTTGCTCTCTCACCGAAAGTTTGCGTCTAAAATCCTGACCATTTTGATCATCAGCATTGGTGCCCTTACTGCCTACAATCTTCCCCTTGCTGAGAAGCCTCGATTTGACTTAGGAAAAGGCGATATCGTCACGGTTTATCCTGGTGCCAGTGCGAAAGATATTGAAAGCAACATCACCAGTAAAATTGAGAAAGAATTGCTGTCTATTTCTGGATTGAAAGAGTTTACCTCTACGTCGGAAACGGGCGTGTCAAACATCAGTGTGGTGTTGGACAGCAATGTCTCTGATCCGAATGCCGTTTACCAAGACATTCGAGATGCACTGGCAAGGGTAACGGATTTACCCGCTGGTGTGACCGAAGCGCCAACGCTGTCGATCAAAAAATCGTACAGCTTGGATTTCATGGTGGTCGGTATTTCTGGTGATGTTGGTTATAAAGCACTGCGAGATAAAGCCAAAGACCTAGAGTTGGCTTTGCGACGGGTCGAAGGGATTGGTGAAGTTTACACCGTCGATTTGCGTGCGCCAGAGTTCTTAATCCAACTCGAACCGATTTCTTTGAGACGTTATGGCTTAACGTTGGATCAAGTGGCGGCATTGATTGCAGAGCGTAATACGCTGATCAGCGGTGGTCGTCTGGAAACGTTAAAGAACAACCCAGAACTGATGACCTCTGCCGAGCTGGATAGCATTGAAGAGCTACGTGAAATGTTCATCTCATTCAGCCCGAATATTCAACTTAAAGACGTTGCAGGTCTCATTGAGGATGGGTTTGAAAAAGGCGAGGTTTATGGCTCAATCAACGGTAATAAGAGTATTCTTTTTGACTTAAGAACTAATGAAAGCGCGGACGTTATTAGCACTTCTAACGCGGTGAAAGCTCTGATTGCAAATCAGCAAAAACTGCTCGGTGACAAATACACTATTGCCATCGGTTCTGATTTGTCTGAAGACATCCAAGAGAAAGCGCGCATAGTGCAAGACAACGGCTTGGTTGGACTTGGCTTGGTGCTGATCACGTTGGCGCTTTTCCTTGATAGACGCATTGCATTTTGGGTCGCGGTTTCTATTCCCGTATGTATCTTCGGCACGCTGGCTTTGCTGCCTCCTTTCGGGCAGATTCTGGATGTGTTCACTATGTCCGCCTTAATTTTGATTGTCGGAATTATTGTCGATGATGCCGTGGTGGTGAGCGATAAAATCGTGGCACTAGTTGAAGAAGGTTATCCGGTTGATAAGGCGGTCTCGCAAGGTGTGAAGAGTGTATTCCCAGCGGTCCTAGCAAGCATTTTATCGACCATGATTGCCTTCATACCTTTGCTCTTCTTACCGGGAAACAGCGGTAAATTGGTTTATGTAATTCCGCTTACGGTCATTATTGCGTTGTGCTTTTCGTTTATCGACGCGCTGTTCTTTATTCCTGCCCATTTAAAAGGCATTTTGAGTAAGAAGAGTCAGGTAAAGAAAAAGCCATTTTTAGATTTAAGCGCACTGAATCGTTTAATTGAACTTGTCATTCGAAACAGCAAAGTAGCGCTGCCATGTATTACCGTAGTGATTCTGACTTTAGGAGCGATTTCATATAAGAGTTTGAGCTTCTTGTTCTTCCCAACAGACGGCGCGTATTTGATAGAAATCAGTGCTGAATCGAATCCAGAGTTAGATTTGGATGACGTCTGGAAAGAAACACAACATCTCGAAGCGCTGATCAAAAGCACTGAAGAGGTGAATTATTGGTACGGCGAAGTGAGCTCACCAAATAGCTATTGGGTGATTTCATTAACACCACCAAACAACCGAACAAGAACTGCAGAACAAATCGTCGAAGAGTGGGAAGAGAAAGCGACGCAAATTACTGGGTTGGCTCAAATTGAGTTCGATATTGATGGCGGCGGTCCTCCGGTAGGGCGTCCGGTGGATTTGCGTGTCGTCGGCGGTACGGATGAAGGGCGAGAAAAGCTAGCTAATGAGCTGACGGCGTACATTGAGTCATTAGAAGGGACGAGCCGAGTACGACGTGATTTAAATGCTCCAGCACCACAGATTCAAGTTGAGCTACAGCATCATTGGCTTAAGTACTACGGCATCAGTGCCAACAAGGTCGGCGATATCATTAAGTTTGCGATTGACGGTCAACGCGTGACAAGGATCTTTAATGGCGAAGAAGAAGTTTACTTCCGAGTCGCGCTAGAAGATGACGACAAATCCTTAAAAGAACTGGATAACATTCTGGTTCGTGCCAGCAATAACAAACTGGTGCCATTAAGTGAGTTGGTTCGCTGGAAAAATGCCGATGCAGAAGCGCAAATCAAACACTTCAATGGTGAGCGAGTGATTCGCGTGTCGTCAGGTGTCGATTCGACCGTGACCGATCCCGTTGCCGTTTTTGCTGCGGTTCAAGAAACCTTTGCCAATAAAGAATACGGCGGTGCTTCTATCATTGCGACAGGGCAGATCTTAGAAACACAAGAAGCGCAACAAGGCTTTATGATCGCGATTAGCGTGGCGTTTATTGGTATTGCGTTGCTTCTGATTCTTCTGTTTGACCGAATGTGTGAAACCTTAATTGTGCTGACGGTGATTCCATTTGGCATCGCAGGCGCGCTGTTCATTCTGTTCTTACATAATCAGGTGCTGAGCTTTTTCTCCATCATCGGGATGATTGCCTTGATTGGTATTATGGTGAACAACAGTTTGGTGTTGATTTGGCACTTCAAAGAACACGAAGCGGAATGTAACGATACCAACTTGCTGGAGTTTGTAATTCGTGGAACGCAAAGCCGAGTGAGACCAATCACCTTAACCACAATCACAACCGTTGCAGGTCTTATCCCGCTTGCGTACGGCTTGGGTGGCTACGATAACTACATGTCGCCGATGGCGCTGGTGGTTGGTTGGGGCTGCGTGATCTCAATGATCGTCACGCTTACCGTGATCCCATCCATTTACCTATGGACACACGGGAAAGGGAATGAAAGTGCATCCGCAGTCAATGACAACAGCGAGGAGAGAACCCTAGCGACCGACTAAGTATTATTGAAATACCGGACAGCCCGCAGTTAAATTCTGCGGGCTTTTTGGTTGGGCTAAAACTAAAGTCGAACACGGTTCATAATTGCTTACCGATCAATGCCTTTTGCTGCGTGGTGATAATTCTCAGGATGTGATCTTAAACGTTATCAGTTTGTTAACGATTGCTATACTTACCAAGCCATAAACAAAGGAAAAATAAGGACGTTCAATGTTAAAGCTCAAGCAAATTGCTGTCGCGGCTTCTCTGGCTGCACTAAGTACAAGTTTTTCAGTTTCTGCTAAAGATACGTTCGTAACCATTGGTACGGGCGGTGTAACTGGCGTGTACTACCCGACGGGTGGTGCAATTTGTCGTTTGGTGAACAAATCACGTGCTGATCATGGCATCCGTTGTTCAGTAGAAAGTACCGGTGGTTCTATCTACAACATCAATACCATTCGCGCAGGTGAGTTGGATTTAGGTATCGCGCAGTCGGACTGGCAATACCATGCTTATAACGGTACGAGCAAGTTTGAAGATAAAGGACCATTCAAAGAGCTTCGTGCGGTGTTCTCTGTACACCCAGAACCGTTCACCGTTGTGGCTCGTAAAGACGCTAACATCAACACGTTTGATGACCTAAAAGGCAAACGAGTGAACATTGGTAACCCAGGTTCTGGTCAGCGCGGTACCATGGAAGTGCTAATGAAAGAGTACGGTTGGACGAATGATGATTTCAAGCTGGTATCTGAGCTAAAAGCATCAGAACAGTCAAAAGCACTGTGTGATAACAAGATCGACGCGATGGTTTACACAGTCGGTCACCCAAGTGGTGCGATTAAAGAAGCAACTACCTCGTGTGACAGCAATATCGTAACGGTAGCCGGTCCACAAGTTGAGAAGTTGGTTTCTGATAACAGCTTCTACCGTATCGCAAACGTACCGGGTGGCATGTACCGCGGTTCAGAAAGTGATGTCCAAACCTTTGGTGTAGGTGCGACGTTTGTTTCTTCAACGGCCGTGCCAGACGAAGTAGTTTACAACGTAGTGAAAGCGGTATTCGAAAACTTTGATGATTTCCGCCGTCTACACCCAGCATTCGCCAACTTGAAGAAAGAAGAAATGGTGAAAGATGGTCTATCTGCGCCGCTTCATCCAGGGGCTGAGAAGTACTACAAAGAAGTGGGTTTGATTAAGTAATTTCACTTAGAACTAATAAAAACGCCATCGTAGTTTGCGATGGCGTTTTTGTTTGTGAGCAATGAGCGCTTGGCTTTGGTTATATCGTGGTATTGAGTTAGGCATAGACATCTACGAAGAAGTAAATGGTAATCGCGATAGAAGAGAGGGCAACGAAGCCTTTTACATGACTAGGATTCAACTGGCGAGATACTCGCGCTGCCAAGTAGCCGCCAACTAATGTGCCAACCATTACAACGCTGCCTTTGGTCCAATCGATCGAACCGTTAGCAACAAAAATTACGATGGCAATCAGAGAAACACAGGTCGAAACCAGCAGCTTAAGCCCGTTCATTAAGTTGATGTCTTGGTGCCCTGCAACCACTAAATAACTTAATACGATCACGCCTAGTCCCGCATTGAAGAAGCCGCCATAAGCAGAGACGCCAATCAAAAGAAGACTTAGTGCAATCACACCCAGAATGCCGGCGTGTTTGGTCTCTTTGGTCAGAGATTTAATCAACGCGGTCATGCGTGAGCCAGTTAAAAAGAGCACGGTTGCGAATAACAGTAGCCATGGAATAGCTTCAAGAAAAACAGATTCCGGCGTATTCAGCAGAAGGTAAGCACCGACAGCGCCACCAATCAAACTGAAAGAGATAGTGAAAGCCAGTTCTTGCTTGTTCTTCATGATTTCTTCGCGAAAGCCGATTGCACCACTGATGTAGCCTGCGCAAGAAGCATAAGTATTCGTCGCGTTCGCCATGATAGGAGGCACGCCAACCGCCATCAAGGCAGGGAAGGTTATGAAGCTACCACCACCGGCGACGGAGTTCATGATCCCACCCACGACGCCTGCGGCAAACAAGAGAGCAAATTCCAGCAGCATAAAAAATCCTTTTTTGTTCTTATAATTTTTGTTTCTGAACGGTTAACACTACGCAACTCACCCAAAGAAATAAAGTAGCGATTAGTCCAAGAAAAAAGCCACCGCAGAGGGTGGCTTGGTTTCAAAGGTCTATCTTGAGGGAGAGATAGAATGCTTATTGCTCAACTTTTACTGGTTGTGCTTTAAGCTTTTGAAAAAGTTTTACAAACAGCGGACTGCCAAGTACCAATACTGCAAGCACTGTGAATGTCAGTGTGATTGGGCGTTCCCATAAGAAGCTCAGTTCACCATCGGAAATCATCAATGCACGGCGCAGGTTCTCTTCCATTAATCCACCAAGGATAAAGCCAAGCAATAGCGGTGCGAGAGGGAAGTTTGCCAGCCTTAGCGCGATGGCAGCCATTGCCACAAGTAACATCACAAACACGTCCATGGTGTTGAAAGAAACCAGATACACACCCGTAATGGAGAAGAACAGAATCATCGGCAACAACACGGTTCTTGGGACTGCCAACAGCTTTGAGATGTATGGGATCAGCGGTAGGTTAAGAATAACCAACACAATGTTGCCGAAGTACATGGAGATAATTACCGACCAGAACACATCTGGATGCTCAACAAACAGACGAGGACCCGGTTGAATACCGTAAGCGATTAACGCTCCTAGCATGATTGCGGTTGTACCAGAGCCCGGAATACCAAGGGTCAATAGAGGAACGAAAGAACCACTTGATGCTGCGTTGTTCGCTGACTCCGGAGCCACCAAACCTCGGATGCTGCCTTTACCAAACTGCTCTTTTTTATCCTTTGGAGCAAGGTTACGTTCCATGCCGTAGCTTAAGAAGGCGGCGATGGTTGCACCTGCGCCCGGAAGAACACCAGTAAAGAATCCAAGGATTGAAGAGCGAATAGAAACTGGCGCTACTTCTTTGATTTCTTCCTTGGTGACTTTCATCGAGCCAATGTTGCTCAGCTTATCTTGTTCTTCATCACGCGTATCTTCAGAAGGCTTCAAAATACCCATCAAAGTTTCACCAAGCGCAAAGGTCGCCATCGCCAACAATAGGAAGCTAAAGCCATCCATCAAATCCGTTAGACCAAAGGTGAAGCGTTCGACACCGACGCCTTTATCAATGCCGACGGTAGACAACATCAAGCCTAGAATGGTCATCATCCATGCTTTTATTACTTGTCCTTTGCCAGCGAACGCAGCCACTGCGGATAAGCCAAGAAGCATTAGCGCAAAGTAGTCAGAAGATTGGAAGCTTAACGAGACGTTAGCCAATGCAGGTGCAGCCACAAGCAGCATTATTGCTGAAAGCGTGCCACCAGTGAAAGAAGAGTAAGCCGCCAGTGCAAGTGCTTTACCTGCTTGTCCTTTCTGCGCCATTGGGTAGCCATCAAACGCGGTAACTACGGTTGAAGAACAACCCGGTGCGTTGATAAGAATAGAGGAAGTTGAACCACCAAATACCGCACCATAGTAAACACCTGCCATCAGAATCAGACCCGAAGATGGATCCAAACCATAGGTGATAGGAATCATCAGAGCGATGGCAGAAATAGGACCAAGCCCCGGTAGCATGCCGATAAACGTACCAACAAAACAGCCAACAATCACCATCATGATGTTCATTGGCATCACGGCGGTGGATAAACCTTGTAGAATTCCATCTAACATAATTCAGTCCTTTCTTTTGACTACCAGATGGTGAAAATCAGACCAGGCTCAAGGTAGATATCCAGACCTTGAGTGAGCAACAAGTAAAACGCGATAACGAACGGGAATGAGGCTCCAAACAACACCGATTTACGTCGTTCGCCAAGAAGGTAAAAGCCCGCAAGCAGGAAGAATCCTGTCGCTAATACAAAGCCGATGTAAGTCAAACCCAGACCATAAAGCGCCATCAAAACTAAAAAGGCGATAAGCAATTTCCAGTTGAATGACATCACAGCGCCGCTTTGTTTATCGGGCTGACCAGTGACCAATAGCATTAGCGCTAAACCAATCCCGACGTAGGTCAGAATGGTCGGTAAAGTGCGAGCCGTGAAGGGTTCGTATTCATCCCCGGGAAAGAGAGGGATTTGCGTAGTTTGGTAGCCATAGCATAGGCAAAACAACAAAAAGATCATCGCGCCAACACGATCGCGGCACAGCAAGTTCTCTTTGGTAAAAATATTGGTTGAATGAGACATATCCAACTCCTAGAACAACAGGAAAAGACCGTATATGGGCGTTAATGAAGAAGGACCAAGTCATTAACAATTAAGCGCATCGCTGCTAGTCGAGTTACTTAGTGTTTACCAATCAATAAACAAAGGAGTTTTTACTTGTCGAATATCGACAATGCCCATATACGGTGAAATTAGAGTGCAAATACAACGGGGCTAGGTTATAGCTAACCCCACAAACTCGGATGGGAGTTATTACTTTTTAAGGAAACCTAATTCGCGCATTAGATCGCCCATTTGCTGCTCTTGCTCTTCTAGGAACGCGAAGAACTCTTTATCCGCTTTGTAGTTGTCAATCCAACCATTGCGGTCACGAACAACTTGCCATTCGTCCGTTTTGTACATCTTGGTCAGAGCCGCGTTCCATTCATCGAGTTTGGCTTGGCTCGTGCCAGGAGCGGCAAAGAAACCACGCCAGTTCGCGAACACAGTCTCATTGCCGTATTCTTTCAGGGTAGGGATGTTTGGTGCAGCGTCTAGACGTTTTGGTGCCGTAATCGCCAGTACTTTTACCTGACCAGATTTCGACATCTCTAATACTTCGCCAAGACCGGTTGAAAGCAATTGTGTTTCGCCAGACAGAAGCGCTGCCATTGCTTTGCCGCCAGCGTCATACGCGATGTAGCGAACTTTACGCGCGTCAAAACCTTCGCCTTTAAATGCAGCTGCGACGACAAGGTGATCCATCGAGCCACGAGCAGAACCGCCGGCGATTTTTACTTTACGTGGGTTAGATTCGAAATCTTTGACCACATCTTCCCATGTGTTGTACTTCGAATCCGCGGAGGTCACGATAGCGCCGTAATCAGCAATCGTTGCGGCTACTGGTGTGAGATCTCGGAAAGATTGCGGGAAGATACCCGTCAGTGAACGAACAACGATTGGGGTTGAGTTCACCATCAACGTATCAGGTTGGCGCTCAGCGGTTTCGATAAGGTGTGCAATGGCTTTACCACCACCGCCACCAGAGAGGTTTTGGAAAGAGACATTTTCAACGATGTCGGATTTAACCAGTACATCACCTGTACCACGAGCCGTCATATCCCAGCCACCACCAGCACCACCAGGGATTAGAAAGTGGATTTTTTCAACATCAGCAGCAAAAGTGTGGAAAGAAAATGAGGCTGCAATGATGGATGCGGCGAGCGTTGGTTTGAGTACCTTTAACATGTTTCACGTTCCTTATGTTGGTGACTCTCTTGTTTTGAAGAGTCTTATTATTTGTTCTCCTAGCAAGGTAGGGTGACTCGCTAGTGATGAATTAAAGGTTAATAAGGTGTTAACGTGATGTCTCTAATGCGTAGATAAAGAGAATATTGAGCATAAACGACGTTTTGTTCATAAAGTTCACGCAAATATACTCATCAAAGAATGTGGTGAAAGACTAGGTTGGTCACATCAATGGAGTGTCTAAAACCGCCATAATGATGGAGGTTGAATAGGGAGGAATAGAGATGAAAGGAACATGTTTATGTGGCGCTATTGAAGTGACCGCACCTCAACACAATGAAGTGAGCTTTTGTCATTGCGATATGTGTCGAAAGTGGTCAAGTGGGCCTCTGCATGCGGTGCATTGTGGTCCCGGTGTGACATTTAACGGTGCTGAGCCTAAACGCTATCAATCATCCCAATGGGCAGTACGAGGTTTTTGTGGTGAATGCGGCACGAATATCTATTACCACTTGTTGGCAACAGATGAATATATTCTTTCTGCGGGATTATTTAATGAGCCAGATTTCAAATTAAGCTTAGAGATCTTCACTGATGAGAAGCCCGCATACTATGATCTGCAACCACACAGCAAGAAAATGACAGCTCAAGAAGTTTTTGACCAATATGCGCCAGAAGAGTAGATAAAAATGAAGTTTCTCTGGTTAAAGGTTTTACTGACAGTAGCGGTATTTGCAGGTTTATTTTTGATTGTCTATCAGCAAGTACAAAGTGGTGTAAGTTGATCATTAAAAGCCGAGTATTAACTCGGCTTTTCGCTCTTTGCTCATGTGCTCGTTTGATTACTTAAGCATGTGAACATAGTTATAAAACTCGACATCTCGTACGTAACCGTGTTTCTCATACACGGATTGTGCGGTTTTATTATCAATACCAGTGCTTAACATAACAAAGGCAGAGTCGGTCTCTTTTGCCAGTTGGTCCGCTTGTTCCAATAAGCGTTCACCAATCCCTCGTTTTCTCTGTGATGAATCCACATACAAATCGTACAGAAGCCAAATCTTACGCATTTCTAGCGAACAGAAGAGTGGATAAAGCTGCGCAAAACCGAGCGTCCGCCCACTTTCATCCGTTGCGTAGTACACGACTGATTCTTCATTCTCAATACGAGCTTTGATAAAAGACTCTGGGTCTTTACCTGAAACATCGACTTGATAAAACTCAAGATATTTTAGGTAAAGAGGAGAGACCTTTTTGACATCAGAGACACCTGCTTTTTTCACGACGATCATAATAAAACCTTAAGGGTATATAAGACATTAGCTAGCATACGCCGATTGAAGAATAAGATTTCGTAGTAATCTAATCTCTCTAAAATGGAGCTCTAGCAATAGTCGTAAAACTTTGTGATGGTTAACTTATTCGTAGTTGCAGTTAGACTCGTAGCGCCGTGAGATGGGCGGCTGATACTGAGGAAACAACCTGACTCTTTTATCTGTTCAGGTGACTTTTCCTTGCCTAAGTAAATAAGTAATGACGGTTTCTCGGTCGGTCCGATATTGGCAAGGTTCAACCCTTGCACGCCCATCGCTTTCTCTACATTGAAATCATCCAACGCTAGCGTTCCCAATCTGACATAAATGTTCAGTTCTGACAGTTTTGCTAACGGCATTTCTGCGACACCTTGACTCTTAGCGTGTGTCATCATCTCCTGGTTGATGTCATGAAATTTGTCGATAAAAGATTCCAAGCTGTTGAGTCGATCTTGACGTTGCTTCTGCATGATTTGTGGTGCTGAAAACAAACTTATTATGGCTAAGAGAATAAGCGCTACAGTAACTTCGGTTAAGGAGAATCCTTTTTGCTTCATAGATATTTCTTACAGATAGAGGGGGCATACAAAAGAAGCGTAATGTTAGCGAGCTAGGTGCTTAGGATAAATTTGAGATGACCGATTATTTCAACAGTCGAAACCTATGAAAGAACTGAGACTGTGGTTGCGATAGTGGTACTTGCCGATTAATAACCTTTTGGTCGCTCCTTGTGCAAGTCTATGAAAAATATGTACTAGACTTGATATTAATATGCCTCAAGTTGCCAACATAGGTAGCGAATTTTCTTGTCGTCAATGCCATTGGAGGGCGTTATCGCGTGAAAACTAAATCAGGTTCTCCTCGTAAGTTTTCGATTAAGTTCACCGTCGGAAGTCTCTTCATATTTGCTACTGCAGTGACTGCGTTACTCGGGGTTGGAATGCAATACTACTTTGGTAAGCAGATGTCAGAGGAACATATTTTGACGCGCTTAACCATGACGGCTAAAGACGTCAGTAGCCATATCCATCAAATTGATGCGAGTGCAACAAGTAGTGCAGGGATACTGCGGAGTGTAGCTGATTACAGTGATACACAATTTAGTGAAGATGAAATTCAGCACGTATTTACCCAAACCTTGATTGATAACCCTGTCTTTTACAGTATTTACTTTGCGAATCAGGAAGAGTTCTTCTTTCAAGTAGTTAACTTGGAATCTTCTTCAATTGTTAGAGGAAAAATAGGAGCGGCGCCGGATGAACGTTGGGCGGTTATCAAAATTGTAGGAGAAGGCGAAGAGCGAACAAGATATTCCTTATTTTATTCAGAGTCGCTTGAGCTGGTTCGTACTACAAAACAAACTAGTAACTTCTATCCATCTCGGAGACCTTGGTTCGACAATGCCTCAAAAAACAGTGTCTACAAGACCGATCCCTACTTATTTCAGCATTTAAAAATCACCGGTCAATCCTATTCTGTTCGCAGTAATAAAGGCGCCGTGATCGGTGTCGATACCGTGCTCTCGTCTCTGAGTGAGAAAATCACAGCGACTGAACTCGGAATGAAAAAAGATGATGGCGTAGAGTCGTTCATTTTTAACAATCGAGGTGAAGTGATCGCTTCAAGCATCAACGTATTTCAAGAGGTTGAAATTCCGACATCGCCACCGTTAACTTTAACAAAAGAACAGCAAGCATTATTGAATGATAAAGAGTTTGTTGTGTCCAACCAGAATGATTGGGGACCATACGATTATACCGAGAGTGGTGAGCCTGGTGGCTATGCTATCGATGTTTTAAAACTCATCGCTGAGAAAACGGGCATGGCAGTGGAGTTCGTAAATGGCTTCAGTTCTGCAGAATTGGTGAAGAAGTATCGCAATGGCGAAATAGATATACTTCAGCCCGTGCTTGGTGCTCCCTCTGAATTTGGTCTCAAGAGCCATCCGATATTTTACGGACAACTGGCTATCGCAGCCAAAATCGATATTCCGATGCCCGTTTCTCTAACTGAACTCACGAACCAAAAAGTGGGCGTCGTCGCTGGCTTTGGAATGAAGGAGTGGTTACTCGAACGTTATCCGACACTCAATATTGTTGAACAACCTAATCTCGATTTAGCAAAACGAGCGCTGCACATGGGGGATATTGAATACCTTGTAGACAGTTACCTAACCATGGTCGAGATGAAGCGACTAGTGAAAATTACCAATATCCATGTGACAAAATTGACGGAATCACCTCTGGAATTTTCTGTGTTCATGCAAGATGAAAACAGTGGATTGATGCAAGTTGTCAATCAGGCAATCGACAGTATTACACCAGAACAACAATCCGCGTTGGAAGAGAAGTGGTTTAAACCCCATCAATGGCGAGGCAGTTTTGCGCCTTATCCAGAAGTCTATGAGCTAGCAACCCAAAAAGACAAACACGACACGATGAACAAAGTGACCATTGAGGGAGAGCATCGATTTCTCTATATCACTAAGTTGCAATCTACTCGTGGAACAAGTGACTACTTTGCGGTGTTAGTTTCCGAGCAAGTCGTTACTGATGCTGTCACCAGTCGATTATCCAAGGCTATTGCGTTTACCTCTATCGTGATGGTTATCTTGTTTCCATTAGCATGGAAGGTTGGATCACCTATTGTGCATCCGATTCTGGCGCTTCGAAAAGAAACCATCAAAATCAAAAATCGTGAATTTGACCAATTAGCTCCGGTAGAAACGCGTATCAAAGAAGTTTCTGACTTGTCTGACTCAGTTACCGAAATGACGCAAGAGATTCAGCATCACGAGCAACAGCAAGAAGAGTTTGTTGAGGCCTTTATTCGCCTTATCGCGCAAGCGATCGATGACAAGTCTCCTTATACTGCGGGGCACTGTAATCGTGTTCCAGAAATTGGCTTGATGCTGGCAGAGGCAGTAGAGAAGTGCGACACCGGTAAGTTCAAAGACTTTAAGTTCAACAATGACGATGAACGACGTGAATTCCGTATCGCGGCTTGGTTACACGACTGCGGCAAGATCACCACGCCAGAACATATCGTTGATAAAGGCACTAAGTTAGAAGCCAACTACAACCGCATCAATGAAATTCGCACTCGTTTCGAGGTACTAAGGCGAGACGCTGAAGTGGAAATGTGGAAGTCGATATCTACTGGTGAACTGTCAAAAGAAGAGGCGCGAGCCAAGTTCGACCAGCGAGTTGCTCAGTTGGACGAAGACTTCCGGTTTGTTGCCAACGCCAACGTGGGTGGCGAGTTTATGAGCGACGATAAGATTGAGCGCATTAAACAGATCGCCCAACAAACTTGGTTGCGTCACTATGATGATCATCTTGGTCTTTCTCCATTTGAAGAAATGATTAAGCCAAAATCTGACGTGACGCTGCCAGTGGTCGAAAACCTTTTAGCGGATAAGCCTGACCATATTATCGAGCGCGTTCGCCCAATGGAATTTGCACCGGAGCATGGCATTAAGGTGCAAGTGCCAGAGCATCAATATAACTTGGGTGAAGTGTACAACCTGACCATTTCCCGCGGAACGTTAACGCCAGAAGACCGCTTCAAAATTAACGAGCACATGATCAGTGGGATCAAAATGCTGGGGGCACTGCCATTCCCTCCGGAGTTAAGCAACGTGCCGCGTTACGCTTCGACCCACCATGAGACGTTGAAAGGCACAGGCTATCCGCGTCGGTTGAGTGCAGAAGATTTATCAACCCCAGAACGCATCTTAGTGATTGCGGATATTTTTGAAGCGTTAACCGCAGGTGATCGACCTTACAAGAAAGCCAAGCCAGTGAGTGTTGCGGTCGACATCATGTACAAGATGGCACTGGACGAGCATTTGGATATGGATTTGTTCTTGTTGTTCTTAGAAAGCGGGGTTTACCGTGAATATGCCAACAAGTTTATGCCAGCCGAACAGGTTGATGAGGTGGATATTGAGAAGTATCTGAAGTCTAAATCATCAGACGCGTAAGCCAGAGACCTTAGAGCGTTTAAACCCTACAACTTCAAAGAGTGGCGCATTCGTTGCCACTCTTTTTGTATCAGAATTTGGTATCGCGTTGGTAGATCAACGTTATTTGGGGTAGGTAGCAGTTCTGCCGCCTCTTGTAACGAGAGACCGGCAAAGGGATGTTGATCGTGACAGCTGAGTAAGGTCATTGCCAAAGCATAGAAGTCATCGTTCCTACTTGCCTGACCGATACGCAGACAAGGGCGTGTCGCACTATAGGCTCGGCTAACGGTTGTATGTGAATGCTCTCGGTATTTAGCAGCAACTCGAATCACACTGCCAAAGTCAATAAGCCGAACTTGGTTGTTTGGCGTCACGACGATGTTGTGTGGTTTGATATCGCCATGCAGATAACCGGTTTTGTGTAGATTGAGCAAAGCGAATTCAAGCTTGGTTATTATGTCTTGAGGTAATAAATCAGGTTCTATTGCGTTAAGTGTGTTGCCTTCCAGATACTGGCTCATTAACCAGTCAGCGTGGTTTTGTGAGCCGTAACCATGGAAGTTTGCCCAGTAATCCGATGCGTATTTAGATAGAAAATCCGCTTCCGCCATCAAAGCTCGCTTCTCCGCTAAGCTGCGCGCTACCTTGATGACCACCGTGCCATAAAGCTTGTGCTCGCACTGAAACACGTTTTCGCTCAAAGGCGCTACATATGTAACGCCACAAGCTCTAAACAGGGTTTGATTGGCGAACGTGTTCATCACTAAATGCTCGCAGGTAACACAAAGCCCGCAAAGAAGTTCGGTACGAACGGATTATTCTGACCTTGAGTTTTAATCGTTAAGCGAACCTTATCGCCATTGTAATCAAACTCAAGTTGGGTACTTTGCGAAGAGGTTAAAGTGACACGCGGCTCAATCAGGCGGAACCATGCCCAACTGCCTTTAAACTGCTCATTGGCAATCGGCGTTGCTTGTTTTTGTAGACGCACCGTTAGTGCATCTTGCGCGACAGAATCACCTTTCCAGCTTTGTTGTGTCCACAACATCGGACCGTGTTGATAGGTGAAAATCGGTTTTTCAGCCCGAATGGAAAACTCAGTCAGAGCTGAGCTCATCTCTGTTGGTTTCATCTGGAATTGAATCGCGACGTTTTTCGGGTCAGCTAAAAACAGGGCAGAGCGAATGTCTTTGGCTTTATCAAACATCAGCCAAATTGCAGGATCTAACGCAAAGCCGGTATTTGGCAGTAAGCCGGACATAAACGGCGCACGTTGCTCTGTTGAGAAGCCTTTCAACATGGTTTGATAGAAGGTGTCCAATGTGCCATCGGTTTTAAAGAAGGCAGCGACATCCGCTGTGCTTGCGTCGCTGTTGGCACTTTTCTTAAACGGGTAGAAAGCCGCGATGGTGTTTTCATAAGGTTGGTAGACTTCGCTGTTCCACATACTATTAAGGTATTGGTGAGCTAAGTTCATTACCAACTCATTGGTTTGCACTGTCACATAGTCAATCACTTCTCCGGATAGTGGTGGCTGGGAATCGGTCAATGACGCTAACTGTGCGACCGGATTTTGCGCCTTTAAACCTGCAGATAACGTTTCGTAAGCCACTTTGTCTGGCGTATTGGATTTGTAGAACTGATCGAGCCATTTTGCCGTGTTAGCGAAACCTTCAAGAACGGAATCTATCGGTTTCTTACCCTGGTCGTCTGGCGTCACTTGTTTGTGGAAATCATTAAACGTCAGGGTGATTTGTCGAGCGGATTCCTTTTTCTCATTGTCTTGCGCAGCATCGGCAATCTCCTCATCGGTTTTCTTCTTCGCATCTTTTGGCTCTGGTAGAAGAACCGAAGTGTAGTTGCTGATGGTAGTAAACAGCTTAGACATTGGATTGTTTGAGGCATTGTTTAGCACGTTCAAGCTGGCATTCAACTGCTCAGAACCAGAAATGGTTTTCACCTCGATGCTGTTAATAAAATCGCGCCAGTAATTGATGTAATCGTTCTGGTACATGCGTTTCAAATCGTGGCTGATTCGGTGCATCTCTAGTGCGCTTGGGGCTTGTCCTGCGATGCCTTCATAAGCGGATAACGCTTCGATAAGAAGAGGGGATTCCACAGAAAGATCCAGCTCGTTAAAGCCAGTCGGTGTGTACAAGTAAGGAACGAAATAACCCACGTAGCCAGGCTTGAATTGGTATATCTGATTGAAGTTGGAACCAAGTTCTTTACGCACGTCGATGCGCTTCTCGTACGCATGATCATTCAGAATGTGTTGGTAGAGCAGCGTCTCGATATTGGATTGATTGATGACTTGCTTTGCCAGCCCTTCAAGCTCTTGATTGGCAGTGGTCGCCACTAAGTGCTGGTTAAACACATCGTCGAGCAGCACTTTAAGCTGAGCAACGTTGGTTTTGTCCGCTTCGCCTTGATGCTCTAAGTTCGCCAAGAAGTAGCTCTTCAACTCTTCAATGTTGGTACGATTTTTATCAAACAACAGTCGATAGTCATTCAACAACTCAAGCGTTCTGGCTTGGTCTTCCAAGTTCACATACACATAAAGGTCATTCTCAATGGTGTGTGTCATAGAAGGGAGCAAAACTTGTTGTAGCTCTTTGGTATAAGCCGCTTCAACTTCTGGTTTGATGGTCGCATTCGGTAGGAATGGCAATGTATACCAAGGTTCAGGGGCTTGATACAGCGCGTAAATGCGATGCATGGTGTACAAGTTTGGAATGTTACCCACAAGGTCTTCTTTGCTGTATGGCTGTGCTGCGATCGCTTCTTTGTAACGCTCTAACATGCCATCAGCTTTGGCTTCACGATTGGTTTGATAATCGAAGTCGAGCTTGAGAATCGTCAGTGTACCAATCAATAAACCGAGCCAAATTAGGGTGTAGGCGGTTTGGCTGAACCATAACCAATTCTCTTTATGGCGGTTAACTCCGACTAAAGTGTTTTCATTTAGCACGACATGAGACATCAAATGCTGAGCAAACAAGGTTTGTTGAACGGGCATTTGTTGGTGTTGTTGATATTGCTCATTGCCGAGGGATTGATTGACTACGTTAGCCAGTAAATCATGCTGTGCGAAATCACTGCCACTGTGGGTAAAGTAGAAGCCGCGGAAGTTGAGCCCATCTGTGTATTGGTCACCTCGATGCAAACGCTGTAAGAAGTGCCACAAATTCTGTTTAAGCAGACCAAATTGGTATGGCGCACCACAAATGGCATTGCGGAAATCTTGGTTAAGTTGCGCTCCCAACGCATTGCTCATGTTCGAAATTAACTGACCAATGAGATGATCGTATTCGTCATTGAACCAATCGGCATCAATGCCACCATGTTTTTGCACTGGGCTGGTGGCGCCGAATACTTCATTGCGTCTCGCTTCATCAAACGCAGAAAAGAACTGACAGAAATCGCTCACTTGACCCATGTTAGTTAGGACATTGTAGACAGGCAGGTTCAAACCAAATGAACGATTGAATGCTTTGATTTGTGACTTCAATTGGTCGGCTTTTTGTGAAAGGGTTTCACTATTGCCGACTAACTTTTCAATTTCTGTGTTGAGCAACAAGCCATTAATCGCTTGTCTCGGACGCCATTTATTTAGGCACTGGCACAGCGTTTTTAAGTAAAGCGGTTGTTGATCTTCGCCCATGCTGACGGAAATCAGAATTGAGTGTTCACTGAGCCAAAACAGAATTGGAAACTCAATGTCGTTGCCAAAGTCATCCACCTTATAAGCTTCGTAGCCCATCTGTGTGATGATGCTTTTGTCTTTGCTTGGGTTATCACTGAGTAATAGGTAAATCGGCTGATCGTAACGGCTGGTTAAGCGCTTTTTACGTTTTTGTACGCCGAGCATTTTCTTGAAGTGGAAGGCGAGTAACTTGGAGCGTTTGATGATTAGTGCACGTTCTTGGTCTTGCTCAAGACTCTTTTTCACCTTGCGATTGATTAACCAAAAGCAAAGCCCAGCAGACAGCAGTGCCACAATGGTTGTCGTGATGACGCCTGTCCATAAGAAATCAGGATACGCGACAAACCAAGTCAGTAAGCCACCTAAGATTGCCAGAAGCAGGAGGGTAACAAGGCTCCAAATGATTGCCTTTTTTCTTGTTGGTGTGTTTGGGTTGTCTTGCGTCATCGTGACTCAACCTCGCTTTGTTTGTTTTTGTTATGCACCACTAAGCCGTTGACGTTGGCATTCTCTCGATACCAGTTATTGATGATTTTAGCTTGGTCTGCGTTATCACATCGAACGATGACGCGAACGTATGAATTGATGTTATCCGCAACAGGTTGATAGTTGGATGTCGGCAGTTGGGCGATAAACTTCTCGGCGTTTTTAAGGTTAGAGAAGGTTGCAAGTTGCACCAGCCAATCAGTGTTTGCTGTAGGGCTCGTGACTGGAGCGCTCTTCGTCCCTGGCGCCGAAGTTTTCGCTTGTGGCGTCACGGCTTTTGGTTGGCTCGGAACTGGACGAGGTGGTTGAGTGGTATTTACCGCGACTTTATTGCCTTTTAAATCGTCGTCAGTGCTGACATACACGATGTCTTCCGCACGACCAGATTCAATATAGCGTTGGCTGTACTCACCGAGCTGAACAAAATCACGTGTCCGCTGTGGTTTGGTTTTGTTGTACCAGAAATAGGTCAGAGCAACGCTCAAACCAATGATAGTTAGAAAAAATAACGTGGTGACAAGGTAACGTTTCTTGCGCGTTGGTTTACGTGTTTTAGGCACCGAAACCTTAGTATGACAATAGATTCCACCGGCTTGTCGGTACTGACTTAAAATCTGCTCTAAGCGGTAGGTAAAACTCTTTAGCTGTTCGCTGCCCGTTTCACGGTACTGACCTTTAAACCCGATATTGAGGAACAGGTAAACCACTTCTAATAAGTCGATCAGCTTGTGCGGTTGGCGCGCTGCTTTCTCTGCCACAGTAAAGAAAAGCTCACCACCGTTGCGCATACCAAACAGTTCACTGAGTAAGGTTTTGTTCTCCCATCCGCGTTTTTCACCCCAATCGGTGTAGACAATCAACTCATCCAAAACCACGGCATACAGGAAACAGAGCTTGTCGATCACGGCGACTGGGTAGGTCAGCTCGGCGCCTTTGGTTTTGATCTCATTAATAGAAGCCACCAGTTGATGCCTGAGCGTAGTGATGTCTTCGGGCTCCGGCAAGGTGTTGATCTTGAGCGTGACAGCCAGTAACTCAGAACTGATGTTGATCAGCTGATTCTCGGCTTTATCGAAATGATGTAAGAACCCTATGTTGGCTTGAGCAGCGTTGACCGAATGCCATTTTACGTCTGGCATGTCGGTGTCTTTACTTACGAAGTCGTTTTCGCTGCTGTCCCAAACTAAGGTATCTTCATCCAAATATTTCATAACTTACTACCTCAGTGCGTACAGCATCACTTCTAGGTCGCCAACACGCGTATCGACGTGCAGCGCCAGTGCATCGCGGTTTTCAATCATTTCTAACCAATTGCGGTCTGACGTATCCACTTCAAAATACGCTGTGCCTTGCATCGGTTTCAGTTCGCTTGGCGCAACAGGAAGCGGCGTCAGTTGCACGCCGGAAAGGGCATTACGCACAATCTCGACAATCTTGTTATTGCTGCTGAGTTTGGCAGCCGCAGGGAACAATTCGTTGAGCTCGGTGCTGCTGACGTTGGAACGGACACTAAGAACGAATCGGCGATCGGACAGGTTGTGACCATCTTTCACCAACGTGCGAAGCAAGCGGCGTCGTTCAAACAACGAAGTGTCGAACGCAAACTCGATCACCGAGTCTTGTTGAACCAGCGTGAGCATATTGCGCAGATTCGAAAAAAGCGGATTAAAGCAATCGTACAGACGATGGAAATCTAACGGCTGACACGGTTCTGGAATTGCGGGTGTGGATGCCATGACTTGCGCTTCAAACTTGCGTAGCTCCAAATAAAGCTGATGGGTTTGAAACTTTGGATTCGACAAAGATAAATCAAACCACGGAAGCCAAGTGTTGAGTGTTTGCAGCCACAGGTAATCTTGCATCATCGACTGTGGACTCTTTTGTCCTTGTCCGGCTTGAATACGTTTGAGCAAGCTGGTGGCACGGTTAGAGGTGAGGGCATGGATCTCTTTCAAACGCTCAACCAATAACTGTGATGCACCATAATGCAAACACGCAGGAATAAAGGAACGGTCTAGCATCACTTCGCCCGTTTCGCTGCATTCCAATACTTTGGCGAAAGGAATCAGGGTAAAGCCCGAAGTGTCTTCGCCTTCGAGTTTTATCGCTATATTGAGCTGTGCGACGTCTACCTCAACGCTGGCATTCTCAGAGGTTGAAGTATCAAACACATTGATAGTGCGTGTGAGATAGCGGCTTTGTTCCGATTCATCATTGGCGTAATCATTATTGCCTTGCAGAGAAACAGGCAGCGCTAAGTAAGCCATTTTCTCAATCGTACCGTGCGGCACATCTCTGGCGACTTCGCGTTTCAGTTCGAAATGCGTGCCATCTGGGAACAAACCCGCGCTTGAAGAGACGGAAAGCTTGCCAATTTTAAGTAGATCGTGATTGATCACCAAGTCGGTCACACCATAGTAAGGGGCATAACCAGCAAGCGTTTCGACGTTTTGTCTGACGTAGTTTTGTGTGTATCTGTCTTGTTGTTGAAAGTGTTGTGGGGCAATGAACATGCCTTCTTGCCAAACGACTTTTTTATATGCGTCCACGAGATTTCCCTATCTACTGAATCGAGTTAAAAGATATCCCACCAAGGTGAATCTGGTGTCACGGTTTGTAATGCTGCTTTGTTACCGCTGATCTTTAACTGGATATATTGTTCTTCTTCCTGAGGCGTGGTTGTCACTACCGTCGCCGTGCTTGCATCATATTCGGCAAATTCCACCAATACGCCGATGTATTGAGTGGTCTTGTTGATGTCTAAGGTTTGTTTGCTATTGCTGTCTGGCATCACCACGGGCAGAACTTGTTTCGACACCAAGTTTGCGCCCAATAGGCTCACGTCATCGTTGTACAAATCGATAAACGGCAATTGCTTAAACTGCTGTGCATCGGTCAGTTGATACAAGCGTACTACTACGGGATTAGTACTGTTGTTAACACTTGGGTTAATCGTCTTCTCTGCGCTTACCGCCAATTGATACTGCGTCACAACCGGTGTTGGGTCAGATGAACATCCCACCAAAGCGAAAGCGAGTAAACTAAGCCAAATCTTCATCAGCTTTCCTCGCTTTGCTTTTGCATGTTTTCCATAAACATCGCTTTGAACTGGCGACGAAAATCACCGTTGTCTTGTCGATGTTGGAAATGTTTGCGATAGATTTTCCAGTACTTCTTGTCTTTGCTACTGAACAGTCCGACAGACACAAATTCGCTAAATTGATTCTCTAGTTGGTTCGGAGCGAATTCATTGAGGAACTGCTCGAGCGTTTTGTCCAACGCATCAAACAAAGCATCATGTGCAAGCGGTGGGTTGCGAAGGTATTGCTGATTCTTCTCGGTAATCGTGATCAGCTTTTCGATGGAGGCTTCCAGCTCTGACGTTGGAAGATGGTCGCCCGGAAGATACTCAATCTCCGTAGACCGCTCCATTGCTTGCTGCTGTTTCGACACTTCATCCACTTCAAAGTGGTCCGCCAGTTCGTCATCGTCGATGTCTTCAAACGGGTCAGAGGAGAAGGGGTCATCGCTCATTACATTTTGGTGAGAGTAATGAACTTCCGATTTCACTGGTTCGACGATGTCACCTTCATCGAGAAAATCGACCTTGTCTTCCAGTTGCAGGTCGAACTTAGTCGCAAAGAAGTCATCAGGTTGCTCTTCGGTAGGCGCTTTGCTCGACGTGAGTGTTGATACCAACATTGAATAGCTTTCGATCTTTAAAATGTCGCCATCGTTGAGTGGGTAATCTTTATCTCTCACCATGGCTTTATCGTTGAGGCGAGCCGGGTTCTTGCCGGTACTCTTCACCAAATAACCTGTTTCAGTGAGACGAATTTGTCCGTGGATACGCGAGATGCGTTTTGATTGATCGGGCAATGCCACTTCACAAGAAGCAGAACGCCCAAACTGCCCGCCAGACTCGGGCAGATAGATGACTCTTGAAGTCACCACCTCTTCAGAGGGTACAGAAATCAAATGTATGCTGATCGCCACTTGTTATCCCTCGCATTTAGCCAACGCTGTGTTGAAAGCGGTTAAGAAACCAGAATATTTGTCCAAAAAGCGGTTAGAGAAATACACGCCCATGGGCTTGGTTTCGAATACTTGAGAATAGAAGTAATCGCTTGGAAGAGAGGCTTGGCTTATTTCCGTGTGGAACACTCTTTCATCTTCCAGTGCGACGTCAATTTCTCTTTGTTTTAAAAGCCTTAGTAAAACCTTAGCATCTCGTGGCTGCTTAACGACGTTGTATCCATTACGTTTCAGCCAAAACCATGTGCTTGAGCCAAATTCTGCCGAGAACTTAAGGTTCAACTTTGACAAATCATCAAGCTTAGGCTCTACACCGGGACCAAAATACCAACGCAACTTTTGCTCGGTAATAGGAGCAGACAACGTTGCGTAGCTATCGTGTTCTCTGGTTTTCGGCGAGACGAAAAAACCATGTTGTTGACCACTGTGCACGTGAAGCTGTGCGTCAGACCATTCCGTCATGGTCAGTTGGTAAGGTTGTCCCATTTCGCCTAGCGCGCATTTGACGCGATTGAGCGCAAACCCATCCATGTTTTGATTCTGGTGAGTTTGGTACGGTGCCCATTTGTGAGTCGCAAGTAGCAATCGGTCGGGACCAATCCAAACTTGCGCCCAAGCTTCAAACGAGAATAGGGCACCAAGCAAAATAAACAGCGATGAAACCAGCTTGGTTATTTTGCGGAAAAAGCTCACCCCACAGCTGACCGCCGCCTCTTGAACAAGTATCGAGGTGGTGACGAGATGGGGTGAATGTACGCTTCTAAACATCATGATTCGTTACTACTGAATATCCAGTTCAAAGCCCTGTGGCGTAGACGCTGCGGTGACCGTCACTTGGCTAATCGGTTGTTGTGCGCTCAGGCGCGCGATGCATTCTTCTGCGAGCTTCGGCATCAAAGAGCGGTTAATGATTTGCTCAACCGCGCGACCACCTGTCGTAGGGTCGGTGTTTTTGCTGACAACCAAATCCACAAAACCTGCATCCCACGTAAAGCTCGCTTGATACTGTTCTGCCAGTTTTTTGCGAATGCGATTTAGCGCGATTTCGGTGATCTTCGCCAACTCATCATCGTTGAGTGGGTAATAAGGCACGATGGTAGTACGCCCTAAGAACGCAGGTTTGAAGTAGCGTTGTAGATCGGGACGAATCGCTTCAAGCAGTTCATCGTTGCTAATGCGTTCGGCGTTTTCATCACACACATCGCAAATCGCTTGATCAGCGGCGTTGGAAGTCATGATGATTAAGGTGTTTTTGAAATCTACCGTGCGACCTTCGCTGTCTTTGATGTGTCCTTTATCGAAGATTTGATAGAAGAGGTCATGAACGCCCGGATGCGCTTTTTCCATCTCATCCAAAAGCAAGACAGAATAAGGATTGCGGCGAATCGCCTCGGTTAACACGCCACCTTCACCAAAGCCAACATAGCCGGCAGGTGAGCCAAGTAACATTGAGATTTTGTGTTCTTCTTTAAACTCGGTCATGTTGATAACCGTGAGATCGTTGCTGCCTCCGTAAAGCTGCTCGGCGAGCGCCATGGCGGTTTCCGTTTTACCGACACCACTTGGACCACACATCAAGAACACACCGATTGGTTTGCGATTGTCGGTTAAGCCAGCACGCGAGATTCGAATCGCTTTTGCCAGTTCTTGCTTCGCCACGTTTTGACCGATAACGCGTTTATCTAGCTCTGATTCTAGTGATAATAGGCGAGCGATTTCATCACTCATCATGTTGCCGACGGGAATGCCTGTCCAACCGGAAATGACTTGAGCAATGGTCGCATCATCCACCATCGCATTAACTAACGGTTCTTCACCTTGAAGCTCACGTAATTGGTCGAGAAGGGCATTCAATTGGGTTTGTTGAGCTTCGTCCGGCGTTTCGCTTTCTGTGATGCTTTGTTGAAGCGCTTTAATCTCATCAACCAATGTGATTTCTTGCTCCCAACGCGTTTGGTAGTCCGCTAATTGAGATTGATTGGTGGCGATGTCTTGCTTCAATTCGGCAATTTCTTCTGCGCCAGTGCCGAACAAATCAAATTCTTTCTCTAAAGCAGACTGTTCGTTTTGTTGATAACGAATGGTTTGCTCTAACGCTTCAATCACTTCTGGTTTTGCACCTTGAGTTAATGCAATACGCGCACTGGCGGTGTCTAGTAGGCTGATCGCTTTATCTGGCAATTGGCGAGAAGGTAAGTAGCGAATAGATAGGTTAACCGCCGCATCAATGGCTGATTCTGTAATAAAAGCGCCGTGGTGCTTTTGCAATGAAGCCGCAATGCCTCGCAGCATTTGTTTGGCATCTTCCGCATTTGGCTCTTCTACAGTCACGACTTGGAAACGGCGAGTCAAAGCAGGATCTTTCTCAAAGTACTTTTTGTACTCTGCCCATGTTGTTGCGGCAATGGTTTTGAACTCACCACGCGCAAGAGCGGGTTTCAATAAGTTGGCAGCATCATTTTGTCCTGCTGCACCACCAGCCCCGATAAGCGTATGTGCTTCGTCAATAAATACAATGATTGGCACATCGCTGTTTTTCACTTCGTTGATTACGTCTTTCAGGCGATTTTCAAATTCACCTTTTACGCTCGCGCCTGCTTGTAATAGCCCTAAATCAAGCGAATGGAGTTGAACGCCTTGCAGCGCACTTGGCACTTCATCTGCTGCGATTCTCAGCGCTAAGCCTTCAACGACCGCGGTTTTACCCACGCCCGGCTCACCAACGAAAATAGGGTTGTTCTGGCGTTTACGACAAAGAATGTCGATGGCTTTTCTCACTTCAGAATTACGCCCAGAAATTGGATCGATATTGCCTTCAATCGCTTGTTGAGTCAGGTTGATGGTGTACTTGCTTAATGCGTCGTTCGCGCTTGCTGTATTTGCGGCTGAACTTGCTTCACCTGTGCTTTGTTGTGTTGTTCGCTTAACCGGCGTTTTGTTGATTAAACCTTGCAGGGACTCGGTCGACACGTTCTGTAGTGATTCGAGATTGTTGCTCGATACGCCCATGACGTTCTGCTGCAACAGTGCTTGAACGAGATGCAGGCTGATAATTTCACCATGCCCATAGTTAACGGAGGCAATCATCCAAGCGTCTTTGAGAAGTTCAGTCAGTGAATGGCTGAGCGTTGGCTGGCTGTCTTGTACTTTTGGTAAGCGCTCGATGCGATTTGCCAGTTCACTAGCAAGTTGATCTTGGTTGATCTTCTGACTTTCAATCAAAGTTTTTAAGTGCGCGTCTTGCTGATTCAATAGCGTGAGCAACCAATGTTCTGGCTCAATGGCAGCAACGCCTTGGTTCATAGCTGCACCCGCAGAAGCTTCCAATGCACGTTTTAATTCTGGCGATAACTTGGCGACTAAATTTGTCAGCGTTACTTGTGTCATAACCTTATCCTTGTCTTTTGCGCGATAACCTTCTTTGTCGTCGCGGTGTCTACCTAGCTATTTCAGAAGAATCCGAATCCGCTCTGTAGGTTTACGTTCTGGGGCGAGGCAATCCACTTCACCCAATTTCGCGGCTTGATCTGGTTGAGCAGACAGCCTTGGTTTTTCGAGATACGCACGCTTAACGTTGAGATAAATAGAAATCGGCGTGGCGTCTCGTAAATAATGTTGAATGAGCTGGCGCATGTGGCTCGCCAACTGAGTATCTCGATGAATTTGATGCAGTTCTTTGCGGTTGGCAGGCTGGATACTCACCACCAAATGTTGGTTGTAAGTCATGCACGTTTTGCCAATGAGGAAACCCTGTCCGATTCCGCTGTTATAGTCGTCTTTCTGTCCTAAACGGGTAAGAGAACTAGCGGGTAACTGCCGACGTTCATGGCTCTTAGTCGACACATTGATTTGGTAAGGGAAGTAGTCGTTGAGAATCTGCTCTAACGTTTCTAAGTTACGATGCCCTTGAGCGAACAACAGCGAATACTGGAACAGCGCGCCGTGTTCGTGTTTCAGGTTCGCCAGTTGTTTGAGTAAATCGGTTTTTTCTTTTGCCAACTCTTTCTGCACCAAGAGATGAGGAGCGAGTTCTAACTGCGCGGCAAGTTCAAAATGGCGTTGATTGAATACGTCTAAAAAGTCCTTGAGTGCGTGATCGTCGTTATGCAGTGCAAACAACAATTCCTCATAGATGTAGTTGGGGATAACCCCTTGTGCACCAGATAGTGCTTGCTGAGCAATACGAACTTTGGCGCTATGGTCACTGAACGAAAAGTATTGAATATCGTCGGCATCACCATGGGGCATGGCTTCCGCTTTGAGCTCTAACTTCAGCTTGTGCCCAGACTGGTTTGCCATTTGCATCAGCAATCGCATTGCTTGAGCAAAGTCATACTCATGTGGGTTCGCCTTTAAATCGTTAATCAGTGACATCGACATCATCTATCTTCCACGCTACATCGAGCGCTGGCTCCCGTGGATTTTTGGATAACGCCTCGCAATGCCATCTTTGCCATAAAGACGAATTGTGAGCTGAATGTAGCGATCAAAACTACAGAACTGTTGGAAGAAGCGATTCAACACATCGGTGAAAGTCAGATAGTTACCAGAGGTATCGAGAGTGATTTCAATCTCTGTGCCCGGAGAGAAAACGTTCTTGCCAAGAATACGCATCGATGAAACTTGCGAGCGCACTTTAACTGACTGAATCATCTGAATTTCATCGCTTACTAACTGATTGCGGCTACACAATTGCAGCATTTGCTTAAGCTGTTGAGTAGGATCTTCTGAGTGCAGCAGAGATGAGAAGTTGCTGTTCAGTAGCCCGATAAATTGCCAGTGCATATTGGCGTCAGATTCACGTTCTATCGGAGCCGACGGCGGGTAGAGAGAATGAAAATCGCCGGGTAAATCGATCGGCTCTAAACATGTCATCTCACCGTTGATGGTGCATGCTTGTTTGCCATTGGTACAAAGAAGGCGAGTGCCATAGAGTTTATTGAATTCGAGCTCTTGGTTGGCGTTTAGGCTAATCGCCAGTCGCAGTTCACCTGTGGAGTCTTTTCGGCTTTGCCAGTAATCACAATGTGGGTCGCTCTGGTAACTGTCTTTAAACAGTGGTGTCAGCAGTTTTTGACCGCTCGACGTAATCTCAAACACATCCAAAATGTCGACCACTTGAATTTCATTATCGGTATGCGCATCGGCGTTAACGGGAATGGTCAGGCTACGTTGGTCATAGCTGGTTGGTTCGCCCGTTTGCTCAAAGAGGTTCACCGCAGGCACGACATTGAGCTTAAACACTTGGTTGTCGAATAGACGGATAAACTCCATCGGCAAAGAGTGCATAAACAGGTTTAATACCACCGTGGAGCAATCATGTTGCTGACACGCTTCACCAAAGCCTTTAAGACGGAAAAACTGACGTTTCTCTTTGAAGAAGAAAAATTCGTTCATCAAATGGTAGCCAGAAAATTGATTGCCTTTTTGTGGCAGAAACTGAAACTGCTTATCGCTGATTCGGCTCTTTAGCTGATTGGCAGCCAAGACAGCGTGATTCTCACCATTGATGTCGGAAATCGATATTGCACGCGCTTCACTGAGCAGCAGTTCAACCAAGGAATCCGCATTGTTTTCGAAACCTTGAACGAAAAAGTCGAGATCTTCTAACGCTAATTGACTGAAGTGCACATCATCATCGCCAGTAGACAGAGTGAGCTGAATAACGGCGGTAGTTTGTTCACTGCCTTGTGGGCGATTGAAGTCAAAGGGCGCGCTGCTTGCCTTGGTGTCAATCAGTGCAAATGGTGTCGTTTTGAGTTCATCCGTTGTGGTGAACAAACATGTTTTTCCTTGCGATTCGGAAGAAAATCGTGTGCCTTTGGGAAGCGTCGTGCTGTCTGTGGAAGGCGCGTCTGTGCTCATTTCTAGATACGCTACACTTGGTACCGTTTGAATGTAACTTGGGTAGAGTACGCCAAGTAATCCTTCGACAACTTCAGGGATTTGCTCAGATAGACGTTTTTCGACGTTGGCATTCAATAGTGCCACGCCATCCAATAAGCGAGCCAAACTCGGATCTTCGATTTGTCCCTGATGGATGTTTAGGCGTTGTGCGTGTTCTGGATGTTCAGAACCAAATTGACCGAGAGCACGGCGAACAAAAGTCAGCTCTTGTTCGTAATAACGCAGTAGAGGATCACTCATACAAATCCTCCTTCATATCGGTAGTCATGTCGCTTAATGAAATCTTGGAATCAAAAATCAGCTCTTTTTCGCCCTGTGCCGTTTTGGCTTTGGCGACGATATTGAAAGCGATGGTGTTTTCTCCCGCTTTACGCTCAACAAGTTCAACCATGACTTGGCTAAGGCGTGGCTCGAAATGTCGAATGTAGTTTTCTAGTTTGAGGGCTAATTGCTGGTGGTCGAGACTCGCGCTCAATAGGTGCACATCCTCGATGCCAAAACGGTAGTTAGAGCGCTGCACTTCGGTTAACCGATCGTCAATGCTCATCAGCGACGCCTCCGAATCGAACAGACGAGTCAGGTGATATTTGATGTCCTCGATATCATCTCGACGAGTGGTAGGGGCTGTTTGCACAAAGGTACGCCAAAAACTCATTACGCCACCTCATCCAATTCTGTTGTCAGCACCACTTCGCCGCTGAAATGGTCGTATTGATACTGCGGGACGATACGCAATGTACAGACGAAATTGCCCGGATGATGGTCAGAGTCGCACACGCTGATCTTTGCAAAACTCAATGGGTATTTTGATAGGGTCTCTTCGTTGGCGTAAGCCACGTTACTAGAGAATTTTTCTATCCATTGAGAGAGGAATAATTCACACTCAGCCGCTGTTTTGAAGCTGCCAATCATCTCTCGCACTTGTACTTTGAGATAATGTGCAATACGGCAAGACATCAACGAGGTTTGGATTTGAGTGAGGACTTTCTCGTTATCAGATTCACTGTTGTGCCAAATCGAATTGTTACCATTGAAGTAAAACTTATCGCTCAAAGGGCTCTTAGTAAGAGGGATAAAACCACTTCGACTGTAGAAGGTCGACAGTTGCCCAAACAAGGTCACTTTGGTTTGTGGTTGAATCAGAAAATGGCTATCGCTTTGGCTTTGATTGACCACGGCACCTTGGTTGTTGTCGTTCCAGCGAGATTTCAAAAAGCCAAACCAACTCACA
Source organism: Vibrio sp. L85 (assembly GCF_963871815.1). Taxonomy (NCBI): domain Bacteria; kingdom Pseudomonadati; phylum Pseudomonadota; class Gammaproteobacteria; order Vibrionales; family Vibrionaceae; genus Vibrio; species Vibrio sp. L85. The sequence goes on from NZ_CAWMYL010000022.1 coordinate 363,387, forward strand.
CGTTGATGTTCTCGCATAATGGTGGATACAAACGCAAAGCCCGCATTGCCCCAAAGTCCGTTTTGTTTCTCGTTGTAGATGAATCCCACTTTAGCGTTTTGATAACGTGTACGCATGCACATTTCTGGCATCACTAAACCGACAAAACGCGCAGAGGACTTACTGCGTAAAGATTGCCACGATTGGTAATCAGGGCTGGCGAGGATCTTCTCGATTCGGTTGATGTCAGACAGCCAGTCTGCGCCGGATTCGACAAAGAAATCGCGATTAGGAGCAAATAGCACTGGGCATAACGTCGCTTCACCCAAGCGGCTCAATAGTTCTACGGTGAATAAATCATCGTAGTCAGATTCGAAATCCATATCTGCCGCTACTGGCTGCGTGAACAGCAAGCAACCGAATGGATGTCCGCCTAAGGTGTTTAACTCTTGGTTGCCGATCTTGTTGTATAACTCGGACGTTTTGGTGCTGTAGGCTTGATTGACGTCGGAAGACACTTCTTCCCAACTCATATTGAGAAGCTTGAGTTGAGTGCGTTGGTAATTAACGGGCAGGGTGGCTAAGCCTTGAAGCCCTAGCCAATTGGTTTGTAGCGCCTCAAATTCTGGATGATGCAGTAATGTATCCATCTGTTTCGAGAGCTTATTGTCAATCTCTGCAATTAGGCGCGAAATATGAGTAATAAGCGCATCGGGATTGTCTAGCGCGGAGCGAGACACTTGAGACAGTAAAGAGAGCGCCTCTTGTAAAAAGTCGCTGTCTTTATCGTCTAGCTGTGTAAATTGGGTCTGCCAACCTGAGTGATAAATCTTACTCATACTATCCTTGTGACCTAAATCGAATTGGCTTGGTCGAAGCATCCTACTTCGACCAAGCTTTATTATGCGTATACCGATCGTAGTAAATAATTGGTCATTCTAGCTGGTTATAACGCTCGATAACTTCGTTTAAAATTTTGATTGTAGAATAACTACTTACCGAAAATTTTAGCCTTGTTCTCAAGCGTTATTCCTGCGCTAATTCCAACCACTTACTTACTGTGATCGGTATTAACCTGGGATCTTCGCTACCATACGAACCGACGTAGTCAGCTCTTCAAGTTGTAGCCAAGGTCTTAGGTGAGCAACGGCTGAATACGCGCCCGGTTTACCCGGTTGTTCAACGACTTCAATGCGAGACTCTGCCAATGGCGTTTTCGCTCGTTGATCATTACCAATTGCACCTGCGTTGGTATATTGATCGATCCACAGTTGAAGTTCGCGTTGAATGTCTGGCGCTTCTAGGTTTGACCCTAGCTTGTCGCGACCCATGACTTTCAAGTAGTGAGCGATGCGACCACTTGCCATGATGTATGGAAGGCGCGCTGAAATCGCTGCGTTTGCTGTTGCATCTGGATCTGTGTACGTCTTCGGTTGCTGTGTTGTTTGACCACCGATGAACACGCCGTAGTTTGAGTTCTTGTAGTGAACCAGTGGCAAGAAGCCTAGGTCACTTAACTCTTTCTCGCGTTCGTCGGTTAGGTTCACTTCTGTTGGACATTGCTGAACCAAGTCGCCAGCTTCGGTCTTGTACGTTAGGTTTGGTAGGTTTTCTACTTTACCACCGTTATCCAGACCGCGAATCGCTGTACACCAGCCGTACGCAGTGAACGCTTGCGTCATTTTTAGACCTAACTCGTAAGCGGCATTTGACCAAACCAACTCATCATTGCTTGATGGATTCGGGTTGCCATCTTGGTCAGTGTTTAACTCTTCGTAGCTAAACAGCTTGGTGCCAAGACCTTTCTCACCGTAAGGAAGACGAGCCAGTGTGCGAGGTAGTGTTAGAGTTACGTAGCGCGCGTCGTCACTTTCACGGAACGAGTTCCATGCAGCGTAAGCCGGAGAATCAAAACCAGCCGCGACAGGTTTGCCTTCTTCGAAGGTAGTAAAGTCATTGAACTCAAACATTTCAGCGTTTGCTGCGGCAACGAACGGAGCGTGACACGCAGCGGCTACTTCACCCATGTAACGAAGCAGGGCGACGTCTTCATCTTTTGCGCTGAACTCGTAGTCACCGATGAAGGTACCGTATGGTTCACCACCTGCTGTGCCGTATTCGCCTTGGTATACCGCGTTAAACAAAGGGCTACGGTCGATGGCTGGTGCATCTTCAAATTGATCAAGCAGTTCGTCTTTGGTGTAGTCGACCATTTTGATTTTCAGTGAGCGTCCTAAGTCGCTCTCTTTAACCAGTTTTTGCAGACCACGCCATGAACCTTCTAGCTTTTGGAAGTCATTTTCTTGCATGACTTTCGATAGCTGTTTAGAAAGCTTTTTGTCGATCTCTACGATGGCGTTTTCAATCGTTTTGGTGACGTTCTTGTCCCATGTAACTGTACCGCTTAGCGCTTGCTCTGCTAATACTGAGAACAGTTCTTTTGTTGTGTCCGCTGGCGTTTGTGTGGTCGCTTCGATTGCACGATCCAGAAAGCTCAACGAAGCTTCAGCCGCTTCTGCTTGTGGTTGGTTTTCAACTTCCGTCGTCATTATTCTGCTCCTTCTTTCTGGATGCCTAGCTCATCGGAAAGGGCGTTGATAGTGTCTGCACTTTGCAGCACTTCCTTGAGTAGTTTCTCTAGATCACGAGAACGGTCCGCTTTTGAAAGCAGTACTTTGAGTTGGTTACGAGTCTCAACAAGCTTCTTGAGCGGTTCAACTTGCTCAACGATGGCTTCAGGCTCGAAATCTTTCATTGATGAGAATTTCAGACTCGCTTCGATTTGGCTGTCGTCATCAACCAAAACGTTGTCCACTTTGAGTGATAACTCAGGGCCAACACGCTTCATAACAGTATCGAAGTTGTCTTTGTCGACGTTATAGAAGGTGCGATCTTCCACGTCTTCTTTGTCTTGCTTGTGACCCGAATAATCACCGACGACTCCCACCACAAAAGGGAGTTCTTTGGTTTCTACTGCGCCATTCGTCTCGACATCGTAAGTAATACTTACACGGTTTTTGCTAACTCGCTTGTGTTGGGAGTTCAGTGCCATAATGGTATCTCCTTATTCCATTAAGAAGCTGTCGAAGTAACTTTCGCTGTCGTCGCGTCAAAGCCCACTTCAGGCCCTTTCTCGATTTTGCCGCCTTCGCCTTCGATGTAGTACGCTTTCGAAATCTCGGTGTATGTCAGGCTGAATGATTCATTTGGCAGGTGACCATCCGACGCGCCCATGTTGTAGCTCGACATACGTGCTGCGCTCAGTGTCAGGATTAGGTATGGATCTGCACCAGAACCTTCGCGGTTTGGCTTAGTCATCACGATCTCGATAGTTTTACCTTCACCACCTGGCGCGTAAAGGAAAGTCGTTAGGTACGGTGTCGCACCATCACAGCCACGAGAGATGTTCACTTCACCTAGCGCGACCATGCCTTGGTCTGCGTTGTTCGCATTACCGACGTCGATGCCAACGCCACGAACGGCACTCCAGTTCACTGTATCAATAGCAAAAAATCCATCCTTGCCACCGATCTTTTCTACCGTTGCAGCACCTTTTGGTGTGGTGCCATCAATTCTCATGTAAATAGAAGCCATTTGGTTCTCCTTTGCTTTTTAGCATTTTTTGCTTCACCACTCGAAATCGGTAATACCGCTCGACGATTGAGTAGTTTTTACTTCTGGTTGGTTGGTTGTATTTGGAGTGTCACTTTGCTCTGACGTTGTTGCTTCAATTGACGTTGCACTTTGAGACTCCTCATTAGAGGCAGTTTGAACCTCAGTCGCAGGTGGTACGGTCGGAACCGACTCTGGCACTGATTGTGGTTCAGGAATTTTCTTCAGAATGGTTTGTTCTAAGTTGTCCATTCCGGTGAGTTGATTGATATGGTCGAGCACTTGGCTGTTGCCACCAGTCATTTCTTGGAGTAGCTCTGGTAAGCTCAGATAACCCCAACGAATTGCGCGCTCTAGCAAAAACGGAACAGGGCTGTGTGGCTCGGTTTGCTTGAAGTAGTCGGCGAGCTTTCTAAGTTCGTGAAAGGCGTGGTCGCGATTTTGTACTTGAGCATCGATGCTAACGGAAGCCGCTTGGATAAGGGGTTGAGTCTGTGTGGTCGAAGTGGGGGGCACAGAATCGATTTGCTGAGTAGAAGACGTTTGGCTCGTTTCTTTATTTGCTTGACCCGTTGTTTGAGCAACTGACTCCAATATGTTATCAGTCAGCTCAACAGCGCTTACGCTTGGCAGTTCTAACTCAGCAGTTTGCTGTTCATCTTTTAACAGCCTAAATTTTTCGTCTAACGGCCACTTGGAAAAATTATCTTCGGTGAGGTAACGAATCGTATTTATCAGTTCAGCGATGTTTTCTTTGATGAATTTGAAACTTACTGGCGTGGCGTTAATTGGTTGGCAATGCTTCGCGATGGCTTGTTCTGTAGCATCAAGATTCTGATACGTTTGCGCCAGATCCATTAAGATGTCTTGCGTGTCTGCGCTGAAAAGGTTTTGCGCTTTAGTTTTGATTTCGCCAAGCGAACCGTTGCGCTCTGCACGTAGGTAATCGGCAAAAGTGATGTCATCAATCAAGCCGATTAACTGCAAAGGCATATACACGGCAGTTGTATCATGAGTTTCGCCAACAAGCTGTAGCAAAGGCTTCATACGGAACTCAGCGCGTTCTCTCGCTATGCCAGACTCCTCAGCGCTTTTTAGTTTGTCTTCAGGAAGGAATGGATTGAGAGAGTCCCAAAACTGCTCCACGGTGCTTAGAAGAACTTGCGTTGCGTCGGCAAGGTTTCGATAGGGTGCGTCGGTGAACAACTGACTGGTGATATACCAACCTAGTAACTCCAAGTCTTTGCTTGACTGGGTGAGAGCGTGAAATGTCGCGGTACGCAGTTGCGTCCAGTTTTCATCATTACTCTCAAGTAAGGATTCATCACTGGATGCTTCGGGCGTTTCCACCAACTGGCGAAATGACGATTGCGCCGCATTGTAACTGTTTCTCAGTGCTCGATAGGCACTTCTATCGAGTTTTAGATAGACGCCACTCGGCGATCCATCTGTGATCGGTGCCAAAAGACTATCAATATCAACCATATTCAATCCATGAATTATTGTTTTATTAAGCCAGAGATAATTCCGTTCCTCTGGTTTCATAGTTTGTAAACTTCAGTCTAGTGAGGATTTTCCTAAATAGCCGATAAAAATTAACTATTTAATAAAAACTAAGATGTCGATCCAAAAAATTGGTCGGAGGAATACACCTATCAATATAATATCCTGATTTATAAAGAGGTTTTATCCCCCTATAAGCACTGTGGGCATACCGGCAACAATACTGCCACCATGAGAAGTGGTGTCTCCCATTCGGGCGGCAGGCTTATTGCTTAATAGCACGGTCGTGCTTCCCATCGCGATAGAATCTGGGGTTCCAACGCACACGCAAACGTCACTTACTGTCGCGGCCGGTAAGCTACCGATCAACACAGTAGGTGCCCCGGGGCCGGTGACCGGACCACCCACATGAGGAATTGGTGGGGTTGCTGGTGTCTGCATTGGGCATACATGCATGTCAGTGATACGAGCAGCAGGTAACGTCATCGTACTTCTCCTTGTACTGCAGTTTGTGATTGGTTATCTGAAGTGCCTTGACCGCCTGCAGCGATATCAAGCGCCATCGCGATTGCGGCTTGATAATAAGGTTTAGTTTTGTCCCATTCAGGAAGGGCAGCTGCGTGATTTATCGCACCTGCAGTAGCTTTGGCATACAAAAATGGATCAGGCATAACGGGTGGAATATCTGGTGCAACGATGCTGCCAGAACCATTCCAAAATACCGCTTGAGCAAGCCAAGATGGCCCGCAGTTTAGTTCTAGTCGGTGAGATAGGTGTTCCGCTTTACGGCGTAATTCTTCGGAGGGTGAACGCACCCAAGCCATGCAAGTTTCGACACTCTGTTTTTGAAGTGGTGACCATTCCTCATTGCGTTGATTTAAACACAACGCTCCCCACCAAATTGCCTCACGTACGGGTAGAGCGTGCGTCAAAAACTGCACGAGATCGTTGTAGAGCTCTTTGTCTGTGAGTGATTGAATTGCATCGCTGATGCTGGTTTCCTCGTCGAGTAGTGCCTTTGCTTCGTCGCTGGCTTTAAATCTCGGTAGTATTTGCCCAGCCGTTTGGTATGGAATCTTCTTATATTTCATTAGTTAACCTTTACAATTGCGCCTTTCACTTCACCCATTACGCCGCCATCAAATGTCGCTTTGAGCCCCGATTTAAACTCGGCACTCAAAGAGCCCTCTGCAGAGAGCGTGGTGTCTGCTTTGATGGAAATACTCAAGCCAGAAATGCTGTTTGAACTGGTAGCTTCAAGCGCGGTCGTGGTGCCAGAAACTTTGTTGGCTGAAGTGGCTTTGCTGGTGACGTTGGTCCCTTCCAAATTCAGCGCGCTGCTGGCTTTGACGTCGATATTGGTTGCTTCAATGGCAATGGATGATGAGGACAGGGTTATTTTGCTTGAGCCAACTTTGAGCTCGATAGAATCGTCAGCTTCAATCGAAATCGACTTGGCTTTTTCGCTCAGTGCTTTGGTAACGCTCAGCGAGTAGTTGTCTTCTGTCGACACGGATACCGCTTTGGTGACTGTTTGGCTTAATTCACCCTTGATGGTTTCGGTTTGGTTGTTTTCAACTTCTTGCGTCAGGTCTTTGGCTGCATGAAGGTAAAGCAGTTCATTGTCTTTTTTATCATCGAAGTAGAGCTCGTTACTCTGTCCAGAAAGTTGAGTTTTGATGCCAGACTTTGTTGTATTGGCTTCGGCATAAGGCGGGGCATTTTTGCTGTTGTAAACGCTGCCCGTGATGATAGGTCTATCTGGATCGCCATCGATGAAAGAGACCAGCACTTCTTGTCCGGCACGCGGCACAAACTGAGCACCGTAACCACTTCCCGCAAGCATTTGTGCGACACGAACATAGCAACTGGTTTTGTCGCCAGTTGCGTCTGTATCCCATTGGAACTGAATACGCACACGACCTTGTTCATCCTGATTAATATCACCCGCGGTTGAGCCAGCAACGACTGCGCTCTGCAAGCCCTGAACCACTTGTTTTGAGCGAGGTTGAGGGTAGTGAGGGGTATCTTTTGGGATCAATTTCAGTCTGGTACTGCTCTCTGCACTTTCAGTGTATTCCACTTCCATACTGATGACAGAAAAGTCACCAAGTTGATCTTTGTCTAGATGGCTTGAGAGCGAGAAGTAAGTACCGAGCTCGAAGAGATCGTGTTTTGCGCTGGCAATGACGCTTTGGTAATCCTGCTCAACATACTCGATTCGTCGTTTGGCAAGATTGCTAGAGAGATCAGTCATGTCCCCGCTGATGCCCAAAGTCGGGTAACGCGTGTTGGCGAGTTTAGTGTTGTTGGCAATGGTATTGCTGGAGGTTTTACTGCCGCTGGTGATGAGTTTCGTCTGCGAATAATCGTAGCTTGATAACTCAACACTCGCGCCATGAAAGGCAACGGTAGGGCACCAATCTTCAAGCAAAGGAAGTGAGCCTGTCGGCGTTTCCTTCATATCAAATTTCGCTGTGCTGGCTTTATCAAATGGGGTTTGAGCATCTTGCAAAATCATAGTGTGTGAACCACTCGCATGCTCAAAATAATAATGAACGCCTTCTTCAGCGAGCAGGCGAGAAACGAAGTCAAAATCCGATTCGTTATATTGCAAACAATATTCACGCTTGGTCGAAGGCATACTGGATATTTTATAGTTACCCTTGAAACCAGCGTTATCGAAAATATCACTGACAATTTCTTGTGTGGATTGATTTTGATAAACCCGGAAAGAATGTGTGTGTTTTAATAACCAAAACCACGGTTTAAGTGTTATTTCATATTGGTGATTCTGCAAATTAGAATCCATTCCTAAATGTTGGATCAATGTCACAACTCCATTGTAGGAACGATTGAGTGTATTGCTGCCAGATTCGTTGAAATAACGGTTTATGGTAAGGAACTGACCCAGTTGATCTTGCATGTCAAAGCCACTGGATATCAGCATTGCTTTGATTTCGAAGGGCTCTGACAAGGCTTGCTTTATTGTTGCATTACTTATGATATGTTCTTGATTACTTGAGTCTTTTGCAGACATCAAACTAGCCGAACTGCTGTATTTATCAGCCATTGCATATCCTTATGCTTGAACTTTTCAATAATAAAAATTTGAAATATAAATACTATTATTAATCAAATTACTCAAAAAATAGCAGTATTAGATCTTATTCGCTATTCGATTTATTAAAAGAAAAGGAGTTCTTTATGGCGAGTCAAAATGCAAAAAAGATGGCAAAAGAATTTTTGCAAAATGTAGAAAAGGACAGTAAGTCATATCACAAAAGTTGGGCGAGAAAATTCGGTAATAAATACCAATCTGCCAAGAACTGGGTGAAACGCGACAAGAAAATGGTCGCGATGGATATTGCACAAAAAGGGGTAAGGACTGGTATTGGGATGATTCCATTTCCCGGCTCGAAAGAAGGTGCAGCCCTGTTGGAAGTTGCAGGTGGCGCAGCGTTAAAAGCCGCTTCTCGTAAAGCATGGGAAGAGGGCTCAAAGAAAGGCGTAAAATCTCTTCTTAATAAAAAAATTGAATCTGCTCGTAAACAACTCAAAACCAACTCAGTCGGAAAAGTCGATCATGAGTTCCTGGCGCTTTCGGCGCGTAAGCGTGATGAACACATTCATGCGATTCGTAAACTGGTGAAGTACGAAGTTAAGTTACTGCCAAAGCGTTCTGATGAACTCAGTTTGCGTTTATTCAAGCTGAAAGAGGCGATCAATGAGTCCCGTGTGAAGCTCAACAAAACTACCATGTCTTCCACATCTGCTATCGACAACATGCAAGCATGGACGGAGTTCTTTTCTGCCATCAAAGAGGTCGAGCATTACCAAGCGAAATTGCGTGAAAGCCTGATTCAAGTGCAAGAGATCACCAATGATGTAGAGTGGTTCTTGGCGGCTTCTGAAGCGACTACCGACCAGATGAATGCACAAAACTTACCGCAACTGGAAGAAGCGTTTGACCAGATCCGCCGTAGTTACGGCAACATCAATTCTCTGAAACAACTGCAAGATATGATGCTAGAGCGAAACCTAGTTGAATCCGGTTTGTTGGATGAAAAAGACTTAACCTACAAACTGGTCAACTAGGCAAATCCGACCGTTCGTTAGCAAATTAAACCCAAGTAGGGAGCTGTTGTGCTCCCTAATTCTTTTTACTTGCTGAATTTATTGAGTTTTTATTGTCGACAATTTCTACTTACTCTCATTAAATTTTCTATTTATCCACTCATAAACTACTCAATAGCACTATACCTTAGTCTAAATTGTCGACAATTTGCTTGATTGTCGACAATCTGATCGTCTATTTTATATTCAAGTTAACAAATTGTTGACACTTTGATTTCTAAATACGAGTGCCTTGAATATGAATACAGAATTGAAAACTCGTCATAAAGTGACTGTCTCTGAGAAGGAGCACACTAAATCTGAATCGCTGACCGAATCGTTAGTGGAAGCGATTGTGAGTGGTGAAATTGAACCGGGCAGTAAAATCTCAGAGCCTGAATTAGCCAAGAAATATCAAGTGAGTAGAGGTCCTTTACGTGAAGCCATGATGCGTCTTGAAGGGCTTGGCTTGATTGAGCGCATTCCGCATGTTGGCGCTCGTGTGATCACTTTCTCTCCAGAAAAACTCATCGAATTGTATTCCGTCCGCGAAGCATTAGAGGGCATGGCGGCAAGGCTAGCGGCTCGCTATATCACTCAAGAAGAGTTACTGAGTTTGGAAATGCTATTGTCGACACATTCCAAACATATCGACGAAGTCGAAGGATCGTCTTACTTCCACCAGCATGGTGACTTCGACTTCCATTATCGAATCATTCAAGCGAGTCGAAACAGCAAGCTTATCTCTTTGCTTTGCGACGAGCTGTATCACTTGCTGCGCATGTATCGTTACCAATCACCGCGTGCGCAATCTCGTCCTAATGAAGCACTCAACGAGCACAAATTCATTCTGCAAGCGATTCGCAACCGTGATGAAGAACTGGCAGAAATGCTGATGAGAAGGCACATCTCAGGCAGCCGAAAACTAATCGAATTACAGATTTTACATTCTGAAAGTAAAGATAGAGAACAAGACTAGAAGGAAATTGTCATGAGCTTATCTCCGGGGGCGAAGTTCAGACTCGCCATTGAGCAAAACAACCCGCTGCAGATCGTCGGCACCATTAACCCATACTGCGCCATGATGGCGAAAAATTTGGGTCACCAAGCTATCTATTTGTCGGGTGGCGGCATCGCTAACGCGTCTTACGGCTTGCCAGATCTTGGCATTACGACACTGAACGATGTTTTAGTCGATGTAGACCGTATCACCAACGCGTGTGATTTGCCGTTATTGGTCGATATCGATACCGGCTTTGGTGGCGCTTTTAACATCGCACGCACTATCAAGGCGATGGAAAAAGCGGGCGCGGCGGCTGTGCATATGGAAGACCAAGTAGCACAGAAGCGCTGTGGTCATCGTCCAAACAAAGCGATTGTTAGCCAACAAGAAATGGTTGATCGAGTGAAAGCGGCGGTGGATGCACGTAATGATGAGAGCTTTGTCATTATGGCTCGTACTGATGCGTTAGCGGTTGAAGGCATGGACAGTGCGATTGAACGTGCGATTGCATGTGTGGAAGCGGGCGCAGATATGATCTTCCCAGAAGCAATGAATCAGCTCGACCAATATCAACAGTTCTCGGCAGCGCTCGAAGACGCGACAGGGAAGCACGTTCCAATTCTTGCCAACATTACTGAGTTTGGACAAACGCCATTATACGGCTGTGAAGAGCTAGCCCAATCCAAAGTGGACATGGTTTTGTACCCATTGAGTGCATTCCGTGCGATGAACAAAGCGGCTGAGATGGTTTACAAACACTTGCTTGAAGTAGGCAACCAAGAAGCGATGCTTGATTCAATGCAGACACGAAAAGAGCTGTATGAGCACCTTAATTACCACGACTACGAGAATAAGTTAGACAAGCTGTTCTCCGAGGGTAAATAAGGTCAATAAAGAAACAAACGGAAGCCCAAGAAAAGAATCTCTAATCCAATAACGTGAAAATTGTCTGATTCAAAAGAGCCCATTAAGAGAGCCAAGTCAGACAGAAAAGGAGTTCAACAATGCCTCATTCTGTAGAAAAGAAAGCTGAGATAGGTGGCGCAGGTCTACGTGGTCAAAGCGCTGGAAGCACAGCTTTATGCACTGTCGGTAAAACGGGGACGGGTCTAACGTATCGTGGTTACGATATTACGGACTTGGCAAATCATGCTCAATTTGAAGAAGTGGCGCATTTGCTGTTACGCGGTCACTTGCCTAATCAACAAGAACTAGACGCCTACAAGACACATCTACTGAGCTTGCGTGGCTTACCAGCGGAGCTTAAGCAAGCGTTAGAGCTGATCCCTGCTGATGCTCACCCAATGGATGTTATGCGCACAGGTTGCTCTATGCTGGGTAACTTAGAGCAAGAAATGGACTTTGAGCAACAGCTCTATGCTACTGAGCGCATGCTGGCGCTTTTCCCTGCGATCATCTGTTACTGGTATCGCTTCAGCCACGATGGCGTGCGAATCAAAACGCACGATAACAGCGAAGACTGCATTGGCGGCTACTTCCTAAAACTGCTTACCGATAAAGCACCAAGCGAAACCCACAAAAAGGTGATGCACTGTTCTTTGATTCTTTATGCAGAGCATGAGTTTAATGCCTCAACATTTGCAGCGCGCGTATGTGCTTCTACGCTTTCTGATCTTCATTCTTGCATCACGGCTGCTATCGGTACGCTGCGTGGCCCACTTCATGGCGGTGCAAACGAAGCAGCGATGGAAATGATTCAAGATTGGCAAACGCCAGATGAAGCAGAAGCCAATATTCTGCAGATGCTAGAGAATAAAGACAAAATCATGGGCTTTGGTCATGCGATTTATCGCGAAAGTGACCCTCGTAATGCATTGATCAAGCGTTGGTCAGAAGCGTTATCGAAAGAGGTGGGTGACACGCATCTTTACGCGGTTTCTGAGCGCGTGGAATCCGTCATGAAGCGCGAGAAAGGTCTGTTCTGTAATGCCGACTTCTTCCATGCTTCGGCTTACCACTTCATGGATATTCCGACCAAATTGTTTACACCAATCTTTGTGATGAGTCGACTGACAGGTTGGGCGGCGCACGTGTATGAACAACGTGCGAACAACCGAATCATTCGTCCAAGTGCGGATTATACCGGACCGGATCATCAAGACTGGGTGCCAATCGAACAACGCTAGCGCGTGACGCCTCTTTGTGAGTTTTGTCTTGATGGCAATCACAAGGGGCGTCTCTTTCACCGCGAATCTATTTCAAAAACAGTATCGCGGTGCGTTCAGGCACAAGATGTACACTAAAGCGGAAGCAAGCCCATGAGCATCACCACAAATATAAATACTCAATATCGTAAGCCGCTCCCGGGAACCCAACTCGATTATTTTGACACCCGAGAAGCAGTTAACGATATTTCTCCTGGAGCCTATGAAAAGCTCCCATACACCTCACGCGTTTTAGCCGAACAGTTGGTTCGTCGCTGCGATCCAAATACGCTCACTGATAGCTTAAAACAGTTGATTGAACGCAAGCGTGACCTCGATTTCCCTTGGTATCCGGCGCGCGTAGTTTGTCATGACATCCTTGGGCAAACCGCATTGGTCGACCTTGCTGGTCTACGTGATGCGATTGCCGAACAAGGCGGTGACCCAGCGAAAGTAAATCCTGTGGTTGAAACGCAATTGATTGTCGACCATTCACTTGCGGTTGAACATGCAGGCTTTGATCCAGAGGCGTTTGAGAAAAACCGCGCGATAGAAGAGCGCAGAAACGAAGACCGATTCCATTTTATTGAATGGTGTAAAACGGCATTTGAGAACGTCAGTGTTATTCCTGCGGGTAACGGCATCATGCACCAAATCAACTTGGAGAAGATGTCTCCGGTTGTGCAAGCCAAGCAAGGCATTGCTTATCCCGATACCTGTGTCGGTACGGACAGTCACACTCCTCACGTTGATTCACTTGGCGTTATTGCGATTGGTGTCGGCGGCTTAGAGGCGGAGACGGTTATGCTTGGTCGCCCGTCGATGATGCGTCTGCCAGACATTGTTGGTGTGAAGCTGACTGGTAAGCGTCAACCGGGTATTACCGCCACCGATATCGTGTTGGCGATTACCGAGTTCCTGCGCAATGAACGTGTGGTTTCATCCTATCTCGAGTTCTTTGGCGAAGGGGCGCGAGACCTAACCATCGGCGACCGCGCGACCATCTCAAACATGACGCCAGAATACGGCGCAACCGCTGGGATGTTCTACATTGATGAGCAGACCATTAATTACCTCAAACTGACAGGGCGCGATGATCAACAGGTCGACTTGGTAGAGAAGTACGCCAAGCAAACCGGTCTGTGGGCGGATGATTTAGACACGGCGGTTTACGAACGCGTGCTTGAGTTTGATTTGTCCCAAGTCGGGCGCAATTTGGCAGGTCCATCTAATCCTCATCGTCGTTTGCCTACCTCAGAGCTTGCTGAACGTGGTGTGTCTGGCGAGTGGCAAGAGAAGGAAGGCGAGCTTCCAGATGGCGCGGTGATCATCGCGGCGATTACTTCTTGTACCAATACCAGTAACCCAAGAAACGTTGTGGCAGCAGGTCTGGTCGCTAAGAAAGCGAATGAGCTTGGCTTGGTGCGCAAACCTTGGGTGAAGTCTTCATTTGCTCCGGGTTCTAAAGTTGCTCGACTCTACCTTGAAGAATCTGGCTTACTCCCTGAACTAGAGAAACTTGGTTTTGGTATCGTGGCTTATGCGTGTACAACCTGTAACGGTATGAGTGGTGCACTTGACCCGAAAATCCAACAAGAGATCATCGACCGAGATCTGTATTCAACGGCGGTACTTTCTGGGAATCGCAACTTTGATGGTCGAATTCATCCTTACGCAAAACAAGCATTCTTAGCATCACCACCTTTGGTCGTTGCTTACGCGTTAGCTGGTACGATTCGTTTTGATATCGAACGTGATTCTTTAGGTACAGATAAAGACGGCAAGCCGGTTTATCTCAATGACTTGTGGCCAACGGATGAAGAAATTGATGCTGTGGTGGGTGAGTACGTTAAGCCAGAGCAATTTAATCAAGTTTACATTCAAATGTTCAAACTGAATGATGAGGCTCGTAACCCGAATCCGCTCTACGATTGGCGTCCGATGAGTACGTATATCCGTCGACCTCCCTACTGGCAAAAAGAGGGGGAAGGTGCACTGGCTGGTGAGCGAACTCTGTCTTCAATGCGTCCTCTTGCCGTTTTAGGCGATAACATTACGACCGACCATTTGTCACCATCGAACGCGATTTTGGCAAGCAGCGCCGCAGGCGAATACCTCGCGAAGATGGGCGTGCCAGAAGAAGACTTTAACTCATACGCGACTCACCGAGGCGATCACTTAACCGCGCAGCGTGCCACTTTCGCTAACCCGAAACTGTTCAACGAAATGGTCAAGGAAAATGGCGAAGTCGTGCAAGGATCGCTGGCGAGAGTCGAACCTGAAGGCAAAGTGACACGCATGTGGGAAGCGATTGAGACTTACATGAATCGCAAGCAGCCGCTTATCGTGGTCGCAGGTGCGGATTATGGTCAAGGATCGTCGCGAGATTGGGCGGCGAAAGGCGTTCGCTTGGCGGGTGTAGAAGCGATTGTCGCGGAAGGTTTTGAGCGTATTCACCGTACCAATTTAGTTGGCATGGGCGTGCTTCCTCTGCAATTTAAAGATGGCGTGAACCGAAAGACGCTCGAATTAGATGGCACTGAACTTTATGACGTGATCGGAGATATCACTCCTGGTGCTGATTTGGCGTTGGTGATTACCCGTGCTAATGGCGACAAGGTTGATGTGCCTGTGACTTGTCGACTCGATACAGAAGATGAAGTCCACGTGTACAAAGCGGGCGGTGTATTACAGCGCTTTGCTCAAGATTTCCTCTCGCAATAGATAGCGCAATAACGGAGCAAGATATGGATAGCAAGATGCAAAGCCAAATCAAAGTCCCAGCGACTTACATGCGCGGCGGTACGAGCAAAGGTGTGTTCTTCAACCTTGAAGATTTGCCACAACCAGCGCAAGTCGCAGGCGAGGCAAGAGACAAACTGCTACTTCGTGTGATTGGTAGCCCAGACCCGTATGCCAAACAAATTGATGGCATGGGCGGCGCGACTTCCAGCACCAGTAAAACTGTGATTGTGTCGCGCAGTGAGCGAGCCGATCATGACGTTGATTACCTGTTCGGGCAAGTATCGATAGATAAGCCGTTTGTCGATTGGAGTGGTAACTGTGGCAATCTTTCTGCCGCAGTCGGACCTTTCGCCATTCATGCAGGGTTGATCGACGAAGATCGTATTCCCCCAAACGGCATCGTTACCGTTCGTGTATGGCAGGTAAATATTGGCAAAACCATATTGATTCATGTGCCAATCGTAAATGGTTTCGTTCAAGAAACAGGGGAGTTTGAGCTTGATGGAGTGACGTTCCCTGCAGCAGAAATCCAAGTTGATTTTGTCGACCCTGCTGATGGTGAAGGCAGCATGTTTCCAACCGGCAATCTAGTAGACGATTTGGTCGTGCCAGATGTTGGGACGTTTAACGCCACCTTCATCAACGCAGGTATACCGACAATCTTCATTGATGCAGAAGCACTTGGCTACCAAGGCACTGAGCTTCAAGATGACATCAATAACGATGAATCTGCTCTTGCGAGGTTTGAGTCCATTCGTGCTTATGGCGCGCTAAAAATGGGGCTTATTGATTCGCTCGAAGAGGCTCAAACACGTCAACACACGCCTAAGATTGCGTTTGTTTCCCAGCCTAAATCCTATTTATCGTCGAGTGGTAAAACCGTAGAAGCAGGTGAGGTCGATATTCTCGTCCGGGCTTTATCTATGGGTAAACTTCACCACGCGATGATGGGAACCGCAGCAGTCGCCATTGCCTCGGCGGCATGCGTCCCGGGTACTCTAGTCAATTTGGCGGCTGGTGGCGGAGAGAAAGAATCTGTCACGTTTGGGCATCCATCAGGAACGCTTAAGGTGGGTGCGAAAGCCAAACAAACAGAACAAGGTTGGGTGGTTGAGAAAGCCATCATGAGCCGCAGCGCGAGAATACTGATGGAGGGCTTTGTGCGTGTTCCCTCCAATGTCTTTGAATAACACAATTGCATGGTAGTGATACTTATACCAACCACATCAATTATTTGATGATTCTTGCTTGTTAAAACCGCTGATAACTTCGTTAAACCTATTTCTTAGTAAAAGAAGGTGTAGGTAGAACAACTAGCTAGCTGCAATCTTTGCCTTGTTCTAAGCGGTTTTACCTACGCAATCTTCTGAACATCTAATTAATGCGATTGGTATTAAAAAGCAATGTCAGGACATACTGGAGGAAGCAATATGTCTGCATATCAAAAAGAATACCTTTGGGCACAAAATGAACCGGAAAACTTTTGGCGTGCTCAAGCTGAAAACATCGATTGGTTTGAAGCGCCAAATACCATCTTGCAAGCTGACGAACATGGGATTGAACGTTGGTTTCCTGATGGCGTATTGAACACATCATGGCTCGCCTTGGATTATCATTGCGAGCAAGGACGGGGGGATAAAACCGCACTGATTTATGATTCGCCAGTGACGGGTCAAAAACAAACTTACAGCTATCAAGCTCTGCGCGACCAAGTGGCAAAAATCGCGGGCATGCTTTCTAATCAAGGCGTAACCAAAGGCGATCGTGTGGTCATCTATATGCCGATGATCCCAGAAGCAGCAATGGCGATGTTAGCGTGTGCTCGATTGGGCGCGATTCACTCGGTGGTGTTTGGCGGTTTTGCCCCGAATGAGCTTGCCGTTCGAATTGAAGATGCGGAACCTAAAGTCATCATGACGGCGTCTTGTGGCATCGAAATTAACAAGGTGATCCCGTACAAACCAATGGTTGATAAAGCCATTATGGACAGCCGTTGGAAGCCAGAGAAAGTCTTTGTTCTTCAGCGCCCACAGTGCGAAGCAGATCTTAATCTTGAGCGTGATTTAGATTGGCAGCAAGAATACGCGCAAGCTTTGCCTCATGCGTGTGTCCCTGTGCTTGCGACAGATCCTCTTTATATTTTGTATACCTCTGGCACAACAGGTAAACCAAAAGGCGTGGTGCGTGATAATGGTGGTCATGCCGTGGCGATGAAATATTCGATGACGTCGATTTATAACATTCCTCAAGATGGTGTGTTCTGGGCTGCATCGGATGTAGGGTGGGTCGTTGGTCACTCCTATATTGTGTACGCACCGTTGATTCATGGCTGTACAACAATTCTATTCGAAGGCAAACCGGTGAGAACACCGGACCCGGGTGCATTCTGGCGTGTTTGTGATGAATACAAAGTGGATGTGCTTTTCTCAGCGCCAACCGCTTTCCGTGCAATTAAGAAAGAAGATCCAGAAGGCGAGTTCATTAAGCAATACGACTTGTCGAACCTTGATTCTATTTTCATGGCAGGTGAACGTCTTGACCCACCAACACTAGAGTGGGTCGAAAGCAAAGCAGATAAGCCGGTCATTGACCACTGGTGGCAAACGGAGACCGGATGGGCGATCGCGGGCAATCCGACCGGTATCGAGGTAATGCCAGTAAAAGCAGGCTCTGCTACCAAGCCAATTCCTGGCTATCAGGTAGAGATTCTCAACGAAATGGGCATGCCAGTAGGAGCAAATCAGCAAGGTTTTGTGGCATTGAAACGCCCATTACCACCAAGCTGTCTACCAACTGTCTGGCGCAACCATGACCGCTTTGAAACCGGTTATCTAAGTCAATTTCCGGGTTACTACGTATCGGGAGATGGTGGTTACTTAGATGAAGAAGGTTACCTGTTTATCATGGGTCGTATTGATGACGTTATTAACGTTGCAGGCCACCGCCTGTCTACCGGCGAAATGGAAGAAATCGTGGGTGGTCACCCGGCGATTGCGGAATGCGCGGTAGTCGGTATTCACGATGAGTTAAAGGGGCAGCTACCACTTGGCTTTGTGGTTCTCAAAGATGGTGTGAAGATTGATGATCTAACGCTAGAAGGTGAGCTGGTGGGTAAAGTGCGCAACGAGATTGGTGCTGTGGCTTGCTTTAAACATGCGCTGGTTGTGGACCGTTTGCCAAAGACACGCTCAGGCAAAATTTTGCGAAGAACCATTCGTCAAATAGCCGATGGTGAGCAATACGTGGTGCCATCAACCATTGATGATCCATCCAGTTTAGGCGAAATCGAACGAGTGCTTAAACGTGGCTAGTTAAGTACGATTTTAATTAAGCACGATCTTAGATTAGCTGCGACCAATCGTAAATATCGAAGCCTCTTGCTTTGTCGGCAAGAGGCTTTTGCATTCCTGCTTGCCTAATCTCGTGTTTAAACACACACTATATGGATTCCTGTTTTTGGCTTCTTTTCCTATGTCTACTTTTGTAATCAAACCAGCGCTTTTTGACGATCTTGAACAACTCAATGATTTGATGTTCGAACTGCATGATGAGCACCATATCCAATCTCCAGAGCTGTTTAAAACCGCAGAAGAAATCGAACAAGAAAAGAGTATTGCTCGCTATCTCGATAATCCTGAATGTTTGGTGTATGTCGCTAGAGTAGAGGGTGAGATCGTCGGCTTTGTATCTGGGCATTTCTGCGAGCTTATCTCTACGGTTAGTAAACCTGTCATGATGGGAAGTGTTGATGAGCTATACGTCTTACCCGAATATCGTAAGCAAGGTACCGCAAAGGCTTTGATTGAAAAGATAGAGGCGACATTCGTTGATTATGGAGTGAAACAGATGTTTGTTGAGGTTTGGGACTTTAACCAGACAGCGATTTCTCTCTATGAGAACCAAGGTTTTGGGCATCATATTCATTGGTTAAGAAAGTCGTTAGCATAAAGCTTGGAAGTATGGTGTTTAAGGAAATGCTAACCCATACATTCAGCACAGGTGGAAGTAAGGCTATGATCAGTATCGTTTTTTACAAACCGTCAACGGTAAAATAATAGCGTTTATTTATTAAAGTAAAGCTGGATACTGCCACCTCTCAGGCTCGAACCAAAGTTTAAATTTACACCTACGCCAAAGTTGTCTACCCAATCAAAAGGTTTTGGCGAATAAAACAACCATCCTATAGAGGCTTCGTAATAATGAGGGCTACCGAGTTCATTGTTTAAATCACGCGATAAGTCGACTCTTTTTATCCCACTAAACAAAGCTTGCTTGCCGTGGTAGATGTTGTAGTAACCTGTGACTTCATTAGACAGGTACCATCCTTTCGGATTGCCTATGTTACCGTTATTTGCGCTACCCCAACTACGACCAATAAATGAATTTAATGTAGAGCTCACATGCCATTTACCCCAGTTAGTTGGTTGCGTGTACTTGGCTTTAACTGACGGCTGGATAATAGCAGACCATGCAGAAACATTTACAGCGCGTCCGTCTAGGAATTTTCCAATGATGAATGACAGAGCATTGTCGGTGGAGAAGGAGTTTTCATAACGCATGAGGTGTGCGGTAGCTCTGGTGCTTAGTGTGATCTTCTGGTTTGCTTTATGTATGTAGCCATACCCGATCGATGTACCGTATGTGCTTTCTTTTAAGGTATCTTTGCTTGTATCGAATAGTTTCAGATCATACTTCGTTTTTATCGCGAAGGCTTTAAAGGATAATTCGTGCGAATCTTCGCTATCCTCTATCTTAAAGTTGGTTGTGTAAGGTAAGACATAAACGGACTTGTTTCGCCGTTCATTGACTGATTCCTCGGTCCCAAGTTCTGAATTGGCGGTATCAAACAACGAATTGGGGTCAAAGTCTCCAATACCAAAAGCGATTGCATCGGTATCGGACAACAAGACAGCCACAGAAAAGCGTTGTTGGAGGAGCTTACTGATATCGTTGTCCAACGAGTCGGCTTGGCAAGAGGTATTGAAGATGAAACCAATGGATAGCGTGGTAGTGATTGCGAACCTACCATTTAGCTTTTTAGTGTCAGTGCTGCTTCGATTAACCGATACTTTCATTGGGTTAGATTTAGTCATCCATTTTCTGTCATTATATGATTCAAGTTCAATGAACTATTAATGAGATCAAATGTTTTAGTTGTTGCAATTTAATATTAGGCGTAAAGATGCAGAATGCACCAGAAAAGGAAAGAGTCGTGAACACATATATATGAACTCTTTGAGAGTCGTCGTACTCTAATCGGTTGCGAGGTTCCGCAAGGTGGGATGTTATAAAGCATCTGTAAAGTCTGCTGGATGCTTACCAGTTCTTCATGTTCGTAGGCTCAATACGATAAGGATGTAAAAGAGAGGGGCTCGTACCTTATTTCTCCCCCTTTCACGGTTGGACTGAAGTAGTTTTGATCTTACTCAACGAAGCTGGAACGCTTTTTCATAGAATGCATTTGGCTCATGTGATTAGCTAACAGGATTATTATGAATAAGAACTTGCTCAAAGCGCTGTTGCTGTTTTTCTTGATGACAGGTTCGGCTCGTGCAGAAGCTATTACTGTTGGTAGTGTTAATCCTAACCTTTACGAAGATACCTGTCTTAGTGCTGTATTTGGTTTCTGCAGTTTCGATGTTCGAAAGCGATTGGATCTTAATTCGGATGCGAGTCGTGGAGAGATTACGAAAGCTCCATGGGGTAGGGTTCATATACATTGGCGTGCGCGCTTAAGTCACATATTCAAATAACGAGGCTTTGTTCATTCATCTTTTAATTGATGTGATACCAAGCCTCTGTATTCAAACGGTTAGGGGCTTTTTACCGATTGTACATAGTCAGCGTTTTGTGATTGTTGGATTGTTACTCATGCTTGCTAGTGAAGCCTAAGTGCTTTAGTAGAATCACTTCTAGCCCAAAAATTACACCAAGAGCCACGCAAAACCATGTGAATGCCGTAGCAGAGTCTACACCAGGCATGCCACCGATATTGATGCCCAGTAAGCCAGTCAAAAAACTGGTTGGTAGGAATATGGTGGCTACTAAGGTGAATAGGTAGCTATTCTTGTTAGTCTTTTGTTCTCGTCTATGTCTGATTTCTTCTTGAAACAATTCAACCTCGCCAAGAAAGAAGTCGATTGTCTCATTGATCCGGATGATGTTGTTATGTGCAAATCGATATTGGTGTGTTCTTGTTGCGACTAACGGTACGTCAGACTCTATCAAATCTCGAATTGCGTATTGTTGTGGGCGTATAAATCGCTTTATTGATATCAGTGCTTTTTGTGCGGATATGTGATTATAAGTTGATTCATCACTTACATCGAACCCATTTAACGTGTTTTCAATAAAGTCTAAATAGGTATCAATTTTTCCATTAAGTCCATCGATTACGTGGTTTAACAAACTGGCTAAACTCTGTGGTCCCTTTTGTTCTGCGAGGGCTTCTCTGATATCCATGATTGCTCGAGATGGGGTTTTACGTGTTGAGATTAATGCGCCGTTGTAATAAAGGATTCGGATACTGAGCATGTCTTCTGGTGAAGCGTTGGCATTCATATTGACTCCGCGCAAAATGAGCAAAAAGTTCTCCCCATCTAATTGATGGAAAGAGGGGCGACTCTCGTCTGCAAGTAGATTGTCTATTGTTGCTCGTGGTATTGCGTTGAGCGATAGCCAATCTCGGATCGCGAAGTGTCCTCTTTCGCAGTGATACCAATGATTAGTTTCTATGGTGTCAGTTGAGTTCTCTTTTTTAGTTGGTCTTTCATTCGAAAAATCCCAATGTTCGATCATGAAACTCATATTTGCGTCCTTGTCATGGCGGAAAGAATATTTGCGTGTTTTCTCATAATCAGTTATCAGCAGCATACCACATATGTTTTTTCGCAGTGTCTCTCCATGGGAATACAGTCGAGATTCCTTGTAATGAAGATCAGGGCGTAAGAGGTTATTTTATCATTGATCATAAGCGCTCTTTTGTTGTGTCATTTCTGAGAACGCGTAAAATCCATATAAATTACCCTGACGTTAAATTAATATAACTGGCAAAATTGCAGCCAATGTTTCGAGTTATGTCTGATTTCTGTCAGAATTATTTTGAAAAGTATCATTAAGTCTTTTTTGACATGTTCGCCAAATGTACAACTGGTTACTTAATTTATGTCGAAAAATATTGGCAACCCTGCCATCATGACGGTGTGATTCTTCCTCTTTTAAAGGTTGTATTTTGTGCTGAGACAGTTGTTTTTTCTCATCCTGTATTCCATTTCACTGTTTGTTTCTCCTTTGTCTGCCGCGAATCCTCTTCCAGAAGATGTGAAAGGGGCGCTTTGTGTTGTTCGCGCAGATAACAAATTAGTATTAATCCACGAGATATTAACGAATAAAATTTCCCTTCCTGGTGGCACCATTATTCAAGGTGAATCGCCTAAACTTGCTGCGCAGAGAGAAACGTGGGAAGAAACCGGTTTAGTTGTTACTGTTGGTGAAGAGTTAGGTAGAACAGATACTGCTGTTTTCTTTGATTGTGTATCGGATTCAGACGTAATTGCGTTTTCGATGACCAATAAAATTGATGGTAATGAGTTACCTATCTGGTTTGCTCCTCATTATGGCGTTGAAGTCGCTTCTGCGATGCTAGTGAGCCCGAGTAACATGTCAGCCTCTTTGTACCGTTATCCTGAGCAGTGGAAAGATGTAGGCGAGTTCTACACTAGAGCGACTGAACAACCTGTCGTTTATGTTGAACAGTTAATTGAGTCAGCGCCCAATTTCCGTCAACTGGAGTTGTCTTGGATGATGGATCTACAGAGTTGGGTAGGTTCGTTTTCATCGAGTAGTCGTGATACGGCGTGTGAAATCGCAGACCTAATTACGAGTTTGAGCAATCCAACATTTTTGTTGTTCTTGTTTCCATTCGTGATGATGCGTTTCGATAGTCGTTTTGTATATCGGCTGTTCTTTGCTGTTACCGCAACTTCGTTGATGACTCTCGTGGCTCAACAGGGGTTCTCACTACCAAGACCGCATGTATATGTACCAATGGCAGAGTTAACTCAAAGCTTTGGCTTTAGTTTTCCAAGTTTGCCGGTAGCGGTGTGGTTTTGTGTGATGACGTTTATGTTCCAAAGAACAAATACCTTTGGTCTAAACCGAATCACATTGCTTGTTGCCCTTGTGACTTTGACCGTACTGGCTTGTAAGTTCTTCCTTGGTACTGCATTTATCCTAGATATGTTGATTGGTGCTTTGTTGGGGTCTTTGGTTGCATGGCATGTGCTCCGACTCGAAGGCAACCCCGATGTGGACGTAGACAAGTTACTGAGTTCAAAAAGTGTTTGGTTTACGATGACTGCGATTACCGCAGTGATTTCTGTCATTTGGCCGTTGCCCGTATTTACTAGCTGGTTAGCGATTCTGATTACTGCGTCAGCGCTGGTGATGACCTTCAAAGAGTCAGAAATACGTTTTGACCGTCAACAGATGTTGTTTGTGATTCTGGCGTTATTGCTGGTTGAGCAATTGTATCTTTACTTGAGCACAACGGTTTCATTTAGCGGATTTTGGTCTTTGGTGTTTAGCACCTTCCATTATCCTCTATTGATGCTGACATTTATTGTGTTAGCGAGAAAACTAACGTGTAAAAACAAGCACGCAGAGTAATAAAAAACCTCGCTTAATAGCGAGGTTTTTTAATTGGCGTTTGCTTCAGATTTGTTAAGCGTTCAAAACGAATTTCTCAATAGACTTTGCTACGCCGTGTTCATCGTTGCTCTCAGCGATGTAGTCTGCGATTTCTTTTGTCTCTTCCATCGCGTTCGCCATTGCAATACCAAGACCCGCATATTGAAGCATGTGATGGTCGTTCTCGGCATCGCCCATACAAATCACTTCTTCAGCTTTGATACCTAAGTATTCTGCGATTGCTGAAACACCGATGCCTTTATTACTTGATGGATTCAAAAACTCTAAGAAGAACGGTGCGCTTTGTACTACGGTGAATTCTTCTCTTAGATCTGACGGTAGCGCTGCTATCACTTCGGTAAGTTTGCTTGGCTCTGCAACCATCATCGCTTTGATGATGGCGTGATCATCAGAAAGTGACTCGAAGTTCATTTCAGTGACATCAAGACCATTAATTTTTGCCTCGATATCAGTGTATGGGTTGTTTTCTTCAGTAATTAAACCGTGTTCTTGACTGAATGCATGAACGTACGCCCCAAGTTCTTTTGCTTTGCGAGCGATTTTCTTTGCTGCTTTACCATCGATGATTTGCTGGTGGATGATTTCATTGGTGCCAATGTTCTTCACCATAGAACCGTTGTAATACAGTACAAAGTCTTTATCAGAGTTGATGTTCAACTCATCCAATTTGTCTTGCATACCTTCAAGAGGGCGACCTGATGCAAGTACAACGGTCACACCTGCTTGACGAGCCTTAGTGATGGCTTGCTTGTTCTCTTCTGAAATTACTTTGTCGCTGTTTAGCAACGTACCGTCCATATCTAGGGCGATCAGTTTGTACATCTTTACTTACCTTAAAAATTGGGAACTCGTGTATGAAACTACAAAAAGACCTATTTTAACAATTTATTTTTGGTTTAAATTGACCTGAGTGCGCCTCTCCATTAAGGTCTTCGCCTCGAAGTATTATGAGTTGAGTGAGTTCTACGTTGTATAAGCTAAATGAGATGTTTGAAACCATCCAAGGGGAAGGGGTTTTCACTGGTGTGCCAGCAGTTTTCGTGCGTTTGCAAGAATGTCCGGTAGGATGCTCTTGGTGCGATACAAAGCAAACTTGGTACGCAGAAGAGAAAGACCAACGCCAGATTGGCGATATCTTGGTGAAAACAGAGGACTCCCCAACATGGTGTTTCGCTTCAGCACAAGACATCGTAGCAGAATACAAAAAGCAAGGCTTCAATGCTCAGCACATTGTGATCACTGGCGGTGAACCCTGCATTTATGATTTGCGTGATTTAACCGCAGCATTTGAAGATATGGGTTGCCAGTGCCAAATTGAAACCAGCGGCACTTCAGAAGTCGTTACTTCAGAAAATACTTGGGTGACCGTGTCACCTAAAGTCGCGATGAAAGGTAAATTGCCTGTACTTAAAAGTGCGTTGGAGCGCGCAAATGAAATTAAGCATCCTGTTGGCACACAAAAAGATATCGATCATCTTGATGACTTGCTTACGATGGCCGATATAGACTCAAAAACCATCATCGCTCTGCAACCAATTAGCCAAAAGCCAAGAGCAACACAGCTTTGTATTGATACTTGCGTGGCACGTAACTGGCGCTTGTCAGTTCAAACTCATAAATACTTAAGTATTGCTTAAGCTCGGAGAAAAAGATGAAAAAAGCAGTTGTTGTTTTCAGTGGTGGACAGGACTCTACAACATGTCTGGTTCAAGCGTTAAAAGAGTTTGATGAAGTACATGCAATCACATTTGATTATGGTCAACGTCATAAGTTAGAGATCGAAGTTGCGGAAAAAGTAGCAAAAGATCTTGGTGTTGCTGCTCATAAAGTCATGGATGTAGGTCTTCTGAACGAACTAGCAATCAGCTCTTTGACTCGCGATGACATTCCAGTTTCTCATGAACTTCAAGAGAACGGTTTGCCGAATTCATTCGTTCCGGGTCGTAATATTTTGTTCCTAACGCTAGCTGGCATTTATGCATACCAAATTGGTGCTGAAACCGTTATTACTGGCGTGTGTGAAACCGACTTTAGTGGTTACCCTGATTGCCGTGATGACTTTGTGAAAGCGATGAACAGTGCTTTAGTAAAAGGCATGGACCGTCAGTTCGACATCAAAACACCGCTGATGTGGCTAAATAAAGCGGAAACATGGGCGTTGGCAGATCAGTACGATGCGTTGCAACTGGTCCGTGAAAGTACTCTAACTTGCTACAACGGAATCATTGGTGATGGCTGTGGTGATTGCCCGTCTTGCGATCTGCGCAAAGCGGGCTTAGATGATTACCTGAATAACAAAGACACTGTTATGCAGTCGTTGATTCAAAAGCAGAAAGCGGAAGATCAATAGGCTCGTTATAAGCATCAATCACGGCATCATGCCCATTTCTTTTTGATTGATACAAAGCTTGGTCTAATATCGAATACAGCTCATCAAAATTACTAAGTGGTTTTGATGTAGAGAGATAGGCCAAGCTTGCTGTGACACTGACCGAATGACCGTCGTCTGTTTTTATCTGCTTTTCTGAGATGGTTTTGTGAAGGCTTTGAACACGAAATGGCACATCAATTTCATCCACATTCTTTAGTAACAAGATAAACTCTTCTCCTCCAATACGTCCCAAATATTCTCCTTTATTTAGTTTAGATTGAAGTGACTTACAGACTTGAGTTAGGACTAAGTCGCCTACTGGATGCCCGTATTTATCGTTAATCAGTTTAAAGTTGTCTAGGTCGAATAGTGCAAGTACGTAGCGCATATCATCTGGCGCGCTGATCGATTGAGAACGGATTTTCTCGATGATTGAACTCCGATTCAGGGAGCCTGTTAACTTGTCTAAACGAGATTCCATCTTTATTTTTCGTAGAGCAAAGAGTGCGACCAACAAAACAGCGAGTAACACAAATACTACAAAGTTGTACGCTCGCTGTTGCTCGGCAAGCTTTTTAAGCTCAAGCAGTTTTAAGTTACGTTCGTTGTCAATTTTTACGAGTTGCAACTCATATTCATATTCACTTTTCGTTAGGTCTAGCGCTTCGATTGCTTTTACATTGTTGGCATCTCGGTTTGCTAACTCCAACGTTGCGTACTCGCGGTAGTGGGATAGAGCTGTTTCATACTCATTCTGTTGTTGGAAGATTTGCGAGAGTAACAATTGAGATTTTGATTGCAACGCGGTCGTTGAGTTCTTGTTTGCCAACTCTAACGCGGCATTCGCGTGTTCTAGTGCTTCTTTCAACATGCGGTATTTTAGGTAAGCGAAGCCTGCCGCCAAGTGACTTTCAGTTTGTAAGCGTTCGTTTTCGTACTCTTTGCCCAACTCTAAAGCGTTTTTAATATGGGGAACGGCGCTTTTTAAGTCACCAGAATCGACGTAGGCAGAACCAAGCCCAAGATAAGTTAGTCCTTTGCCGTATGGGTAATTCAGTTCTTCGAGTAGTGTTAGCGCATTCTTATAGTGACTGATGGACTTCTCGTAATCTTTAGATTTGTAATACATGGATGCCAAGCTATGTTCCACTTGAGCAACTTCAAGAGGTGTGGCTTCTAATTGTCGAGCAAGTAGTGCTTGAATTAGGTATTGTTCAGATTGTTCGAATTGACCTAGTTCACTCAGCAAATTACCTACATCGTTATAAACACCTGTGGGGTCGCTTTGCGCTGGCATTTCATTAATGAGTCGGCGGTACAAGCTAAGTGCAATATCGTATTCGCCACGGAAGTCGAAGTTGTTTGCGATTACACGCAGCGCAAGATCTGCAGGAATACTCTCTTTGTGGTCGTTAGTTAAGTGGTTATTAAGCGATGAGCAGAAAAAGTTAGCCTTGTGGTACTGACCCTGTTGATTGAGGGTGTAGCAAAGCTGGTAGTTCATTAACGCTTTTGTTTCTATATCTGCGCGCTGTTTAGCACTTTGCAGTAATGAGGTGAACAAGTTTACTGCAGCGTCGTAGTCACCCTGTTTGCGTTCTAACAGTGCTTGAATGTACTTTGATTCCAACTTTGCAAAGTGATTTTCCAGAAACTGACTGCTACCAAAGTAAGGCTGGTTGATATTCGACATGTATTCGTAAATCAAACCACTGACGTATAGCTTCTCACTATTAGAGTCAGCAGTGTGGTATCTGTCTTGAAGCATGTGGAGCGCAGATTTGGAATTTGTTTTCATTGTAGCTAGATAAACAGAATGCCATTGAGTGATGCTTTGAGTGTCACTTGCGTTTGCTTGACTGCCTAATAGGAGAGACGCAAGCAAAGTAAGCAGCGTACGCATAGTGATGTAACCTTATGTTATTGCTATATTGTTTGTTCAGTATGATATACCAATTGGAAGTGAGTCATTGTGACAAAAGCCGAAGGGTATAGATAGTGGGGTGATGAAAACTATGCGCTCGGTCGAGCTTTACATCGAAAAGGTAAGTAATAGAAAAGAAGACCCCAGCACGGTGCTGAGGTCCTAGGGAATTAGCCTACGTATAGTTTCGCTAGATCTTGAGGTTCAACCTCTTTACCTTCTAGCTGTGCATTCCAGTTTGTGCCAACAAGAACGCCGTCTTCTGCAAGAGTTAGTAGCCAATCTTCAACAAAGATATCTAGTGGGATTTCTAGTACTTCGAAATCTGCCCATTCTTCAACGTTGTGTGCCTGCGCATCTTCTTTAGATGACCAGAAAGGCATGACTTCGCTGTTTTCGAATTCAGTTGAATCGCAAGATAGCCAACCTTCTTCATTGCGTAAACCCCAAACTAGTTGGTTTTCTTTAGTTTCAGCAACGAAAAGGTCAAGGTTTGCTTGGATATCTGATGTAAGTTTGCTCATTTCAAAACTCTCATTGTTATGACGCGAGTAGGTTAACACTAAAGTGCCGATTCCAAAAGCATAATACGGTTTAACAAGGTTGAAAAACAAAAGGAGCCGAAGCTCCTTAAAGTGTGTTCTCTGGAAGGGTGGTAAATATTGTCCACTCTTTTTTAATTTCACCTTTGTAGCCTACAACAGAGGCCGTTACACGACGGTTAAGTGCGTGGCTCACTTCGTCTGTTCCTTGTTGAGCAAGGTGAGTATCGCCATAGCCAACAATTCGAACGCGATCCGGTTTGATGCCGTAACCTAATAACGCAGAGCGCACTTTATTTGCTCGACGTTTTGATAGGTCTAAGTTATGAGAAGCGCCGCCTACCTTACTCGCATAGCCATGTAGCTCGATAGAGGTTGTCGGGTATTCTTTGAGAAACTCAGACAACTGGCGAATTTGGCGATGGAATACAGGGTTAATTTCATCAGAGTCGTTGGCGAACAATACACGGACTTGCATTTGTTCAGACGACTTTATGTACTCACCGCAACCATCATTGTCGATCTCTGACGTTGCCGGCGTATCAGGGCAAAGGTCCCTTGCGTTAATCACACCATCATCATCGTCATCTTGTAGGTCTGCAATTTGCTGAGCATTTGGTGTTTGCATGTATTCATACTCGTCTTCCGCAAATGCTTGGTTTGCTGCGACGATAAGACCCAACGAGAAAAGAATCTTTACTGCTTGCATAATTAGTACTCCACCTTCTGATTCCACTCAGTTGGAACATCAACGCGAAGCGCATTCAATAGTTGACCAGTCGCATTCATCACACGGTATTTGGCGTATTGTTCTGCGTACTTCGCGTCCAAGTAGTCTTTGCGAGCTTCAAACAATTCGTTTTCTGTGTTCAATAAGTCAAGTAGGGTACGTTTACCAATACGGTATTGTTTTTCGTACGCAATAACTGTCTCAGAAGCTGAATCTACGTGATCGGACAAAAATTGTTTCTGTTGTTGTGTCAGATCCAGTGCACTCCAAGAAAGGCGTAAACCTTCTTCTACATTTCGATATGCGCGTTCACGTAAGTCTTTTGCTTTGTTCAACTGGTAGGCGAAACTTTCGGCATTTGCAGAGTCACTGCCACCATTGTATAGGTTGTAACGCATACGCAGCATCGCTGTTGTTTCATCACTGTTTCCTTCGACACCAGCTGCGTCATCACGCCATGTTTGCGAAGCTTCTACAGAAACTGTTGGGTAGTAGTTACCTTTAGACTGTTTGTACTGGAACTTAGCCGAATCAACATCCGCTTTTGAAATCTTAATCACTGGGTGAGAATTAAATGCCAAATCAATCGCATCATCTACTGTGTAAGGAATGAAGTTTTGATCTGCGCGAGGGAAGATAAGCCCTTGCGGAGCTTGACCTACAAGACGTGTGAAGATCGTGTGCGTATCAAACAAGTTGTTCTGAGCAGCTACCAAGTTACCGTGTGCTTTAGCTAAACGAGCTTCTACTTGCGTTAAGTCCGCTGTCGAACCAATACCTGAATCTACACGTTTCTTGATATCTTGATAGATTTTCTTATGCACTTTCAGGTTATTTTCAGAAAGCGTCAGTACTTCATAGGCTTTAACGGCATCCAGGTAGACTTTAGCTACCTCTAATGCTTTATCTTGAGCATCTGCTAATAATTGGTAACGAACGGATTCAGCATCCGCAGCAGTACGGTCAATGTCGTTAAGCGTCGCTGAACCATCCCAAATAAGCTGGGTTAGCGTAATTGTCGCTTCTTTTCGCGTTAAATCAGTAGACTTACGATTACTCTCTGCTGGGTTTATCCCTTCATATCCGACGCCTGCATCTAGGTCGACAGAAGGAAGATAAGCACCGCTCGAGGCTTCATTCACATACCGCTTACTTACGAATTCATTAAACGCACTTTTGATGTCTGGGTTGCTAATAAGTGTATTTTCAACCGCTTGCTCAAGTGTTTGTCCGAAAGCAGGGCTAACGGCAAGCACACCAAAGCATATGGCGTTGGCACGAGTCCACTTCACTTTGTTTCTCCTAGATTTAGTCATGTCTGAAGGCGAGAAATTGTTCTTATAAATAGGGACAACTCTATAGGCGTCAATAATCTAACGCACAATGCTATTAACAATCAACTATGTGACTAGTTGCTATAATTAATATTGAATATTTAGTTTTACACTTTATGAGCTGTTGTTCTAATTATTTTCTGGACAAAGATCATATTTTCAATGATTTAAACAGAATTAATGACCGTATCTTTGTGATCTAGTCCCAATAAGGTCTTAGATACACTTTTATAGGTAATATGTGACTCAAAAGTTGAAATTAAGTGTTAATGCGCTGTTATTGTGGAATGTATTCGGGCAATATATAGCTAATAAGTATCATTGGTCAAAATGTTGACAGTATTTTTATGTCAGAGGTTTATATGGATCGTACTTCCTTAGTTCCAGTTGGTGAGCAGTTAGTCGTAATAGATTTGAATGGGCAATTGAAGGTTCTTGCCGAGAATGAGCGACCATTACCGGGCGAACTGATTGTTGCAGTCATCGAAGATGAACCACAAAAACTTCAAGTTAAAGTTGCAACAGAAGAAGACGAGCAAGACATCACTCAAGATGTTGCTCAAATTATTGACGCTCTTAGAGACGGGCAAGACCCGACATTACTGAATGAAGAGTTTGCCCCAGCTGCGGGTGAGAATGCCGGCTCCAGTTTGCAAGAAAGTGGGACTGTTGAGCGTACAGGAGCAGAAATACTTGCTAGCACTTTGTTTGAAACGACGGGTATCGCAGCACTAGGTTTGTCTGAAACTCAAAACCTATCGCTCGCGGATCTTATTTTGAACGCAGCAAATTCAGATAATACATCGCCAGCAATCAACCCTCGTCCTCCGGTTGCTGAAGATGACAGCGTTTTGACCGATGAAGACGCTTCGGTTTCTATCGATGTATTGGCTAACGACCAAGACGCAGATAGTGATTCACTAAGTATTGAATCGGCAACTGTTCCGGCAGAACAAGGCACAGTAGAGATTATTGATGGTAAGTTGATATTCACACCTGCAGAAGACTTTAACGGTGAAGCGACGGTTACTTATGTAGTAACAGATGGCACACTAACTGATGAAGCCACGGTTACTGTAACGGTAAACCCGATCAACGACGCACCAGTGGCAGTAAACGACACTGTTACAACAGATGAAGATACCGCCGTTACTATTGATGTACTTGCGAACGACAGCGATCCAGAAAACGATACGCTGACTATCACAGCGGCGTCAGTACCAACAGAGCAAGGTACGGTGGCGATTGTTGACGGCAAGTTGGTCTTTACACCTGCTGAAAACTTCAATGGCGACGCAACAATTAGCTACACCATCTCAGATGGTCAGCTAACAGACGATGCAACAGTTGCGGTGACGGTTAACCCAGTTAACGATGCGCCAGTAGCGGTGAACGATGCGGTCTCTACCGATGAAGACACCGCGGTTACTATCGATGTATTGACGAATGACAGCGATCTAGAGAATGACCAATTAACCATTACCAATGCGTCAGTACCTGCAGAGCAGGGTACAGTGGCGATTGTTGACGGCAAGTTGGTCTTCACACCTGCTGAAAACTTCAATGGCGACGCAACGATTAGCTACACCATTTCAGATGGTGAGTTAAGCGATGATGCAACAGTTGCGGTGACGGTTAATCCTGCGAATGATGCGCCGGTAGCAGTGAATGATGCGGTCTCTACCGATGAAGACACTGCGGTTACTATCGATGTTTTGGCAAACGACAGCGATCCAGAAAACGATACGCTGACTATCACAGCGGCATCGGTACCAGCAGAGCAAGGCACCGTTACCATCGTGGATGGTAAGTTGGTCTTCACACCTGCTGAAAACTTCAATGGTGATGCAACCATCAGCTATACCATCTCAGATGGTCAGCTAACAGACGATGCAACAGTTGCGGTGACGGTTAATCCTGTGAATGACGCGCCGGTAGCAGTAAATGATGCGGTCTCTACCGATGAAGACACTGCGGTTACTATCGATGTGTTGGCGAATGACAGCGATCCAGAGAATGACCAATTAACTATTACCAATGCGTCAGTACCAGCAGAGCAAGGCACCGTTACCATCGTGGATGGTAAGTTGGTCTTCACGCCTGCTGAAAACTTCAATGGCGACGCAACCATCAGCTACACCATCTCAGATGGTCAGCTAACTGACGATGCAACGGTTGCGGTGACGGTTAACCCAGTCAACGACGCACCAACAACAGATGAAGACACTGCGGTTACTATCGATGTATTGGCGAACGACAGCGATCCAGAGAATGACCAATTAACCATTACCAATGCGTCAGTACCTGCAGAACAAGGCACCGTTACCATCGTGGATGGTAAGTTGGTCTTCACGCCTGCTGAAAACTTCAATGGCGACGCGACGATTAGCTATACCGTATCTGATGGTGAGCTAACAGACGATGCAACGGTTGCGGTGACGGTTAATCCAGTGAATGACGCACCAGTGGCAGTAAACGACACTGTTGCAACAGATGAAGATACTGCGGTTACTATCGATGTTTTGGCGAATGACAGCGATCTAGAGAATAGATGGTAAGTTGGTCTTCACACCTGCTGAAAACTTCAATGGCGACGCAACCATCAGCTACACCATCTCAGACGGTCAGCTCACAAACGATGCAACAGTTGCGGTAACGGTTAATCCTGTGAATGACGCGCCGGTAGCAGTGAATGATGCGGTCTCTACCGATGAA
>NZ_CAWMYL010000023.1:0-8485 GCF_963871815.1 Vibrio sp. L85
ATTAACTCGCTCTTTCAAAGGTAAGGAAACTTTGAGTTTCCTTACCTTTAAAAATAGAATGATTGCTCTAATATAATCGATTTAAGTCTATTGATGACCACTGTTTTACGATGTAATATTTCGACACAAAATAAACATTACAATTATTATTTATGGCTGAATTCTTATATTTTGCCTTTTAATTGAGCTTGCAGGCGGAGAGTGATTCCTTTTAAAAGGAACGATTTTCGTCTTATCTATATAAAATAAGTAGGGGAAATTTATGACTGAGAAGTTTGTTCAAACAGTATCTAGTGTTAACTACAATAAAGGTGTTTTTTCTCTTTATTTCGTAGGTCAGGATCAAAAAAATATGGCGAATGGCGTAATGGCTGAAAGCGATAATGATCTTGAACTTAAGCAAGTTGTCCATATGCCTGCCTCTGGTTTTATGTATATGGTATCGATGATTAAGAACATGCTAGAAGATCCAAGAATGGAAGCTGAATTTGACAAGCTTGTTGCAGCCGGTTTTCTACCAGCAGGTGATGCTGCGGTAAATCAGGCGGAAGAATCATCAGCGGAAACTCTCGTGGAAGAGAAAGCCGCTCCGAAAAAACGCACTTCCCAAGCAAAAAAATAACAGCATATTGGTTGATATAGGGCAGATGTCTATTACACATCAACCAGCAAATCTCACATTAGCGCAAATGCAACAGATGATAGGTGGTGTCATGCTGCTCAGCCAGCATTCGCCCCTTCATCGTCGCTACGTAGTTGCAGAATGGCAGCAGCGTATTCTGCCTGCTTTTGAGCTAAACCAGTTTTGCTACTACGAAGATGAGCACGGACGCCCAATTGCATTTTGTAATTGGGCGTTTGTCTCTGAGCAGATCCGAGATGAGCTGTTATCTGGAGTGCGTGAAATATCTCTATCCGACTGGCGTTCAGGCCAGCATATCTACATTCCAGAGATGATTGCTCCATTCGGGCATGGCAGAGAGGTCGTTAACGATCTTCGTCGCCGTGTATTTTTACCGTGGAAAGGGCAGAAGGTCTGCACTGTTCGCGGCAAAGTGGATGCTCAAAATGACCGCTGTATCAGAAAGATACAGTGGTTTTCTATTTAACTCCTAAAGAAGAGTTTGGCTTATGGGAAAACCATTTTGGAGAAGTGTTGAATACTTCTTCACAGGGAACTATTCCGCCGACGATGGAAACAACAGTATTGTTGCTATCGGTTTTGGTGGAAAAATCCATGCCTACGGTGGTGATGATTATGTCACTGTCGGATCGATTGGTGCAACGGTTTATACCGGCAGCGGCAATGATACGGTCGTAGGCGGTTCGGCATATCTAAGAGTGGAAGACACCACTGGGCACCTTTCTGTAAAAGGCGCAGCTGGGTATGCAGACATTAATAAAAGTGGCGATGGCAATGTGTCATTCGCTGGTGCTGCTGGCGGTGTGTCGATTGACCACTTAGGTAATCATGGTGATGTCAGTTACGGCGGTGCCGCGGCTTATAATGGCATTATCCGCAAAGGTTTGAGCGGCAACATCACCTTTATGGGCGCTGGCGGTTACAATGCCCTTTGGCATGAAACTAACCAAGGTAACCTTTTTTTCGCTGGTGTAGGAGGGGGCAATAAACTAGACCGTACTTGGTTCAACCGTTATCAAGGCTCGCGCGGTGATGTGACATTTTATGGCGCTGGCGCGGCAAACAGCATCAGTTCACGTGTTGAAACCGGCAACATTACTTTCCGCGGGGCTGGTGCTGACAACCATTTGGTCCGTAAAGGCAAAGTGGGCGATATTACCTTGCAAGGTGCGGGCGCATCAAACCGCATTGAGCGTACACGCCAAGCGGAAGATGTTTACGCACAAACACACGGTAACATTCGCTTTGAAGGTGTCGGTGGTTACAACAGCCTTTACTCCGATGTGGCACATGGTGACATCCATTTCTCCGGTGGCGGTGCTTATAACACCATTACACGAAAAGGCAGTGGTGGTAGCTTCGATGCTCAAGGTATGGAATACGCGAAAGCGGAAGACATTGTTCTCACCGAGGCGCAGATGCATGGTTTATCGATTGATAACGGCAACAAGTTCCATGCGGTTACCGCTGTAAAATCAGAGCGAGAGCCAAATACTTATCTGTTTGCTATCGCAGATGGTACTTACACCAAAATCAACAAAGTTCGTCTCTATAACGATCCAGAAACGAGCAAACTCAAATACTACTCTGAAGCTTGGTTCAAGCGCGATAATCATTTAGCGGAGCTTGCTCGTTCTGATGTCTCTTCTGCTGGTGGTTTTGAAGTTAATCCAATCAATGGTGGTTACACCCTTTCTAATATTGCCGTTGAGCATCAGCAATCGGTAACCGTTCATGCTGTCGAGAAAGACCTGACCGAATATGAGTGGGTGACCTACGCCAATGGCACACTGATTGATGCGAAAGATGTGGCATTGTCAGAGGCGAAAATGGGCGGTCACGCCATCTCGACCGATGGGACGACAGTCGATGTTCAAGCGGTGAAATCAAACCGAAAACCAAATACTTATGTTTACGCAAAAGTGCTTGGGCCTTACACAAAAATAGTGGTAGTTGAACTTGCTAATGATCCCAAAACAGGGGGGCTTAAGTATCAAGCTCGCTCTTGGTACAAAGAGGGTAATCACACCGCAAACCTAGCCAATGAAGATATTTCGTCTGCAAACGGATATCACTCGGTAGGCAAAGGCGGCTACTCACTCAGCGATCTGCATTACAGTGTGAACGCGGTAAGAAGCACCAGCGAAACCGTGGCCGACATCAACGAGTACACCGATCAAACCTTGTTTAAGCCAGCGACCGATAGCGGTGAAAGCTCTGGTGATGTGCGCTTCAATGGTGCGGGTGGTGGTAACGTCATCAAGTCCAATGTGACTCGCGGCAATGTCTACTTTAATGGTGGCGGTATCGCTAACGTCATCCTCCACAGTTCGCAATTTGGTCATACCGAGTTCAATGGTGGTGGCGCGGCAAACGTGATTGTCAAAAGTGGCGAAGAAGGGGATCTCACCTTCCGCGGCGCGGGTTTGGCGAACGTGTTGGTACACCAAAGCAAGCAAGGCAAGATGGATGTTTACGCGGGCGGTGCGGTAAACGTACTGGTTCGTATTGGCGATGGTCAATACCTCGCGCATTTGCTGGCTTACGGTAACATTTCCGTGCACAAAGGCAATGGCAACAGCCGTGTCGTTATGCTCGGTGGTTACAACACCCATACCCAAATTGGCTCCGGCAACGGCTTGTGGTTGGCGGCGGGCGGCTTCAACGTGATGACGCAAGTGGGTAAAGGTGATGTGGCATCGGTACTGGCTGGCGGCGCAAACGTGCTCACCAAAGTGGGTGACGGCGATCTAACCGCAGGTATGTTGGGTGGCGCAAACGTGATTACCCACATCAGCGGCGACAACGAAACCTCGAACACCACAGCGGTAGCCTTAGGCGGTGCCAACATTCTCACCAAAAAAGGCAAAGGGAATACCCTAGCGGTGATGGGCGGTGGCGCAAACGTGCTGACGCATGTGGGTGATGGTACAACAACTGGCGTAATGGTCGGTGGCGCGAACATTCTCACCAAAGTGGGTAACGGCGACACGACCGGCATAATGCTTGGTGTTGGCAACGTGCTAACGCATGTTGGTGATGGCCAAACTCTTGCCGTGATGGGCGCAGCGGGTAACATCTTCACCAAAGTGGGTGATGGAACCGCTAT
The DNA here is from genome assembly GCF_963871815.1 of Vibrio sp. L85. Lineage (NCBI taxonomy): Bacteria > Pseudomonadati > Pseudomonadota > Gammaproteobacteria > Vibrionales > Vibrionaceae > Vibrio > Vibrio sp. L85. The sequence goes on from NZ_CAWMYL010000023.1 coordinate 3,753, forward strand.
TGCTGTCATGATTGGTGCTGGCAACATCTTTACCCATGTGGGAGAAGGGAATGCTTGGGCGCTGATGGGCGGCTTGGGTAACGTCTTTACCAAAGTAGGCAACGGTGATGCTCTCGCGTTAATGGTGGCAGAAGCCAACATCTTCACTCACATTGGTGATGGCATGTCGGTCGCACTGATGTTAGCCAAAGGCAACGTTGCGACAAAAGTGGGTAACGGAACCACTCTCGCTGCGATGGTTGGTAACGCCAATATCTTTACTCACGTAGGCAGTGGTAGCACGTTTGCTGCAATGATCGGCCAAGCCAACATCATGACCAAAGTGGGCAATGATCTCACTGCGGCTCTGATGGTCGGTAAAGCCAACATCTACACCCATGTCGGTGATGGAACCAGCCTAGGAATATTCGCGGGCGAAGTGAACGTGATGACTAAGGTCGGTAACGGCACAACCTTGGCGGCGATGTTCGGAAAAGCCAACATCATGACGCATGTCGGCGATGGTCTAACGGGCGTGTTAGCACTGGGCGAAGCCAATATTGTCACCAAAGTGGGTGGTGATTTCATGGGTGTTGTGGCGGCAGCAAAAGCTAACGTTGTGACTCATGTTGGTGATGCAACAACCGCAGCTGTGTTGGCTGGTAAAGGCAATATCTTAACCAAAGTGGGCGAAGGCACCACGGTAGGGTTGTTGATTTCCGATATCGGCAACGTAATGACCCACGTCGGAGATGGCACGACCATTGGTATTGCCAAAGGCAAGGCAAACATCATTACCAAAGTCGGTGATGGTTTGGGCGTCAATGCTGCTTGGGGGCAAGCAAACGTGTTTACCCAAGTGGGCGACGGTGATCGCTATAACTTTGCCAAAGGTGAAGCCAACATCATCACTAAAGTGGGTGATGGCCAAGAAGTTTCCGTGGTGCAAGGTAAAGCCAACATCATTACTCATGTGGGCAATGGCGACGACTACACCGGAGCTTGGGGTAAAGCGAACGTTATTACTAAAGTGGGTAATGGCCGTAACGTGGTACTGGCAAAAGGTGAAGCCAGCATCGTGACCCAAGTGGGTGATGGCGACAGCTTTAACGCACTTTGGAGCAAAGGCAACATCGTCACCAAAGTGGGTGATGGTATGCAGGTGACGGCAGCAAAAGGCAAAGCCAATATCACTACCACCGTTGGTGATGGCTTGAGTGTGACAGCCGCCTATGGTGATGCCAACATCAATACCAAAGTCGGTGATGGCGTATCCGTCAACGTCGCTTGGGGCAAATATAACATCAACACGAAAGTGGGTGATGGCCTGAATGTTGCCGTGATGAAAGGCAAAGCTAACGCCAATATTCACGTGGGCGATGGCCTAAGCATTAACGCTTCTTACGCACAAAATAATGTCGCAATCAAAATCGGCAACGGTGATTTCTACAGCTTGGCCGTTGCGTCAAGCAACACCAGCAGCAACAAGCTCTCGGCACTGTTTGATAATATCAAGCAAACCGTACTTGGTGTCGGTGGTAGTCAAGCCATCAACTACTTGGTTCAAGGTGATGAAGCATCGTCATCCGGTACGCAAAAAGGCCGTGGTGCGATTGCAACACCTGAAATCACTAAGTTGGATGGTTTCCAAATGGATGCCGTTGAAGAAGTGGGCTCGGACTTAGGCGATAGTCTAACCGGCAGTGTTACAAAGGTAGATACCCCAGATCTCAACAAGATGCAAAATGCACTCGACGTTGACGGATCTTCTGATCAAACTCAAGCCCCGAATCTCATTGTGAATGGTGATTTTGAGCAAGGTGATCGTGGTTGGAAATCGACACACGGTGTTGAAGCTTCCTATTCGGGCAATGTCTATGGCGTGAACGGCGAAGGTCACGGCGCACGTGTGACGGAACTGGATACCTACACCAACACCAGTCTCTATCAAGATCTGACCGATCTTACGGAAGGTGAAGTCATTGCTGTGAGCTTTGATTTTGCGAAACGTGCAGGTCTATCGAATAACGAAGGCATTGAAGTTCTTTGGAATGGCGAAGTCGTCTTCTCATCGTCTGGTGATGCCTCTGCTTGGCAGCAAAAAACCTTAAAACTGACCGCACATGCTGGCAGTAACCGAATCGAATTCAAAGGCACAGGCCACAATGATGGACTGGGCTATATCCTAGATAACGTCGTGGCGAAATCGGAATCGTCGCAACAAGCCAACGCAGTGAGTGAGCACGCGACACAAAATCAAGCGTCGCAGAATGCCCTATCAGATAAAGATCGCGCAGAAGCGGATCGCCAACGTCTTGAACAAGAAAAGCAGAAACAGCTTGATGCTGTCGCAGGGTCACAAAGTCAGTTGGAGTCGACCGACCAACAAGCGCTAGAAAATAACGGTCAAGCTCAACGTGATGCGGTGAAAGAAGAGTCGGAAGCCGTGACCGCCGAGTTGACAAAACTGGCGCAAGGTCTCGATGTGCTTGATGGCCAAGCAACGCATACTGGCGAGTCAGGCGACCAATGGCGCAATGATTTTGCCGGTGGTCTGTTCGATGGCGTTCAAAGCCAGCTCGACGATGCCAAGCAACTCGCGAATGACAAGATTGCTGCAGCGAAGCAGACGCAGTCTGACAATAACAGCAAAGTCAAAGAATCCGTTGCGAAATCTGAAGAGGGTGTGGCACAAGGTGAGCAAAATCGCGCAGGTGCAGAGCAAGACATTGCCGAAGCTAAAGCCGATGCAGAAACACGCAAAGCCGATGCTGTGGCGAAAAGTAACGATGCGAAACAGGCCGAATCTGACGCACACAGCGCCGCAAACGACGCGCAATCGCGTGGTGATCGCGATGCGATGAGTGCCGAAAACAAAGCCAACCAAGCGCAGAATGATGCCAAAGGGACCAAGCAAAACGAAGGCGATCGCCCTGACCGTGAAGGCGTGGCTGGTAGCGGTCTTTCAGGTAACGCTCATAGCGTGGAAGGCGCCGGCGAAACGGGCAGTCATGTCAACACCGACGGTCCAACCAACGCCGATGGCCGATTCAGTGAAGGTCTGAGCGAACAAGAGCAAGAAGCGCTGGAAGGTGCGACAAACGCAGTGAACCGTCTGCAAATTAACGCAGGTATTCGCGGAAAGAACAGCGGTAACACAATCACCTCAATGTTCACTGAAACAAACTCCGACAGCATTGTGGTACCAACCACTGCGTCTCAGGATGTGGTTCGAAAAGAGATTCGCATTTCTGGGGTGAACTTAGAGGGGTTAAGTGGTGGACAAGGAAATCAAACGACAGACCCACATAGTTCAAAAAGTGTTCCTGGGTTTCAAAGCCATTTTGCTTCGACATCAATTGGTATAGAAAACGAACTATCTGGTCTAGTTGTGGTTCTGCCTAAGAATTCAGCGCAGACGTTTGGGTATGTGCATGATTCACAGGGTAACCCATTGTTCATGTTAACCAAAGATATGAATCAAGGCGGTTACAGCAATCCAGCTGGTATTACGGATATCAATGGACTTAACAACTGGCAGACGCACACAATTGAATTGGTTACGTATCCTAGTGAAACCAGCGATACGACGGCGATTGAAAGCCGTAAAGAAGCCATGCTTTGGTTAGCGAAAGAGTTTACAGGCCATATCAACCAGTCAAACCACCAAAGCTTGCCTCAATTGGTGAGTGATGATGGGCGCTTTACGCTGGTTATATCGAATTCAAAGCATCTCATCGCGGCTGGCAACGGCACTGCAATTGAAGCTCAAGGGCAGACAATCGGGATGACCCCTAGTGGACAACAAGCCACGATGGCCATTAGTGCGAAAGAATTTGGTTCAAGCTCGTCACTGGAAGTCAGGCTTCTAGAATCGGCACCTTGGTATCAGTCGGGACTTAGAGATGAGTTTTTAGTTAACTCTAATGAGCACAAGCTAGATGATCCAGAAGCTGCGCAAAACGTGTATGCCTATCTCACATCGGTGTATTCAAAAACGGCAGATCTGGCCAAAGAGTTCGGTATCTACATCAATGATTGGGATCCTGCATCTGAGGGTTTCTCTCCAAACGCTCAAGGGTTAACCGATCCGAAAGTAAAAAATGCTTGGGAGATTTTACCTAGAACTAAGCCTGTCAAAATGCTGGAGCTTCTAAGTGCAGATGATTCACGATACGTGAGACAACAAATCATTGAGAAGTTGAAAGGTTCACATTCAGAAAGTCTTGCTAAGAATGTATTTGAATACTTCCAGTATGGCGGTGAAGTGGCAGGGCATGGTATCAACAACGCCACAACAGGAAGCGCGCAGCAGCCTGAACCTGCGATCTTGTTTGAGTTCCGAAGTGTGCCAAGCGTTTTAAGTGAATTTGTGCCTAAAACAGAATCCACGGCAAAAGTTGATGTGAAAGCACTCGATCATTTTGACTCTGCAAGTCGTAAAGCCATCATTGTTGAAGTGAATGCTTTGGTTAGTGGTAGTGATGATTTCGATGCTTGGTATCAGGAGTATCGGGCAAGTAAGGGCCAGCCGCCAGTTAAAAACCCTAAATCCAGTGCTTCTGCGAATCACAAAGCCGAATGGTTGATGACGCAGTATGCTGATAAATGGGCGAAAATTACCGCGCCTTATATCGAAAGCAATGAGACGAGCACATCAACACAAACGACGGTAGATTCGGGCGAAGTGCTGAAAGGACTACAGGAAGACTTTAAACGCTATGGCGACGCGCTGAAACCTGATACGAGCGTAC
>NZ_CAWMYL010000024.1:0-5228 GCF_963871815.1 Vibrio sp. L85
TGGGGCTTCCCCATGTGAGAGTAGGACATCGCCAGGCTTTAAATTTAGTTTTTGCCTTTTTAAAAAAGGTGAAGACAAAAGTTAAGAGAGCCCGTTTGAAAAAGCGGGCTTTTTTAGTCCTAAAGGGACATCTTGATGCTGATATAGCTCAGGTGGTAGAGCGCATCCTTGGTAAGGATGAGGTCCCCAGTTCGAGTCTGGGTATCAGCACCATTACAATCAGAATTTTACTTGGCGACCATAGCGCTTTGGACCCACCTGACTTCCATTCCGAACTCAGAAGTGAAACGAAGTAGCGTCGATGGTAGTGTGGGGCTTCCCCATGTGAGAGTAGAACATCGCCAGGTTCTTATTTAGACTCCAGAGTCTAACCAGTGCGGAGCGGTAGTTCAGTTGGTTAGAATACCGGCCTGTCACGCCGGGGGTCGCGGGTTCGAGTCCCGTCCGCTCCGCCACTTATTTAGAAACCCAGTCTCCGGACTGGGTTTTGTCGTTTTTGAGCATAATAATTTCCCTTTCAGGGAATGAGTCCCGGTTGCCCGCAACCCCGGCCGTCCGCCATTTATTTAGAAGTCCAGTCTCCGGAGTGGTTTTTGTCGTTTTAGGAAACATGATTTTCTCTTATGGGTAAATAAGTCTCGCAAGGTTTTATCTGTAGCCTACAAGCTCAACCACTTATTCAGATAAAGCTCTACATTCGCACCCCAGTCTTTCCACGAGTATTGAGAAATCTAACCTATCATTTGGTTACGTCTGAGATACCCTCTATTTGCTCTCTTACATCAAAGACAGGGTTTATCTTATGACCCACCAAATACTTATCTTCTTCAATCATAGCAATCTCTGTTTGTGTTCCCTTCTCTGTATCACTGGTTAACTGTACTTGGTCATCACTTCTCATATTTACGCTGAAGAAAACTTTGTTTGCTTTACTCTTATTTGTCAGAAGGATTAACCTAGTAAAGGTTCTTTTGGGAGTACAACCTAATGATGCAGCAGATACAAAGTGAAACACTAAGAGTCTTATTCGAAAGCCTGTCTTCTCAAGATGGGATTGCAGTTATTAACCCTGCGACTGAGCAAGAACTGATTCGCTTAAAACCTAGCTCTTTGGACGAGCTAGATGTGCAAATAGAAACGTGTAAAGCGGCTCAAGTTGAGTGGGAAAAACTCAGTGCTAAAGTACGTTCCGCTTCGCTGAAAAAGTGGTTTCAATTACTTGTAGAGCACACGGAAGATATTGCTAACATCATTACCTTAGAACAAGGCAAACCGCTTTCTGAAAGTCGTGGAGAAGTCGCATATGGAGCATCTTTTGTTGAATGGTTCGCAGAAGAGGCTAAGCGCGCCTATGGTGAGGTTATACCTGCACCAGCGGTAGATAGACGACTCTCTACCATTAAACAGCCTGTCGGCGTGTGTGCTGCGATTACACCATGGAATTTCCCTATTGCAATGATCACTCGAAAAGCGGCTCCTGCTTTGGCTGCGGGATGTGGGATGATCATTAAACCTTCTGAATTAACGCCTTTGACTGCTCTGGCTGTGGTTGAGCTTGCTCACCAGGCTGGCATCCCTAAAGCTCTATTGTCTACCGTTGTTTCTGAGCAAGCGGCAGAGTTTGGTTTGGTATTAAGTACCGATCCGCGAATTAAGAAGATCTCTTTCACGGGTTCGACACGTGTCGGCAAGATCTTGATGAAGCAGGCAAGTGATACGGTTAAAGCTGCTTCTATGGAATTAGGTGGCAATGCGCCTTTTATTGTTTTTGACGATGCAGATTTAGAAGCTGCGGCGAATGGCTTGATTGCCTCTAAGTTTCGTAATGCCGGACAAACCTGTGTGTGTACCAACCGCTTGTATGTGCATCAGAACGTAAAAGAGGCGTTCTTAACTAAGCTTCTAGATAAGGTAACAAGCCTGACGGTCGGTAATGGCCTTGAGAAAAATACAACTCTTGGTCCTGTGATTACAATGGCTTCTAAGCATCGTCTAGAAGCAGTGATCGATCAGGCAGTACAAGAAGGGGCAACGATGCTTAATCTGCCTCAAAAACGCTCTGGGCGCTTTATGGAGCCTGTTATCTTAGATAATGTGGAACAAGGTATGGCGATAGTGCAACAAGAGCTGTTTGGCCCGGTTCTGCCAGTCATTAGTTTTGATGATGATGAGCAAGTGCTCTCGATGGCGAATGACACTGAATATGGTTTAGCTTGTTACTTCTACACCGATAGCTTGAAGCGTATCATCAAATTTAGTGAAGGTTTGGAATATGGCATGGTGGGGGTAAATGAAGGGATTATCTCTACGGAAGTTGCGCCGTTTGGTGGGATCAAAGAATCTGGCATTGGTCGTGAAGGTGCGAAGCAAGGCATGGATGAGTATCTAGAAACAAAGTACATTTGTCTTGGAGGTTTGAGCTAGCCTTCTGCCTAGTTGTTCACTGATACGATACAACAAGAGAAAGCTGGGTATATTACCTGGCTTTTTGTTTGTTGAGATAAAGTTGGATGAAGAGGGCGGACGTTGTGAGTTTTCTTCAGATGCAAAAAAGCCGCATCAAGTGATGCGGCTTTTTCTAATATGGCTCCTCCTACTGGACTTGAACCAGTGACCTGCGGATTAACACATTTTCGTTAATAAGTAATCGACTTACTAACCGAAATATGGCTCCTCCTACTGGACTTGAACCAGTGACCTGCGGATTAACAGTCCGTCGCTCTACCAACTGAGCTAAGGAGGAACAAATTTTAATAAGTGGTGCCGACTACCGGAATCGAACTGGTGACCTACTGATTACAAGTCATTATCTTGTTTAAGAATAAATGGTGCCGACTACCGGAATCGAACTGGTGACCTACTGATTACAAGTCAGTTGCTCTACCTACTGAGCTAAGTCGGCGTACCGTTATTCTTTCTATTGTTCGTGTTAGACACCAACAATTTTAAATTGTGGTGCCCGGAGGCGGAATCGAACCACCGACACGAGGATTTTCAATCCTCTGCTCTACCGACTGAGCTATCCGGGCGACGAGGTGTATTAAAAGGCTTTTCGGCTTTCAGGTCAACAATAAAATTAAAATAAATTATCGTTTGATGGATTTGTGCTCGGAGTGGGCTGTTTTTATGCATTTTGAGCAGCAACGCACCATGCTTTAAGCGCTGTTTTAAGAAAAGTAGGGCGTTCTGTCGCAAAATAAAGGCGATAAAAACAAAAAAGCACGTCTGAAAACGTGCTTTTTATTGAACAATTGACTTTAAACTAGTGCTTTACTGAGAACTTGTTCACCCAACCTTCAAGTTCATCAGCTAAAGATGCCAATGTTTGGGTGCTTGATTGGCTTTCTGTTACCACCGTATTTAGCTGGCTGCCGCTTTCTTCAATTAGGTTGATGCGGTGTGCAATGTCATCACTCACTTGCGTTTGTTCAGCCGCTGCTGTTGCAATTTGTTGGCTCATCGCAGTAATAGACTCTAACGCGGTTACTATCTGTTGAAGTGCCTCTGAGGCGTTCATTGATTCAGTTACTGTGCTTTCGCTGGTCTCGGCACAGATCTCCATTGTATGGATAGCATTGCGCGAACCCTCTTGAAGGTTAGAGATCATCTGTTGAATCTCTTTTGTACTGTCTTGCGTGCGACCTGCTAGGTTGCGTACCTCATCGGCAACAACTGCAAAGCCTCGACCTTGTTCTCCTGCACGGGCTGCTTCAATCGCGGCATTTAGCGCCAGTAGGTTAGTTTGCTCTGCAATATCGCCGATCACGTCGAGAACTTTCACGATACTGTTTACATCTTGATCAAGGTCCGCAACCGCTTTACTTGCCGTATTCAACTGAGTCGCCAACCCTTGGATGTTGTCTACAGTGCTATGGATTAATGATTGCGTGTGCTGACTCTGTTTATCTGCTTCATCGGTGTTTTGTGCTGTATCGCTTGCCGAACTTGCTACATGGTTAGCCGAAGAAGCCATTTCTGTCATTGCTGTTGCGATCATTGCCGTCGATTGTTGCTGAGACATGGTTAGATCAGCGATCGAATTAGAGCGAGACTCTACCGCTGATAGCTCTGAACGCAAGGCGTGCATTGATTCGTCCAGGTTAGTTACCATCTTAGCCAGAGATTGACTCATCTCTTGTACAGCACCATAGATGCTGTCTTTTGGTGCGGTATATTCAAAGCTGGTTTGGATATCTCCTTGAGCAACGGCTTGAACCGCTTCACGTACGTCATTTGGCTCACCGCCGAGTAGATTAAGCATCTTACGGATGGAGATAATCAACCCACCTAGTATCGCCCCCGCAATTGCTAGACACAGTGCTAGTTGCCATTGAGCTGTTGACCAGAAGCGAGCATTGACCTCATTAAACCCGATGCCAGTGCCTACCACCCAGTTCCAATGGGGCGTTTTCTCTGCAATGGAGTGTTTTTCTTCGATCGTGCCGTCAGGGCGTTTTTGTGTCCAAGTGTATTCAACGATTTGACCTGTTTTACGACCTAGGACATCTAAGATTAATTGACCAACACTGTTGCCGTCGCCATCGCGGAAATCATGGAAACTGGTGCCATGCAATTGAGGGTCGAGCGGTGCTGCCACAAAAATCATGTTTTCGTCGGCAACATAAACGTATTCGTTGTCTTTGTAGATATTGTTGCGAAGTAGGCGAGTAGCCAATGCTTTGGCTTCATCTTCAGGCATCTTGCCTTCCACTGCCATTTTCTCAACTTCAGTTAGAATGCTGTATGCACTCTTAAATAGCTCAGTCACTCGAGCTTTGTTATCAAGGTTACTTGCGACGCGTAGTGTCCAAAGACCTGTTGCAGTAAGAGCAAGTAACGCAATCAAGATGATTGCAGATAATAAATAGGCTTGAGTTTTTAATTTCATAGTTAGCTCACGAGACGTATTTAATACTATGCAATGCATAGCTTATTAGGGGGCGTAATAATAAATTCATCATATTGAAGATGTATACACGCGCCTATGCATCAATGTTGAAACTATGATTTGGATTAAATTTTTAGCGTGAAATAAGTGTGTTTTATCAAATGAATCTTGAGTTTATAAGGGTTTTTGAAGGGGAGGAGTCTTAAAGTTAAATGGAGATACTGAAAGTAGATAAGTGTTTTTATAATGCAGATAAGAAAAAAGCCAAGTCCGAAGACTTGGCTTTCAAAGTTGGCTCCTCCTACTGGACTTGAACCAGTGACCTGCGGATTAACAGTCC
>NZ_CAWMYL010000025.1:0-731 GCF_963871815.1 Vibrio sp. L85
ATACTCCAATAGTTGCGCGGTATCTGGCGCTTTTCCTGATAACTCGAATGCCGCCGTCGTTTCGATGGTGACCGTTTCGCCTGCTGCAAGCTCAAAGCCCTCGATACTCACAAAACCTGTATTGCTCGATGGCGCTTTGATAATCACCCCTTTGCGGTTGGCATTAGCAGGAATAGGCAATGGCAATTCGCCACGACGCCCAATAAGGTTGTCACCCACGTGAACGCGAACGGTTTGATTATCCGCAAACTCCATCTTAGGAATTTTGGATACCACTACCTGTTGGTTATCTTCTAACTCAACTTTCGGCATGGCTGTAACTTCGAGCTTTTGCCCTTCGACTGGCGGGGTAAAATCACCGCTGCCATGTTCAAATGACAGCTCGCCCTCACCGCTGAGTAAGATGCGCCCCATTGGCTTGCCATAGCGAAGCACTGAGACGTGAACTCTTCACCCGTCGCATCTAATCGCACCGACAATTTGCCCTGATAGGACTCGATGAATAGCCAGCTCGATTCGACATTGAGCGGCACTTCTTGCCCTTTAATAAGTGTCAGGTTCATTTCTGCACCGCCTTAAACAGGACAAAACCAAGTACGAGCACAATGATTGCCATCAGAATCAACTGCTGTTTGTTTAGCGCGCTTTGTCCGTTGTCTTGTTTGAACTTGGCAAGCTCGGTGAGCTTGTCTAAGTTCTGTGTGTTTTGAGCCGCTTGGTTACCCGCAAGC
>NZ_CAWMYL010000026.1:0-347 GCF_963871815.1 Vibrio sp. L85
GAATACAGGCGGTAACGGTGTTCAATGGCAGACCATTGCCATTGTGGTGGTGTTGCTGTTGGTTGTGCTCGGTGGATTGGCGTTTGCGCTCAAAGGGGGCAAGTAATGCCAGTTATCTATCTTGGTGTGGCGGGCTTAACTCTTGGGTTTCTGACCGCCAAGGAAATCAACAAATCAGCGTGGCTCATTGTAGTGATCTTAGCGCTGATTATCTGGATGAAAATGGGTTGATATGTTTGGAGCAATGACCAGTTTAACGGGTGGTGGTGGTTTGCAAGGCGGTAGCGCTGGACCATCGACAGCCAAAAGCAGTAACCAATCTGGGCAATCCATTGGTGGCATCAACA
>NZ_CAWMYL010000027.1:0-22799 GCF_963871815.1 Vibrio sp. L85
GCGGTTTCCGACGTCTCGGAAAACCAAGTAGTTCTCTCAAAGTTACTTCTATTAACGACTCGGATTTCAGAAGCTTTAGAAAAAAATAAAAAAAAGTGAATTAGCGAGATTTGGCTAGAAAAATTGGAGAAAAGTAGAAAAAAGCGCTCAAGTTTCTTAGATTCACGCCGAGCGGAATGTTTTGTACATAAAACAATCAAAAGCGAATAAAAGCAGTCAGTTAGAGCGGTATCAGTAGGAGATTTGCTGGAAGATAGAAAAGAAAAAGCCCCTTTTCCTTTGAGAGAACCGGGGCTAGGTTGGTAGCCAGAGCCTATGTGGAGATCAAGAGAAATGAACACATATCCGACACACCGGGTGCAACCTTACATTGAAAATGATTGGCAGGTGAGAGATGAGAGAGCCGCACATTCTATTATAAAGTTGCTTGCCAAAAGCCTGCATTCCCATCCACGTCTGAATGTATTGAGTACAGGCTAGGTAAACTACTGCAATAGTGACATCGCAGAGTTTGGCAATTGTTTCGCTTGAGCAAGAATCGAAGTACCTGCTTGTTGCAAAATTTGCGCTTTGGTCATTTGCGTTGTTTCTTTCGCAAAGTCCGTATCTTTAATTCGGCTGTTAGACGCATCGACGTTTTCTTGGATGTTTGCCAAGTTGTTGATGCTGTGGCTTAGACGGTTTTGCTTCGCACCTAGGTCTGCACGTTGTGAATCAACATACTTAAGTGCTGAATCCAATACTGAAATCGCGTTTTGAGAACCTTGCACGGTTGTCATATCGATGTCTTGTACTGATGTACGTACTGGCTCGTCACTTAAACCCAAATCAGAAGCTAGACCACCAGAGATTGAAATCTCACCTTGAACGTTCGGGTGCGCTACAAATACTTGCAGCTTGCCGTCTTCACTCACCGATGCGTTAATCATATCAGATTGACCGTTGATGTACGTTGCCAACTCTTCAATATCATCGCCTGCTTTCGCATTGATGCTGATTTCTAGATCATCTGGGTTGCCATCTTCATCTTCACCCATACCTGGTAGTGTGATTTTTAGATCTGCTTTAGCAGGATCAACACCCCAGTCTTTGTCTTTGCCATTCTCAGAGAAGAAAGTCACACCGCCCATACGTTGGTCATCCGCACGGATGCTTGTTAGGGCCATGATCATTGCTTCACCAGAGCTTGAACCAATTTGGAATGCTGCTTCACCAAACGAACCGTTCAATAGACGACGACCACCAAATGATGTCGTTTCTGCGATACGGTTTAGTTCATCCGTCAACGCTGATGATTCTTCGTTGATCGCCTGACGCTCAGCCGGAGAGTTAGTACCGTTTGAAGATTGGATCGCCAAGTCACGCATACGTTGCATTACTGACGTCGCTTCGTTCATCGCACCTTCTGCCGTTTGGGCAATCGAGATACCGTCGTTTGCGTTACGCATTGCCACATCTAGGCCACGAGACTGAGCCGTTAGACGGTTAGAGATCTGTAGACCTGCTGCGTCGTCTTTTGCACTGTTAATCTTGTGACCAGATGAAAGACGTTCCATCGAAGTATTAAGTTCGTTGGTCGCCTTGTTTAAATAACGCTGCGCGGTCATCGCGGAGACGTTAGTACTAACTGTTACAGCCATTTTGCTCTCCTTTTGAGTTCGCAAGCTTTTGCGAAGCGGCCAGCTTTACTCTCATTTGGATAAGCACTGACCGTAAAAATTACTTGCTAAATCTGCCTATATGGCAGGGTTTAGAATCTCGTAAGTCTGTTCTGACAACATCAATACAATTTGTGTGCCAACTTGAGTTTAATAACTCACTCTTTTAAAAACGAGCAAATAAACAACAAGTTAGTTCAGCAATGAAAGGGCGTATTCGCCTTTTCCTTCTGCTGAGTTACGTTATCAGCCAGTTGTTGATCTATTGCCGCTTGATTTGCCGCGAACCTCATTGCCGCTTTCGGTAAAATCGTGCCGCTTGGCTCGCATTACTCGGCATTTTCCGTTGATTTCTCGCGCTTAAGGCTTTGCACATAAGGCATTAAAATTACGGATTAAAGGCGTTACTCTTCCATTCAGATGCTATGCGCATCTCGCTAGGTTTCAGCAGCGCTAGATCGAATTAAGTGTCGCTAAATATAGTTAAATAGCGTTAGGTCTTTGGTTTTACCAAAAGCCTGTTGCGAGGCTTGCAGTGCACGTGAGTTCTCGCTGAACTCGATGACCGCCTTGGAATAATCCAAATCCTCAAAATTGCTCTTCGCTTTCGCCAGAGACAAATTAAAATCTTCGTGGTTTTGCTCTTGAATATCGAGCGTGCTCAACTTAGCACCCAAATCGGTTCTTACTTTGTTCATGTGAACAAATGCCGCTTGGAATTCTTCTGTCATTTGATGCAGCTTCGCGGTCGCCGAAGCGTCTGATACTGAGCTCTCCGACCATTGCATGGTTTCTCTAAACGCATCAAAAATACTAAAGGTTTGGCGTGGCTCTAACGTAATGCTGTCGCCAGCCGATACTTGACCTTTAAGCTGAATATTCACGCCTTCGTATTTGATGCCATCAACAGGTGAATAATCATCAACCTGCACGATGCTGCCATCTTTTTCTAACTGATAACCAAACTTGCCGTTACTCATATCCACAAAGGTCACTTTGTAGTTTGAGTTATCTTCTGACGCACTCGTTGCTTGACCAAGCAACAACTCAGAGCCTTCTTGTAAATCGTATTGTGGTTCGAAATCACCAAACGGATTCGGGATCTCTGAAAACAAGTGGTTACCCGGGTAATTGATACCTAGCTCAATATTGCTCGCAATCTTCATCTTGCGTTGGTAATCATCGCCGGTGTACACAACGCTGCCATCGTTATCTCTAAAAAACGGCTGAGTTTTCGGCTTAGTACCGGCAAAAACGTAGTTACCTGATTCGTCTTGAGTGTTCACTAGCGCCAAGAAGTTATTGGCAATCTCTTCAAGCTCGCGCTTTTTCGCGGCACGGTCTTCTGGAGAGTAAGCACCGTTGATCATTTCCATCGAAATACGCTTCGATTCATCGGTGAACTCCTCAGCATTGGCAATCACGACCTCTTGGTTTTCTAGTCGGTTACGAACCAGAACGATTGCATCAAGGTACTGCTTTAGCTGTTCTTCTTGTTGACCAATACTCTGTATGTAGTGCGTCGCCAACGGGTTATCGCTCGGCTTGGTCAACTGCTTACCAGAAGCAAGTTGCTCCTGATTGTGGTGAACTTTGTTTTCCTGACGGCGCAAATCGTTTTGCACCGACTGGTAGTTATGGAAGCTGGAAATTCGAGTTAACATCTACGGCCTCCTGTTATCGCAATTGCAAGATGGTGTTGAAGGTGTCATTTGCCGCCTGCATCACACGAGAAGAGGCCATATACGCCTGTTGGAACTTCATCATGTTTGCCGCTTCTTCATCGAGGTTTACCCCCGAGATCGACGCCACTCGCTCTTGCGCTGCTTCACTTTCTAATTGAGCGACATCGGCTAAGCGACTTGCAGTGGATGTCTTCAAGCCCACATCTGTGTTCAAGTTGTAGTAAAGACTAACCAGAGTCGACTCATTGCCGTTCATCTTCTTGTCGGTTTGAATATTCAGCATCTTACGTAAGTTGCCGTTATCACCTTCAGAAGGCACAAGGTTGGCCGTAAACTTATCGTTAGGTAGTGCACCACTCGTGAGCTCAAATACCGTCGCGCCACCGTTTTTATAACCCGGATGGTTACTTGGTAGGCTTACCGACACAGGTCCAGTTGGTGGGTATGGCTGCGGAGCCATAAGCACATTGCCTTTGGTGTCCGTAACAGCAAATTGATCGCCGGTAGGAGAAACCACTACCTCAAACTCTCGTAGGTCACCTGCGTCAACGATTTCAAACTTCGCGTTGCCTTGAGCGAATGTGGTTGACGCTTCATAGCTCTGCGCTGCAATGGCTTTTGGGTCGTTGGTTTCAACTTTTATTTGTGCCGCACTGCTGCGCGTTGGGCGAAGTAAAATGTGCTCACCGACTTTAGGTTCATTGCGCACTTCCACTCGCATACCATCAAGATAGAACGCATTCCCTGAATCGGTGTTCAGCTTAACGGTTTCACCATTCGGCTTCGTCACACTGTAGCTGTCGCCATCGTAACGAAGCGAATACTCACCGCCTTTCAGCGCACTAATGTCGTTGATGTATACCGCCATATCAGCAGTAGATTGAGGTCCGGCTACTACACGAGATTTCGCTAACGGCTCTGAGTTCACATCGGTAAACAAAGGGTCACCGACATTGCCGTAGTGGTCCAAACCTTGTGATTGCAAGTGGTTCACTTCACTTGAAAAAGCAACCGATAGGCGACCAAGTTCATCCATCACTTGAGGGATGTGCTCGTCGCGCATTTTCAATAGAGCCCCAATTTTGCCGTCAATATCGTCCGATTTGATCGCTTTAATGCCGCCACCTTCAACCATAGCAAGACGACGTTCATGGACGTCAGGAAAGCCATCAATCATCTTCAGCTGGCTAGCTTCCGTGCCTGAAACAAGCGTATGTCCGTTACCAATATGCACATTGAAACCTTCAGCGTTTTTTCGCGGGGTCACGGTAACTTTGGTGTATTCAGAGAGCTCTTTAATCAGCTTTTCATGTTGGTCCATCAAATCGTTATGAGGACCTGGGGTTCGCATCATCAATCGATGAACATCGCGGATCTCAACGGCAAGTTGGTTCACGCGTTCAATGCCCATATCCAGTGACTTATTCGTCACATCGGATTGCTGACGTACGGTTTCGTGGAATTCGTTTAAGGTATCGCTAAGCAGTTTGGCTTTTTCCAACACGACTTTACGCGCCCCCATGTCATTGGGAGTGTCCGCCATGGTTTTCACAGCATCAAACCATTCGTTCATGTTCTCTGGGATCTTTTTCGATGCCACAGAAGACAACATGCCAGACAGCAAATCGAGGTTCTTTTCGTTATCTAGCTTATTGGCGTAGTTGGTGGTGGACAAATTAAGCTCTTTAACGGCAAATTCATCCCATGAGCGGCGAACATTTTCCACATGCACACCCATGCCGTAGGTAGAGCCGCCAAATTGGCGTGGGTCATTGGTGCCTTGGATAACAGACTGACGGCTGTAACCCTCTGTATTAGCATTAGAAATGTTATGACCAGTCGTATTCAACTGTCGCTGAGCAGTAAGCACACTTTGTGTACCCACATTCAACAGATCTGACGCCATACATGCCCCCAAAAACGAAATAAAATCGGTATTGACCGATCACCTAGTTAGCATTTAGCAAAAGATGTGCCAGTTTAGAAAAGAAAGAGAAACCTAGGAAAAAATAAAGGCTTGCACCATAGCAAGCCTTATCAAGAAGTGTCTTAAGCATTCAAAATCGTTATGAATTACATGCTCTCGATTTTCTGCTTCACCTGCAGTACTTTGTCTGCGTAATTTGGATCGGTTGCGTAACCTGCACTATGGATACCACGAATAAATGATTCCGAATCACCTTTCTGTTGAAGAGCGGTTTCGTAGCGCGGATTTTCATTCAAGAAACGCACATAATCATTAAAGCTGTCTTGGTAGTTAGAGTAAGAGCGGAATGCTGCAGTCTCTTTCACTGGCGTATTGTCATGGAATTCCAAGGTTTGAGTCGTTACCTTATCACCCTGCCAGCTTCTGTCCGCTTTGATGTTGAATAAGTTGTTGCTGCTACCACGCGCATTCTTCACCACCTTTTGCCCCCAGCCTGTTTCTAGCGCGGCTTGAGCAAGCAGTAATGACGGCTCGACACCCAGTGCTTTTGCTGCGCGATCAGCGTAAGGCTTCATTGAGTTAACGAAGGATTCTGGTGTATCAAAACGTGACGGCTCTGAACCAGGACGAGACAGCTGACCCGATTCAATCAAGCGCTGCTCAATCTCGCGCGCTTTTTTAGGGTCTACACGACGATATTCCACAGCATTGTTTGCCGCATCGCGCATTGCTGTTTCACTCTTGTCATCGCCCTGGCCTACCGTCAACTGCTTAACAATCATGTCAGCTAGCCCCATTGAACCTGAAGCACTCAGTTCACTTGCCATTTGTTCATCAAGCATTTGGCGGTAGAACTTTTCGTTCTGACTATTCATGAAGTTCGATTCGAAGCCTTCATTCGCCTCACGCATTGATTTCAGCATCATCGACGTAAAGATAGATTCAAACTGACGAGCGGCCGCACGCAGTGCTTCATGCTCGCCGTCTTTGCCTTCTTTTACGGCTTTCTGACGCAGCGTATCAAGGGAGCTGATGTCGTGAATAAAGCCGATATCGTTAGGATTGTTCACCATGGTTTGCCTCCTAATCGATTAGATGATGATCAACTGGCCTTCAATGGCACCAGCTTGTTTTAATGCTTGCAGAATCGCCATTAAATCAGAAGGTGCTGCACCAACTTCATTAACCGCACGAACGAGATCATCCAGTGTCAAACCCGGTTCAAACTTGAACATCTTGCCTTTTTCTTCACTCACTTCGATATCAGAATCCGGCACGACAACCGTTTGACCACCAGAGAAGCTGTTCGGCTGACTAACGTTAAGGTTTTCTTTGATTGCGACTGTCATACCACCATGCGTTACGGCCGCTGGTTTAAGACGGACATGCTTACCGACCACGATAGTGCCAGTGCGAGAGTTAACAATGATCTTTGCTGCGCCATCTGCCGGGTCAAACTCTAGGTTCTCAATTGCCGATAGGAATGCAACGCGTTGGCTGATGTCTCGTGGAGCACGAACACGCACAGACGTGGCATCGACAGCACTTGCCATCTGAGGACCAAGGAAGTTGTTTACCGCATCAGCCATACGCTGCGCAGTTGTGAAATCAGAATCCAGTAGGTTAAATGTGATGTAGTCGCCACGCCCAAATGGGTTTGGGATTTCACGCTCTACTGTCGCACCGCTAGAGATAAGACCGACCGTCGGGTTGTTACCAACGATTTTTGAGCCGTCGGCACCTTCTGCACTGAAACCACTGACAACAAGATTACCTTGAGCAACGGCATAAACTTGTCCATCTAGACCTTTTAGGAAAGTTTGTAACAAGGTACCGCCACGTAAACTTTTCGCGCTACCGATTGAAGAAACCGTCACGTCAACTTGCTGACCCGGTTTCGAAAACGCAGGTAGCTCAGCCGTTACCATTACTGCGGCAACGTTTTTGATCTTTGGCTTTGTGCCCGGCGGCATCTGAATGCCGAAGTTTTGCAGCATTGCCGCGAAGCTTTGTTCTGTAAACGGATTGGATTCACCCGTTCCTGGTAAGCCTGAAACCAAGCCATAACCCACGAGTTGGTTACTACGCACACCTGCCACCTGCGCGACGTCTTTGATACGTGCAGCTTGGGCTGTGGTTGCGAACAGTGCAACGCTCATCAGTGCTAATAGGATTCTTTTCATGCTTACTTAATCTCTTGCAGTCAAATTGCCGTCAATGCGGCGTTTTATAGGGCTACATTAAAGAATCGTGCCAAGAAACCAGGCTCTTGCATATCTTGTGGTAGACCCGTGCCAGAGTATTGAATTCTTGCGTTAGATACGCGATTTGACGCAATAGTATTGTCGAAGTTGATGTCATCAGGACGAATTGTGCCGCTCAGGCGAATGTACTCGTCACCCGTGTTTAGCGTCATCCACTTTTCGCCACGGATCACTAGGTTGCCGTTTGCCAGCACCTCAATCACTTCCACCGTAATGTAACCGCTGATGCTGTTACTCTGTTTCGCCGAGGAATCACCAGCAAACGTGTTGGTGTTGTTCAAATCGTAAGAGAAGTTGTACTTACCGCCCACTTGCAGCTCTTGACCACCCACCGACAGCGGTTCCATCTTCGCGTCGTTGGTTTTCGATAGATCCGCATTTGCACTCTTAGTCGCACGAGTCGTCTCATCGAGCGTCACGGTAATGATGTCACCAATGCCACGAGGTTTAGAGTCATCGTACAGGTCAGTAATGTGTTCTGCGCTAAACAAAGAGCCCGTTGCCGCCGCGTAATGCTCTGGCTTTTGCTTAGGATGAATCGGGGCCCATGCCGGATCGCCTGCTACTGGATCGCTTCTGCCACGCAGAGTATCAATGATGCCGCTGCTCTCGTCTTTCGACTTATCGCCTTCAACCGCATCAACCACTGTTGTTGCTTGGCTGACTTCATCTGTTTCGATAGGCTCTAGCATCGTACAGCCAGACATCGTAGCGATAAGTGCAAGTAGACAAATACGTTTCATCATTGGCTCCTAAATCCCGATTCTAGCGATTAAAGCTGCTGGTTAACGAAGCTCATCATCTTGTCTACAGATGAGATCACTTTTGAGTTCATTTCATACACACGCTGCGCTTCGATCATGTTGACCAACTCTTCAGTTACGTTCACGTTTGATGCTTCAAGCATGGATTGACGAATTTCGCCCAAACCATCAAGACCTGGGACACCTTCTTGTGGGTCACCGCTTGCGCCTGTTGGTAGGTAAAGGTTTTGACCGATTGGCTCTAGACCACCAGGGTTTACGAAATCGGTAATGGTTAACTGACCAACCACAACGTTGTTTTGCTCACCACGGATACGTACAGAGACTTCACCGTCAGTACCGACAGTAATCGAGATAGCATCTTCAGGAATCACGATCTCTGGCTCAACTGGGTAACCGGAGCCAGAGGTCACTAGCGTACCTTCGCCGTTTAGCGTGAACTGACCGTTACGAGTGTAACCAATGTTGCCGTCTGGCAGTGTCACTTGGAAAAAGCCATCACCCTCTACCATCATATCGAGAGCGTTAGTTGTAGTTTGCGCGTTACCGTGCGTGTGCACTTTTTGTGTCGCAACCACTTTAGAGCCGGCACCCAGCATCAAACCACTTGGCAGTTCAGTGTTTTGAGACGATTGACCGCCAGGCTGGTTAATGTTTTGGTAGAAAAGATCTTCGAATACCGCGCGGCTTTTTTTGTAGCCCACGGTAGAGGCGTTCGCCAAGTTGTTCGAAATCGTTGCGATGTTGGTCTGCTGGGCGTCTAGACCCGTTTTACTTACCCATAGTGCTGGATGCATTGTGAACCTCTAACTCTGTTAACTCATACGAAGCAATGAATCTGAAGATTTATCCATCTCTTCAGCGGTGCTCATCATCTTGACTTGCATTTCAAACTGACGCTGAAGGTCAATCAGAGCAGTCATTTCACCCACGGCATTTACGTTACTACCTTCAATTGCACCAGTTTGGATGCTGATAGTGCCGTCTGCTTCGTAAGGCTGGTTTGGAGTTTTATGGCGGAATAAGCCATTGGTATCTTTAAATAAGCTTTGATCGTCTGTGCGTACAAGCTTAATACGATCAACCACTTCTAATTCTTCGGCCGGCGCACCTTGAGGCAGTACAGAGATGGTGCCATCACGACCGATTTCGATTTTGGAGACTGGAATGGGTAACGTAATTGGCGCGTCGTTTTCGCCTAGTACCACATGACCACTAGCGTTTGTCAGCAAGCCATTTTGATCAACTTTTAGGTTACCGTTACGCGTCAAACCTTCTTTACCAGTTTGGTCCATAACCGCAATCCAACCGCTGCCTTCCACTGTAATATCAAGATCGCGACCTGTAGTGATCACACTACCTTGCGCAAAGTTGTGCCCTGGACGTTCCGTCATGCTGAATACACGTGAAGGTAAACCTTCACCATAAGCTTGCATAGAACGAGCTTGTGCCAAGTCAGCACGGAAACCCGTTGTACTCACGTTTGCCAAGTTGTTGGCACGCAATTGCAGGGCCTGCATATTTTGCTTGGCGCCGCTCATTGCGAGAAACAGTGCGCGATCCATAAATTACTCCAAAAATTCTCTGTACGAAGGAGTAAAAGCAATAGTTATGCCAACATTAAAATAATGTTATTAATCAAAAGCTTGAATATGAAATATAGTCTTTAAGATGGCAATTCAATGAGAATCAACCAAAAGAGAGGCAATGTTTTGATCCGCTTAGCGGCAATAGCGGCAAGCTGGAGATCAAAGCATGCCCAACCTGAATTGAGGTAATTTCAGGTTGAGCATCAGATGAATGTCATGATGTTATCAAACGAAGCGGCAAGCGCACGCAGCGTTTGATTAAACAGATTACCTAGTGAGCTATCAACTAGCGCTCTAGCGAATCTGCAGGATATTTTGTTGTAGCTGGTTATGTACTTCTAGCGCACGAGAGTTCGCTTGGAAGTTACGCTGAGCAGAGATCAGATCCACCAGCTCCTGAGTCATATCAATGTTTGATTGCTCTAGCATACCGTTGTTAATAGTACCGAAAGAGCCCTTGTTAGATTCCCCCCAGATCTTGTCACCAGAGAACTGTGTTGAATCCCATTGAGTACCGCCTTTTTTATCCAAACCTTGCTCGTTAGGAACACGAACCAGCGCTACACGACCCAATGTTACGTTTTCACCGTTTGAGTAAGTACCCAACACGCTACCGTTCTCATCAAAGTCGACTTTGGTTAGGAAACCTGTTGTCGCACCATCTTCATCGAACTTAGTTAGCTCAAATGGAGCGGCAAACTGTGTTGCTGAACCTAAACCAAAGTTAAGTGTTTGCGCAATGTCCGCACCGTTCAGATCAAGTGGTGTCGTGTTTGTCGCAGGATCGCCCAACGCTACCGATGTGATTGGCTGACCATTGTTTAGGCTCGCCAATGTACCGTCGTTGTTGAACTTCATTGTGTGACCAACATGACCCGTTGGCGTTGCCGCATCACCGTTTGCGATGTTCAATGGCTTCTCACCACCTTTATCTGTCACGGTGTAGTAGGTTTGCCACGTGTTCGGTTGAGTTTGGTCTTTCAAGTAGTACGTAGTTAACTTGTAAGACTGACCCATAGAGTCATAAATCGTCGAAGACGTAGAGCGGTTATATGTATCCGGGTCAGAAAAATCAAACTGAGTTGGATCTTTCAAATCACCGTTAGCAGGTAAGTTCACACCCACTTCAATGTTCGCTGTTTGCTTTGGCTTACCAAATTCTGCAGGAATATTGATTGGTTGTGGCTCGTAAGATGAAACCTCACCAGACTCTGGGTTTACTTGGTAACCAAGTAGGAACTCATCGTTCGCTGTTACCATGTAGTTGTCTTTGTTCAAATGGAATGCACCGTTACGTGTCATTTCATTTTGTTGTGGGATAAGACGATCTTTCGCTACCGCGAAGAAGCCCGTACCCGATACACGCAAATCCATTGGGTTATTGGTGTAAATGCTTGAACCTTCGTGGAACTGTTGCGCCACTTGGTTCGCTTGTGCACCGCCACCCGGAGTGGTTTTTGCGTTAGTGAACAAAGAGTTTGAGTACACATCGCTGAATTCCGCACGAGACTCTTTAAAGCCGTACGTGTTGGCGTTCGCAATGTTGTTACTGGTGGTGTTCAAATCCAGTTGAGCGGAGGACAAACCGCTTAAAGATACATATGACATTCCAAAATCTCCTAACCTGACGTGCTATTGATTACGCTTTGCCAACTTCCAAAACTTCTGCAAGTCGAACTGGCGATTCAAAGCCTGCCAGATTGAGTAATACGTTACCGTCACCCTTGCCTAGCAACACACTGTTCACGTTCGCGTACGTAGATACTGGGAACTCTTGAGACTCCCCTTCTACCAAGCCAGACGCTTTCACATTGTATTTGCCAGCAGGCATCGGATTACCGTTTTCATCATTACCGTCCCAAAGTACACGAGTATCACCGGCTGGTTTCGCACCTACCTCAAAAGTACGCACCAGTTGGCCCGCTTCGTTTTCTACTCGGACAAATAAGTTGTCGATCGGTTGTGCTAGCTTAACCATTGCCGCCATTGCCGCATTGTCTTGCTTCACACCCGCCGCACCTGGGACCAATACGTCACGACCAACCAAAGAGGAGGCTTGTAACGCTTGGTTTGATGTCATTGACGAGTTTAAGCTCTCGAACTGAGAGTTCATCTTGCCAATGCCATCTACGGTCGCAAATGACGCCATTTGCGCAATCATCTGGTCATTACTTACCGGCTTAAAAGGATCCTGTTGAGACAATTGCTTAGTGAGCAAAGATAGGAAGTCTTCCTGTTTCAGGTCCTGCTTACCTGTACTCTCTTCAGTCTTCTTGTTCTCTTGTAGGCTTTTAAGCTGGTCGATATAGGACAAGCCGCTTTGACCAACGTTGTTAATTCCGGCCATACGCTACCCCCTTATCCTTATTGACCCATCTGCAGCGTACGCAGCAGCATTTGTTTACTAGAATCAGCCACTTGCACATTAGTTTGGTATGCGCGAGAAGCTGAAATCATGTTTGCCATTTCTTCCATTACATTCACGTTAGGCTTGTAGATGTAGCCTTCCTCGTTTGCAAGGGGATGGTCAGGGTTGTACTCCGCAGTAAGCGGTTTATCGCTTTCTACAATACCCATCACTTTCACTGGCACCGTATCACCGCCACGCATGGCGTTACTTAACTCAGCACCAAACACAGCATGACGAGCCTTATAAGTGTCTTTCGCAGAGCTGCTGACACTGTCGGCATTCGCCAAGTTGCTTGAGGTAGTATTCAGACGAACGGACTCAGCGCTCATTGCGGAACCTGTCACATTGAAAACGTTAAATAAGCTCATCTAAATTATTCCCCTTTGATTGCTTTGGTTAAGTTCTTGAATTTGCTGCCTAGAAAGTCGAGTGATGCTTGGTGTCTAATTTGGTTTTGCATAAACAAGTTACGCTCTAAATCCAAATCAACCGTGTTGCCATCGCCCGTATCTGGTTGCGTAGGTAGACGATATAACTTGTCCCCGACCAACGTTGTAGTGGCAGGAATGTGCCGACCATCTGTGCGGCTAAGACCAATGCTTGCCCCAGATGTTGCCGCCTGCAATTCCTTGGCAAAGTCTAAACCTCTTGCTTTATAACCAGGCGTGTTTGCTTGCGCGATGTTGGTGGAAATCACCTCCGCGTTGCGCTCACGTACGCCCACCGTGTACTGGTGGATGCCTAGTGCGTTGTCAAAAGATATAGCCATGTTTGCCTCTACATTAAGAACTGACCGTAATTAATAACTAAAAAGCAATTAGCGTGCCAAAAATAGAACATGCCATTTTGCCGCTTCAGTTATCGACGTAGTGGTTTGCAATAAGCAAGCCAATGTTATTGATGGAGTGTCATACGAATCGAGTAATGAGCTCGACTCTTTAAAAAATATACACCCTATGGTCGGGAGCAGGCAAAAATGGCGTGAGCTTTTAGGACAAGGGCGCGAAAAAGCGATGTAAGAATAAGAGACATGAAAAAAGACAAGGAAAAAGAAAATCGAATAAAAAAGAAAAGCCTGACACAAGGTCAGGCTTTGGAATGGGTTAAAGAGTCCGCTATTTTAACTTGTAAATAATGCCAGGGTTGCAGCGCACCATTTCAAATCGGTCAGTCAAACCTGTTAGCGATTCTGACGCACCAAGCAATAAGTAACCACCGGGGTTAAGGCTGTTTGCCATTTGGTTTAGTACTTTAGACTTCATCTCTGGCGAGAAGTAAATCAGTACATTGCGACAGAAGATGATGTCGAATTTGCCCATAAGTGCATAACTGTCCATCAAGTTCTGAGGACGGAAGTTCACTAGGCGTTTTACGTTGTCTTTCACTTTCATGCGACCGTCTCCCGCATCTTCAAAGAAGGTGCGGCGACGCTCAGGAGAAAGACCACGTCCCAATGCTAGGTTGTCGTACAAACCCGCACGACACATATCCAACATGCTCGATGAGATGTCCGTAGCCGTAATCGATACGTTCGGAAGCAGTCCTGGTTTACGCTGTTGTGTTTCCAGAACAGTCATCGCCATTGAGTAAGGTTCTTGACCTGACGAGCTGGCTGCAGACCAAATTTTGATTGGTCGTTTGTTTGCCGCCATCTCCGGCAATAGTTTATCAGCTAATACCGTGAACGGATAAGTATCTCGGAACCACAATGTTTCGTTAGTCGTCATTGCATCAACAGCAGCAATACGCAGCTCACGATTGCGACCTGTCACGACATCACGCAGCAGATCCGACAAAGAAGCAAGCTTGAACTTAGTCACAAGCGGGCTCAGTCGACTGCGCACTAGGTACTGTTTGCTGTCACCTAATACGATGCCACATTGTGATTCTAGAAAACGGCTAAAGTCACGATACTCTTGATCACTGATTGTAATAGCAGTCATTAATGTCTCTTTTATTGTGTTAAAGCAGATTTAACCGCGTTACCCAATTCGTCTGGGTTAAATTTCGCAATGAAGGTGTTCGCACCTACACGCTCAACCATGGCTTGGTTGAAGACGCCACTCAATGAGGAGTGAAGGATAACATAAAGGTTCTTCAAATCTGCATTTCTGCGAATTTCAGCTGTTAAGGTATAGCCGTCCATCTCTGGCATCTCGATATCCGAAATCACCAAGGAGATCTGATCGTAGATACTACCCTCTTGTGCCATTTCGATCAGCTTATTGTACGCTTCTTTACCATCTTTCACAGAGACAACTTCAAATCCGATAGAAGTAATTGCTCGTTCAACCTGTTTACGCGCAACCGTAGAGTCATCCGCAATCAAAATACGACGTACGATTGGCTTTTCTTGTTCTGCGACTGCAATTTCTTCACCGATGGTTGAATCCATGGTTTCATCTACTGGTGCAATCTCAGCCAAGATCTTCTCAACGTCCAGAATTTCAACTAGCTCGTTGTCGATGTTAGTGACTGCCGTTAGGTAGTGTGCTTTACCTGCGCCATCTGGCGGCGGCAAAATCGCTTCCCAGTGCATGTTAATGATACGCTCAACAGAAGATACCAAAAACGCCTGGATTGTTCGGTTGAACTCAGCGATCACAACAAAACACTTGTCGATATCAGTCGTCGGACGACCACCAATAGCCAAGCTTAAATCGATCACTGACACGGTATGGCCACGGATATGAGCGACACCTTTAACCAGCGGGTGTAGATTTGGCATCGAAGTCAGCTTAGGGCACTGAAGTACTTCTTTTACTTTGAATACGTTAATGCCGTAGCGCTGTCGACCCATCAATCGGAAAGTAAGTAGCTCCAATCGGTTTTGGCCGACGAGTTGCGTACGCTGATTCACCGAGTCAAGAATCCCCGTCATATGCTCATCTCCATCTCAAACTTTTTGTTTTTAAATGATACTCTACCACTGGCAGGCATAATACCAGAGAAACAGTATGGCGTATCATAATATGAATTCGACACCATTTACTATGACAATATGTAGAGCGTTATTTACAAAGTACGCTAAGTTTATCGGCATTTTGCTCAGTATGTTTAGCTTTTTTGTTCATTCAGCAACGGAAAGTCAAATTGAGCAAATCAGAACCGCCGCTGAACAGCACATTCTTAGCACGGTAGAGCAGCCAGCGGGAGGGAAATTAACAGTCAATGCGGCAAATATTGATCCACGTATCAAAGCCACGGATTGCCCAGAGCCACTGGAAACGTCTGCATCATCAACCAGTAGCACACGTAGCAACATCAACGTCTTAGTCGAGTGTCTGGCTGACAACTGGAAAGTTTATGTCCCAGTTAGGATCTCAGCGTCAGTGCCAATGATCGTTTCTACCCGCCAATTGGGTCGCGGCGAGATCATTAGCACTTCAGATGTCACCACATCAATGATCGAGCTTCAGCGTTTTCGCAAAGATGGCTTTACTAACTTTGAGCAAGTAGTTGGCGCAAAGTTAAAACGCAATGTTCGCTTGGGTGACGTGGTCGAACGTAACGATGTGTGCGTAGTTTGCCGAAATGAAAAAGTGACGATTCGAGCCGTAAAAGGCGGCATGACCATCACCACACAGGGTACGGCATTGCAAGATGGATCATCTGGTGATCAAGTAAGAGTGAAAAATGATAAGTCCCAACGTATAATAGAAGGAATTGTGACAGGTATTGCGGAAATCACCATCACCTTCTAAGGTAGGCTGGTGTACGGCAAATCGATCAATAAAAATGCAAAAAATCTCTAAAGTTATTTTGCGCTTGGTCGATAGTCTGGATACCAGTATTACGATACGAGTTTAAGGTTGAGATATGGCAGGTATAGATAATATACGTTCAGGTCAGATGATGACGACGACAAGTCGCGCTCCTGCACGTACTGATTCTAGTGCGACCAGCACAACAGAATCAAAGAAAGCGCCAGCACAACAAGACGCGGTATCATTAAGCCAACAAGGCAAAGCAGTCAGCAAACTCCAAAAGGATATGGCAGCTTCTCCGGCTTATGACAGCGCGAAAGTGGCGGCAATTAAAGAAGCAATTGCAAACGGTTCATACAAAGTTGACCCAGAAAAACTGGCTGACAATATGATTAAGTTTGAAAATGAATTGCAAGGCAAAAGCTAACTGACTTAGGCCCAAGGTAAGTATTCATGGCAGCATTAGTCGATCTTGTAAACTTCCAACTAGAAAATGCAAAAGCACTTTCTGGTGTGTTACGTCAAGAAACACAGGCGATCAGCGCTCGTGTGTCTACTGAGATCGAAAAACTCGCCAAGGAAAAGATGACACTCATTGGTCAACTAAGAACCACCGACCAGCGAATCGCCTCTCACCCGCACGTCAATCAACTTACCGAAGATGAAAACCTGAGTCAGGTTGTCGCTCAAATCCAATCTATCGTTCTCGATTGTCAGCAAGTAAACCAAATGAATGGTGAATCGCTCAATCGTGCCCAATCGAGTTTCAATAAACTCAACAACATGCTTCAACGCACGCACGGAAAGGTCGGCATGACTTACAACTCCGGCGGTAAAACTCACACCATCTCCACACTAGGCACCAACATCAAAGCCTAGCTCTTTTCTTCTGTCCCTCAGTCTATTTAAACTGCCGTCTAATACAGCAAGCTTATTAGCTTCACTCATTCCCAAAAAGTATCACGCATAAAAAAGCGACCAATTGTTGCCAATCAGCCGCTCAAAAAGATCATCTGTTTAGTGAAGATTGAATTAGAACAAGGTCTGCTGACGCTTCTCAGGCACCTGCTGCACTTCACCGTAGTCGCGCAATTTATCCATCTTACGGATATCCAAACGCAACTCTGTCACATAGCTGTCTTCAACTAAGTAACTGCGTACCACTTCTGCACCACGAATCACACCGTCTACAGCACCGCTTGTGCTTTCAATGCCTAAACGTTGGTCTTCCAACTGCGCACGACCACTTACACGCATGCCATATACTTGCTCGGCAAGTTCGCGGTACGCATCGATCTTAGATGCACGCATTGCACGAACGCGCTTCTCTTCCATTGTGCGACCGGTTTGTTCACTAACGCTTGCATAACCCACCGCCACTAAAATTTCGTCTTGACGCATCTGCTGCAGAGGCTGACAACCCACCAGCACTAAGGTCGCGATAATAAATAATAACTTCTTCATGTCTATTTCCTACGGGCGGAGAATCACTGTGTATGGCTGACGGATGGTTGGGTCAGAACGAATCAACACACCATCTTGAGTACGGATGCTATTAAGCGTATCCAGATCACGACCGATACGGTCCGCAGGTAAGAAGCCTTGCGCCGTAGCAACAACAATGCGGCTCTGCATACCGACAATGCGTGCGTTGACGAGGACACCGCCTTCTTGACGTAGCATTGTGCCCGTCAATACGTACTGGATCTCTTGCTCTTGTGCCAGATCTTGCCAATCTCGGCTCAGAGCGAAATCACCCTGTTGGGTTACTTGGATTGAACCTGTCGTTTTAAAGTCGACAACTTTAAAACCGCGACGTTGGAACTGGTGGATAAACCCTTCCGATACTGAGTTCCCCAACCAATTGGTTGAATCCATGTTTTGCAGGTCGACAAAAGAAGTAATCGCAACGGGCGTACGTGACGACACTGCAACGTTTGAAACCATCAACTCTTCAGTCATGCTTTCAATAAAGAAATCCATCGTATGGCGTGGACTGTCCATTAACATGAACTGACTGCCAGAGTACGGTTCTTTACCATTATAAATTGGTGAGTATGCGCACGATGTTAAAAGCGTCATCATCGATGCGGCAACAAGCCATCTTTTCATGGTTTGATTCTCCAGATAATCTTAGGTGTTACTGCTCTTTACTGACTTCATTTCTATAAAGTGCAATCTTGGAACAGTCTTTGCTTTTCTTCTGTTTGTCGAACGAAAGAAAGCTCACCAAACTTCACTGAAATTGGTAAAGCAATATTTATACCCGAACGGTTACAAACAATGAAAAAAATATTTTTTAGCCTTATATCAATCACTTTCATATTGATCCTACCATTTCGTGCGGTGGCATCTTGGTATGAAGTGACAGGCGTTGCCACGATCGTTTCTTCAGATGAAGCGGCAAGGCTACATGCGTTAGAGGACGCACTCTTTAAAGCCGTCAACTTTTCGGGTGCGGATATCGGTAGCATCAGTAACTTGATGCCACTGCTAGAAGAAAGCCGTAAAGAGTACCAATTCACGAACCATGAAGTACGTTACATCTTGGTAGAATCTGAACGTAAACGTGGCGGCAAGATGGAAATGAGGATCCGAGTGGACATCTATCCGTCGGCAACGGGTTGCCACGTGAATCAATACAAGAAGACGGTATTAGTCGGCAATATTGATGTTGCCTCTCCGCAGCAAGCGGTGATGGGACAGATCTACAACGTGGGCAATGATTTTAGTCACGTCGTCAACCGCCAGTTAGATCAAACATCGCGCAGCTTTGTTTCTGTCGGCACCACAGACTATTCGATCTCAGCGAAGTCACCAGAACGCACCCAGATGATTGCTCAAGATAATGGCGCTCAGTACATCATCGGTGGTGTGATTACAGACTTAACGGCAACCATTGATGCCAAACTACTCCAAGATGATGTGATCAACCGTCAGTTTGCACTAGAGATGAAAGTCTTTGATGGCAAAACAGGTCACGAGGTCTACCACAAAAACTATCGTGAAGTGGCACACTGGCCTTTTGCAAAAACCAGTCAAGTAGATACTCGTAGCGCACGTTTCTGGGCATCGACTTACGGTGAGATGATGCTGCGTGTGAGCCGCAATATCATGCTAGACCTAGAATCAGAGCTGTCTTGTAAGATCACACTTCCTGAAGTCGTTGCAGTATTTGGCAATACCGTAACCATGGATCTTGGTCGTATGCACGGCGTAAAAGAAGGCGACCAGCTACAACTTTGGCACACGGCGTCGTTCATCGATCAAAATGGCTTACCGCGTAACAAGGTGTCTCAGAGTGAAATTACCCTAACGGTTTCTCGTGTTTACGAACACGAAGCGGAGCTCACGATTGACCAGCCAAACCTTGCGTCTAGCGTGCAAATTGGCGACGTAATGAACAAGATGTTGTAGATGCACGTATAAAGCATTGCCATATGCCTACTTTTGAATATCATAGGCAACGCATCTTATTTGATTACGCCCCCATGGCACAGCTGGATAGCGCAGTCCCCTCCTAAGGGACAGGTCGTAGGTTCGAATCCTACTGGGGGCGCCATATAAATCAACGTCTTAGCTATAATTTTAGTTGGGACGTTTTTATTTATGTCCACAAAATGTCCACAACATAGAAACTTACTTGGCAGTTCGAGATATCAAAGTATCCATCTATCGTTTACAGAAATTACACATTTTCTCTAACCGAAGAGAAATTACCATTTGTGACCACAATACCCTTTTGAAATATGTTAGTTTACTTCTTATATCTCTTACACGAACTATCGTTGTAGAATAGCAACCAGTTGACCATAAATATTGAAAGTGAACGAATAATGGATCAAATCAAAAAAAGAAGAGTTCTTAGTTACAAACTATTTAAGTCCATGAATGCACCCTTGACGTTGCAAGAGATGCTAGAAAATTCTTTGTCTGATACTGACTCAGGTTATCACCTAGTATCCAACAGAGAAGAGGATTTATCGGGTGGCGAGCGTACTTCACTCAGGTTCATCAATCGTTTTTTCAATCTGACAGATGACATGCTTCTATGCCAATTGGTTGTCTACGAAAAAGATAGTAGCCAAATGACCATTCATCTGGATAACACATCAACGATGTACAAAATAACTCCAGTATTCCCCAAAGATATTAAGCAAGAGGGCGACAACGAACCCGACGAACTAAAACAAACCGAGTTCGTAGAGTCAATGATGTACTTTGGGGTAATTAACAATCATGTTGTCACGCTGAGTTCTGGAGCGCTAAAGCCTAGAGAGCTTGAGTACCATCTAGAATGGTACTTAAAGTCATTAACACAACAAGTTGAAAACCCAGTAATGCTGTCTGACAAACCTACTAGACAAGCATTGAAGCAATTGGAAGAAGATTCGGCTAAAAGTGTGTTTGTAGGTTCAGATATTTGTTATGTGGATGAGGTTCCTACTCAACCTGCGAATAGTGAATCCCCACAACCAGGATCAATCACAGAGACAAAAAGCGTTCAGCTTAGAGCTGCAACTATGGGAGCAGAAATTCTTGATTACCTTAAAGCTAGAGGGTACCTTCAGCAGCTCGACTTTGAGGATACTCTTGATGATGCAAACCTTCAGGTTAACCTAGAATTCAAATTTAATAGAAAAACGTCTCGAAATGGTCAACGCGTACTAGATACTTTAGCGACTTCTATGCGTCACATCGAAAAAGAAGATGTAAAAATCAAACTATTAGGCGGTGGCGAAATTAACGGTGATGATCTAAAACTAACACATCCTATCACCGTACTCTTCAATGAACGTGGAGGCATTGAAGAAAGCGACCTTTACCATAAAATGAAGAACTGGCTAAAAAGCAAGGTACAAACGGATGAAGTTACTTCAGACCTTGTTGAAATGGCAGTTTTGGAAGAATAGACAATGACATCTAAACGCTTCGCTTATTTGCCAGTTTTTTTACAGCTACTTTTGAGTGGAGCTATTGGCTCGTCTTTGTTTTACTATTTCTTTGGTCTACTTCCTGCAAAAGTGGCTACACCTTCGGTTTCCGTGGCATTTTTCTTCCTACCCATAGTTCCAATAATTGTCTTAATTCAAAATAGTGGTGAGCTACTTAAATCGAATGAGATGACTAAAGAAGAGCATAGAAGATTTTCACAGCGCGTTAAAGACATCCAATCTTATATGAAAGCTGTAGCGATTATTCTTGTGTTATCCGGAATTGGAACTGGATTTTCTCTGTATTTCGCGGAATTGGGTCTATTCAACCTAAGGCTTGTCATGAGTGTCGTTGGGGGATTAATTGGTTTTGAGATACTAGCAGTCATAAAACTGCTCAACTACCGAGTTGCTTTACACGAGCATCAAGCAAGGGTTGAGCAGCGTTTCAATGAACTAAAACAAAAACGCAAAAGGCTATTAGCGATGAAAAACAAAAAGGATGAAGAGAAAAGCTAACCTTCCATTTTCCGAGATTCCATTAATTGGACTTTTTCATCCAATTTATCAAGTAGCCCTCGTGTATTTCTGAGGTTTTGCCAAAGCATACCTAAAATCAAAACCTCTACCAGTTTCAGCCCTAATTCATGCAGTAATTGTTATATCGAATAATCAATCATTACTCAGCCATTAAACTCATCTCGGATTGTTTCCCACAAGCCAAGCAGCATCGGCGCAGCCACACCAATCAGACCACCCATTTGCACACCTTCTGGTGTCACGCTTGCGGTTAATAGTTCAGGGTGCCCCGTTGCCAATGCGATACCCGCGCCGAGTAAAGCAATCCCTTTCTTCGTTGATGGTTGTTTCAAATCTATTTTCATGATGTTGGCTCCTAACCGTTGATGCGCTTCCAGATATAAGCGCTAATTAAAGCGGTCAGAATCCCAACCGCTAGCTTTTGCATTACTTCTTGTTTGGTCATGCGAGTGCTACCCCTTCCGCGGCATCACTCAGTGAGTAATAACGCCCCACTTCCATAATGGACATGGTATGAACAAGGCGAGCCATAAAGGCATCGTCATACAGGTTCAAAGGTGCATTTCGATTTACACCCAACTTACCGGACACGAACTGAATGTAGTTATCCGTGTCGTTGTCATCGCTGGTTGGCGCCCATCGGTGAATGATGCCTGACAGCGTATTTAGCCCATGCAGGTTCTGATAGTTGCGGATGAGTTTCGCCGCCGCACGAAAGCCGTATTTTGAATCCGAGAAGGTTTCAAATGCCTTATCTTTCGATGGTGTGACTTTCCCCGTCCAAGCGTTGCCACTAATGCGAATGTTGAGCGGGTTGTTAATGCGGATACCGCGATTGAGTTGTGATTTCATAATCTTTTGCCCCTGATACAGAGAGAAAATTAAGATGACAGCAATGATGGTGATAATAAGCTTACGAGCCATAACACCTCCCTGTTAGTTGGGCACTGGTGAACCCGACTCTGAGCTCGACTCGCGCGGTACTAATGTCAGGTCTATTGATGACACATCCAAGCCAATAATCGCGACATCGCCACTGTGAAGGTATAAATCACTCACAATGCCTTTATTGGTTCTGCCACTATCAGCGGCGTACACAGGGTCAGCTTGGATCAACAGGTGAGGAAAGACCTTTTGCTTATCTTTGATGGTATCTTTACCAATCAGCAAAATGCCCGTTTCATTAACGGTGACACGCTGCCCTAGTTCTGAGGCTTTGCCGTGAACGGTTGTACTCTTTAGCTCAAGCTTTCTTAGGTAGCCGTCATTCTCTTTGATGACGTTGCCCTGCTCATCTGCCAGCACAATGTAAAAACCCAAT
>NZ_CAWMYL010000028.1:0-241 GCF_963871815.1 Vibrio sp. L85
ATGTGCTTAATACACATCTTCGGTTTTACGGATGTGGTTAAACACCTCGTAAACTTCATCGTATGAAACGTTGTAGCCTTCAAGCTTTTCAACGCAGTCACAAATATCATTGGTGTAGAAACACTCGTGATTGAATAGTTCACGGCGGATGATGGCTTTGATGCCATTTTCAGCAATATCTTGCGCAATCGCATCCTTTTGGATCTCGTCTAGCTTTTCGACTAAAGCACTCGCATTACTC
>NZ_CAWMYL010000029.1:0-7028 GCF_963871815.1 Vibrio sp. L85
TCATAACAAACAACAACCTTATCTAGCTATGTTTAATTTGATATTTATGCCCGTTCAACTTGAAGATGCAGGTTTCAATATCTGAAAATTATCTGTAATTCTGGATGCGAGTGAGCCTGCAACTTCAGGGAGCGTTACATCAAAAAACGTTTTGATAGCAGAGGTGAATGCTGCTTTGGAGGGAAAATAGACATTGTTCCTCACATGCTCATTCATTACTTTCCAAAGCCGCTCTATCGGATTTAAGTTCGGACTATATGGCGGCAAGTAATGAAGCTCTATATTGAGCACTTTTGCCGCATTCTTCACCATTTCTGTCCGATGATAGGCTGCGCCATCAAGCACAATATGCACGGTTTGCTCTAGTGGATAACACTCTTTCTTGAGCTTCCAAAAGAAGCGAACAATACTCTCGCTATCTATCGTCTCATAAGTATCGGTGATCGTGGTGCTAATATCTTTCAGGGGGAGAGCACCGATTAAATTCACTCGAGTACGACTACCTGTCGTTTCAATAAGCTTATCCTGCCCCTTACGGATCCAGCCATAGCTGAGCTTTGTTGATTGAGTTGGATGAACAGCATCCATGAAAAGCACTGGCGCATCATTGGACTTAAGCACCTCGTTGTAATACTCGATAAATGCTTGCTGCTCTTCAGGTTTTAGCTTGTGCGGTACACTTTTGGGCTTTTTGTATGAAAAACCATGGTGATGTAACCACTTATTCATGCCTGCAACTGTGTAGCGAACGCCGAATTCAGCCTCGACGTAAGCAACGATTTGATGGGTATGGAAATAAGTTTTTTCAGTCAAATGCTCGATTAAATGCATGGTTTGGGTAGCAGAAAGCTTGCTTTGGCTTCCACCATTTTCAGGCTTGAGTTTTTCAGAAAGCACGTAGTCGCTGAGGTGACGTGCAACAGTCGATTCGTGAATGCGAAGAGCTTGAGAAATCATCGCCTGACTCCAACCTTCAGACGCAAGTAAGACCGCTTTGATGCGGTCACGTACTAGACCATCACGAGTGGAATCGTGCATCTCTTCGAGTTGTAGTTTCTGTTGGGGAGTCAGTGTTATTTTCATGGAGCGTAGCATGATCCTGATTTTATGAAAAATCAAGCATCTTCAATGATCACTGGTATAACGTGATATGCATCATTCATTTGAATCAAATTTGTGTAATAAACACACAATAGAGACCAATAAACGAGCAAAACAGTCCGCAATTGATGATTGATCGTGTTAACAAGCGGTGATAGGATTCCGCCCCTTCAAAAACGCTGCAATAAACATTGGCTAAGTAATTTAATTATGTCCAACAATGAAGGGTTGACGCTGATATGTATTCACTTTTATTTAAGTATCATCAGCGGCAATAGAGAACAATTTAAAGAAAGTGCTAATTTAACAAAAACTAATAATTACAAAGAAGAACTCGAAAAAATTAAAAAAGAAAACAAAGTAAAAATAACCACAAAACATTCACAATTTAAAAACATAGATAAAATAAAAACACCTGCCATTTTATTTGATTCACAAGGCACGCCATTTATTCTAGCAAAAGCTAATAAAGATAAGTGTTTAGTACAAAGACCTAAAAAAGAAAGTCCGGAAGTGGTCTCTTATCACGAACTTAACTCGACTTGGAACAAAAAATCTCTAGAAATAAAACAAGCACAATCTCGCTTTGACATCACTTGGTTCATTCCCGAGTTTCTGCAACATAAACGAGTCTTGAGTGAGATTCTGTTGTTCTCTTTTGTTCTGCAAATCCTCGCGCTTATTTCGCCTCTTTTTTTCCAAGTGGTAATGGATAAAGTGCTGGTTCACCAAGCTTGGTCAACACTGGATGTGCTGGTGTTTGGCCTCGTGGTTACCGGGGTGATCGAAGTGGTCCTTCGTGGTCTACGTGAATATCAGTATGCCCACACGGCCAATCGGATTGACATACAACTCGGACTAAAACTGGTTAAACATCTGTTTGGTCTACCGTTGATGTTTTTTAAATCCCGCCAAGTCGGGGCGATTGTCACACGCGTGCGAGAACTCGACACCGTGCGTGAGTTTTTGACTGGCTCCATGTTTACTCTAACGGTCGAACTTCTGTTTATGTTCGTCTTCCTGTATGTAATGAGTTTACTTTCCGGCCCGCTCACTTGGCTTTTCATCGCCACAATACCGTGTTACGCCCTTCTTGCTTGGTGGTTAACGCCAAGAATGCAGGCGGCGATTGAAAAACAGTTTTCACATGCTGCGGCAAACACATCCTTTCTTACCGAAACCGTGGCAGGCAGTGAAACCCTGAAAAGTTTGGCGGTTGAGCCGCGCTTTATTCGCCGCTGGGATGAACAAACCGAAAAAATGTT
The DNA here is from genome assembly GCF_963871815.1 of Vibrio sp. L85. Taxonomy (NCBI): domain Bacteria; kingdom Pseudomonadati; phylum Pseudomonadota; class Gammaproteobacteria; order Vibrionales; family Vibrionaceae; genus Vibrio; species Vibrio sp. L85. Next base: position 2,367 of record NZ_CAWMYL010000029.1, read on the forward strand.
CTCAACCGGTTACGATGTCCAACAGCTCAATAATCGCTCAAACCACCTAGTTCAATTGCTGCAAAAAATCACCAGTGTGGCGATCTTGTGGCTTGGGGCAACGGAAGTACTCTCTCTTGAAATGACCATCGGTCAATTGATCGCTTTCAATATGATGACCAATCACATCGCCCAACCGCTAGCGCGTATGGTCGAATTGTGGGGGCAATTTATTCAAACCCGCGTCGCCGTCGAAAAACTCGGGGATATGCTCAACCTGCCAGTAGAACAACACACCGAAAGTGACATTGTCACACTTCAAGGGGCCGTTTCTTTTAAAAATATCCTCTTTCGTTACCAACCGGATATTCCCCCCACTATCAACGACTTGTCATTGGACATAAGAGCGGGTGAGACATTGGGCGTCGTCGGCACGTCCGGTTCAGGAAAAAGCACCTTAGCTCGCTTGCTGTTGCGACTTTATAGTCCAGAGCAAGGCAGCATCACGATTGATGGCATTCCACTCAATCACATCCACATTCAGCAATTGAGACAACAAGTGGGGGTGGTACTACAAGAAAACTTCTTATTTAACAAAAGTGTGAGTGAGAACATCGCCCAATCGAAACCGGAAGCAAGCTTAGAAGAAATTATTGAAGCGGCGAAACTCTCAGGCGCGCACGAATTCATCCTCAAGTTGCCCATGGGTTACGACACCATTTTAGCGGAAGGCGGACAATCTCTCTCTGGCGGCCAAAGGCAGCGACTCGCGATTGCACGAACACTGCTGTCGGATCCAAAAGTATTGATTTTGGATGAAGCCACCAGCGCCCTAGACGATGAATCTCAGGCGTTAATTCAATCCAACATGGGCAACATCGCCCTAGGCCGCACCGTGATCACTATCGCTCATCGCTTGTCTACCGTGCGCGATTGCGATCGCATCATTGTGCTTCATCAAGGCGCGATTGTTGAGCAAGGCTCGCATCAGCAGTTACTCACCCACGGCAAACAATACAAACAGTTATGGCAGCTTCAGCAAGAGCTCAAACAAGAGGAAACCACCGCATGATCAGCATCATTAAGCGTTTCTTGGGCAAAGGGCAACCTCGCCAAAGTGCCGAACACCACTATGAATTTCTGCCTGCGCATCTTGCTTTGGCTCAAAAACCGCCATCACCCTTTGCACGGCTAACCGCGATAACACTGAGTATTGGCGTACTGGCTGCGCTGCTTTGGGCGTATTGGGGGAAACTGGATGTACAAGCCACCGCCACGGGCCGCCTTGTGGTCTCTGGCCGTTCACAAGTTATCCAATCTTATGAGCAAAGCCGCGTAATGAGCATCCATGTGAGGGATGGCCAGCGGGTGGAAAAAGGTGCGCCCTTGTTGACCTTGGATACGCTCGGGGTGAATCAAGACATCACACGTTTGATCACTCAATCCGAGTTTCAAACCAATGAACTCATTCGTTACCGCACTTTACTCAACGACCAACCTTTGGTTCAAGACCCAATGTTCACCGCCTTGCCAACAGAGCAACAGGCGCTGATCAATGAAAACTATCTCAGCGAGAAACGAGAATTTGACGCGACGTTAGCGAGCATCAGCGCAGAAATGAAGGTCAATCGCACCTCTCAAGCCGCTCGCCAAAGCGACATCAACGCCCTAATTCAGCTCACCGAGAACATCAGCCAACGTCTGGCTGCGCGTAAAACGCTCAATCAGGTTAAAGTCATTGGCCACGTCGAGTATCTAGAGCAAGAGAAAGAGTTGCTAGAAGTACAGCGCCAAGTCGCTCAGCAACGAGCAGAGCTACAAGTGCTGAAATCGCAATATCAAAGTCTCGAAGAGCGTCAAACGGGCTTCAAAGCGCAAAAGCATCGAGAGTGGCTGGAAAAGCGCCGACAAGCAAAATTGCAGTTGGCCGCGTTGAATCAAGAGCTGTCTAAAGTACGTGAGCGCGAACAGTTGGAAATCATTCGCTCTCCTGTCGATGGCACCGTGCAGCAACTCAGCGTCTATACCCTAGGCGCAGTGCTGCAACCTGCGCAAAATTTAATGATCATCGTACCGGAAAACAGCGTGCAGCTGGCGGAAGTTCAGATCCTCAATAAAGACGTTGGCTTTGTCTATCCGGGCCAGTCGGTCACGGTCAAAGTGGATGCGTTTCCCTACACACGATACGGAACAATCGACGCTGAGCTGCTGAGTATCTCACGTGATTCCACCACCGACGAACAGCTTGGGCTGGTCTTTCCTGCTCAAGTACAACTGAACAAAAACAATATCGTCATCGATGGTCAAATGGTTGAGCTGACTCCTGGCATGTCGGTCGTTGCTGAAATTAAGACCGATAAGCGACGCGTTATCGACTACCTACTCAGTCCAATTCGCGAGTACCAAGCTGAAGCGTTGAGGGAGAGATAGAGATGACTGCCACGTTATCAGCCAATGAGCATATCGACACTATAGGGCAAGTGCGACCAGAAGAAACCACACGTAATAACTGGGGAATCGAGGCCGTGGTTTACGCTGGCCAACAGTTCCATAAGAAATCGTCCAGCTCACAGCTTAAGCACGCATTAGGCGTAAGCCATGCTCACCTGAGTGACATGGAGATGAGAGAAGCGGCGGACTATCTGGGCCTTAAAAGCCAAGTCACCACGCTGCACACTCAAGCGCTCGACACTTTGCCGCTCCCTGCCCTTATCGAGAATAACCATGGCTGGCAAGTGATAACCCAAGTCAGTGATGGGCATTGGACATGTTATGATCCCTCGACGCAACAGTTGCAAACAAAACCTGTATCGCCAAACCCATCTCAGCGAAAGCACAAAGTGATGCTGCTCGCCGATGAGCAGCTCAGCAGCAAAGAGGTCAAATTTGGTCTGAGCTGGTTTTCGCCTTCGATTCTGCGGCAAAAGAGCCAATTGCGTGATGTGTTTCTTTACGCCATCGCGTTACAGGTGTTTGCTCTCGTTAGCCCAATGTTGTTTGAAAATGTCATCGATAAGGTACTGGTTGGGCGCAGTTTATCCAGCTTGCACGTACTGGCGCTGGCCATGTTGGCACTGGCCATTGCCGAGCCAGCATACAGCTATTTACGAAACACGGTGTTTGGCCACCTTGCCAGCCAAGTGAATGCCGAGCTTTCAGGTCGGCTTTATCGCCACTTAGTCGGTTTGCCATTAACCTATTTTAAGCAGCGTCAAACCGGCCAAATCATTGCTCGAGTGCGTGAAATGGCACAAATCCGTCAATTTGTGACAGGGTCGACACTGATGCTGCTGCTTGATCTGATTTTTGTCACCGTCTTCCTTGCCGTGATGTTTCATTACGCCAGCACGCTCACCTGGTTGGTGATTGGCTCCTTGGTGATTTACTTTGTACTGTGGCTCATTGCAGGACCACTGATCCGCAAAAAAGTGGAATCGGAGTACGAGTCCGCCGCTAGCGCAACCACGTTTTTGACCGAGGCCGTGACTGGCATTGAAACCATCAAAACCACTGCCACAGAGCATCGCTTTCTCGAACAGTGGCAACGTATTCTTAGCCAACAATTAAACCGAAGCTTTGACGCGCAAAAATCTGGGCTGGTTGCAGGGCAAGCTATCGCTTTGGTGCAGAAGCTCACCGCCGCGCTACTGCTTTGGTGGGGCGTGAGCGCGGTGCTTAAAGGGGAAATCACGCCCGGCCAATTAGTCGCATTCAACATGCTTGCTGGCCATGTGACGCAACCTGTCTTACGTCTGGCACAAATTTGGCAAGATTTTCAGCACACACTCATCGCTTTAAGACGCGTGGGCGATATTCTCGATGAACCAAGAGAGAACAGTAAACAAGGTTTAGCCTCGGTACCCGAGCTCGAAGGTGGCATTGAGTTTAGTAACATTCGTTTTCGCTATCACAAGGATTCACCAGAAGTGTTGGCCAATTTGTCCCTCAAGATTCAGCCTGGGCAATTTATCGGCGTTACTGGGCCTTCAGGCTCAGGGAAAAGCACGCTCACTCGTTTGCTACAGCGCTTATACGTTCCACAACATGGACAAGTGTTGGTCGATGGAATGGATCTCGCGATTGCCGATCCCGTTTCTCTGCGTCGCAACATGAGCGTGGTATTGCAAGAGAGTATCCTCTTTTCCGGCAGTGTGGCGGACAACATTCGTTTATGTAAACCGCAAGCCAGCGACGAAGAGATTCGCCACGCTGCGCAATTAGCAGGCGCATTAGAATTTATTGAAGGGTTTCCTCACGGTTTTAACCAACCAGTGGGTGAAAAGGGCGCAGCACTGTCTGGTGGTCAAAGACAGCGTATTGCTTTGGCAAGAGCCCTACTGGTGGACCCGAGAATCTTGTTGCTCGATGAAGCAACCTCCGCGCTAGACTACAACTCTGAAGCGGCAATCATGAGCAATATGGATGAAATTTGCCGTGGCCGCACGGTGATCAGTATTGCGCATCGACTCAACACCATTCGTCATGCCGATAACATTTTTGTGCTCGATAAAGGCCAAGTTGCCGAAAGCGGCACACACGATGAGTTAGTTGCCCAACAAGGCTTATACGCTAAGCTATGGAAGCAGCAAGTGGGTGAATAGCCCTAACTTATACAAGGGGTCTGAAGTCCAATGAAACGAAAACGTACTATAAGGACTTCCGCCCGTTGTCAAACAGGTATTC
>NZ_CAWMYL010000030.1:0-757 GCF_963871815.1 Vibrio sp. L85
TGCCACTACTGTATCGGTAGATACCGCATCTTCAGTCACGCTATCAACTGCTGTGACGTCGATAGTCGGTGCGTCGTTAACTGGATTAACCGTCACCGCAACCGTTGCATCGTCTGTTAGCTGACCGTCTGAGATGGTGTAGCTAATCGTTGCATCACCATTGAAGTTTTCAGCAGGTATGAAGACCAACTTACCATCCACGATGGTAACGGTGCCTTGCTCTGCTGGTACCGATGCCGCTGTGATAGTCAGCGTATCGTTTTCTGGATCGCTGTCATTCGCCAATACATCGATAGTAACCGCAGTGTCTTCGTCTGTTGCAACAGTGTCATCCACTGCCACTGGTGCGTCGTTGACTGGGTTAACCGTCACCGCAACTGTTGCATCGTCAGTTAACTGACCATCTGAAATGGTGTAGCTGATGGTTGCATCACCATTGAAGTTTTCAGCAGGTGTAAACACCAACTTGCCGTCAACAATCGCCACCGTACCTTGCTCTGCAGGTACTGACGCATTGGTAATGGTTAATTGGTCATTCTCTGGATCGCTGTCGTTCGCCAATACATCGATAGTAACCGCGGTGTCTTCGTCTGTTGCAACAGTGTCGTTGACTGCCACTGGTGCGTCGTTGACTGGGTTAACCGTCACCGCAACCGTTGCATCGTCTGTTAGCTGACCGTCTGAGATGGTGTAGCTAATGGTTGCGTCACCATTGAAGTTTTCAGCAGGCGTGAACACCAACTTGCCGTCAACAATC
>NZ_CAWMYL010000031.1:0-2496 GCF_963871815.1 Vibrio sp. L85
ACATTTCTAAATGGGTCAAACCGGACATTACTATCGGGGGCGTACAGTATCTGACACTGAGATTCTTTCTTATGTTAAGTTCTTTTCCTGTTAATTTACCCACTTGATCGATTTCTACGACAACATCATCAGGGTGAGCATGTCTCATTGCTGTCGTCACACTGTTTAGAATCTTTTTCGAGTTTGCTGAAGCTTTACGTTTATAGGTTAGTTCCAACGATACTTGTATATCGCTACCATCAACAGCATCTTGAACTAGTAGGTTGGTATCAATGCCAAACTTTTCAAGAAGTTCATTACTTCCAAATGCTCCTAAGAGCATGTCCAAACCACGACCTTTAGGTGTAAAAGAGACACTTTTGGTATCAAATGTCTCAAGTTCTTTTACACTTGCTAGCGGTTCATTATTAACAGTGTCTACAAGTGGTGTTCCGATCTTAATAGACTTTGTGTCATTAGCTGCAATTTTTTCTTGAAGTTCTGTCGGTACTTCTGTTGAAAGCAAAACTCTTCCTTCATCTAACACCCCCGCTTTTTGTAGGTACCAGTTCAAGTAGTTTTCTAAGTCTCTAGTCCTCAATGTTGCGGATTGAATCACTGCTAAGTGATTCTTAAATACACCTAAGTACATAATGCTATCTAAAAACTCACGTTTTTTTCCGTCATCAGTATCAGTTGGTGCAACCTGTTCGACATCAAGATATTCGGCACTTGTATCTACAGTTACCACGTTCATGTTGGTATTGTCAGTGTATTTCAGTAAATCACAGAACTGTATACCCCATAATTTTGTATGGTGGTTTATGAACAATTTGGACTTAACAACATCTTCACCATCATCTTCACTATCCGTATCGTCAGAGAAGATTTCAAGGTAACGTTGTCCTACTTTAGGTGTTTTAGCCAAAGCTCTGGTCAATAATTCTTCTAGATTATACGCACCGTCATAGTTAAATATCTGGGCTCTGCGGTAATGTAGAGTTTTGGTTTTAAATGTAATTTCGTCTTTTTCAGGTTCAGTTGACAGCATAGAAGAAGTGCTAGTTAGTGAAAGTTATGGGATGCTATATTAACTTGAGGTTATTGTCACTGTTGCACATCAAGCTTTAGTGAAATTGTAGTCATAACAAAGCATTTAAGAGTGATTCGCAACGCGTGGCATTTTCACTATGCGTTGTGTTTCGTGTTTAAGGTGGTATGCGGCGGCTTTGGTATTGCGTTGCTCACACCTTAACAGGGCGTTAGGCGACATTAGATAAACGATAGAGTCGTGATAGAAACTTGGCGTGAATCTAGCCTCAGTTAACAGAAAAGGAGTGGGTTAATGAATGGTAAAGCATTTGATAATTGGAAAAAATCTCGAGAGAAAGGATGTTTAAATTGGCTTTTTAGAACAACTTTCCTCACATCTATTTTGTACATAATTTTCAATGTAATTTTCCTTTATCCATCTTCAGATGCGGCAAGCATTATGATTTTCTTATCGGATAATGCTCTAAATTATTCCATTTACACGATCGGGATGTTTTTCGCATTTTGGGCTCTCTGGCTATACAACGAATCTTCGTATGAGAAAGAAGTTAAACGTAGAAACGTCGCTTAACAAATTGTTCAAGAGTGATTCACAACACGTGGCGTTTTTAGTCCCTCGTTGAGTTTGGTGTTTAAGGTGGTATGGCTAGGTTTAGTGGTGGTGTTGCTCACTATTTGACAAGGTGTTATATGCCAGTAATCAAAAAGTCGATAGCGGCGATAATTTCGTTTCTGAACGTACTTAACTCGTTGACTGGGGTCGTAAGGAGTTTAGTTGGAACGCTAGCCATTTGTTGAGTAAGAATCGCAAAGTCACCTTCGTCAATATGGATTGTAGGACACAGATGGCTAGGGGCTTTTTTCTTTAGAAGCTCGATAGGAGTTAAGGGAATAACCAAGCGAGTACTCAATGAATCTAGCAACTCGCTTTGAACATCAACGAAATATGGGTAAGTGCTAGCGGTGCTTTTGTCGTTGTTTTTATAAAGCGTAAATTGTGACATTAGAATACTCGGTATGAATCGGAAAATAGTCCATGCTTTGTAGTTAAATCATTGCAAGCTTCAATGGCTTCAGTATTTTGCTCTAGCCATTCGACTTTTAGCTGTTGTTTGACTTCTTTTTCCAAAGCTTTTTCCATTGTTGCTGATAAGTTGATGTTTAAGCGCTTAGCTTCGGCGAGTAACTCGCTGTTTAGACTTAGGTTTGTAGCTTTTTTAGGTGCATTTGTGCGATATGTATTTCTCATAAGTCATCCTATGCGTATTGTTGGTGCGCATTGATTATAGGTGGAAACTAGGAATATAACAATTTCTTTACGAGAGATTCAGCAAGTATGGGGCTTTCTTTTTGTTCACGCTTCCGAGGAGCGCTGCCATACATTTATTTGTCAAAGGTGATGGTTTTAACCAGTTAAGAAGTGGCCCCCAAATTTCGGACATGACTTTAAGTGATTGATCTGTT
>NZ_CAWMYL010000032.1:0-457 GCF_963871815.1 Vibrio sp. L85
GGCTCATTGTGACGGAAACAATCATCCATACCCATAGATTGGGTTTCTAGCGTTACGGTGTCAGCATAAGCAAGTAACTGAGCGATTTTCTTTTTCGCATTCTTACGTAACTTACGACTCGTAAAAGATTTTAAAAACTCATCTTTAGAGGAAGTCTTCGGTTCCAAGTCCGAGAACTTGGTCGGTTTAGGCTGCTTAGTGATGGTTGAGCAAATTACGTTTGAGTCAGTCATGGTGAAGTTTCCTATGTTTGTTTGAGTTTTCATCTTCGTCGTCGTCTGACTGTCCACTCCTCAAACAGGGTTCTTCTCTGCAGGGGCGCGTAGCGTTTATATACCCTTGCAGAGAAGGTTCTGATTTGAGGATGGTTAACAGGAAGAAACGAGACGTAGATGGGAACTCACATAGGAAACGGCATGACTGACGAGAAGGTAAGGTGCGATTACCAGCCACTTAG
>NZ_CAWMYL010000033.1:0-220 GCF_963871815.1 Vibrio sp. L85
TTTACCACCACTGCTGTATTGAGAAGGAGTTAAGCCCAACCAAGCCGCTAATTGGCGACCATTACTGAACTCTTTTCCATCTGCTATTGCACAGACCAAAGCGCTAGCGGTCATCGCACCAACCCCTTTTAATTTCATCAATTGTTGGCATTGTTCAGCTGTTGTCTTAATGAGTCGATCAAACTTCAGAAGCTTACGTTCGATGTTATCCATATGAAGA
>NZ_CAWMYL010000034.1:0-355 GCF_963871815.1 Vibrio sp. L85
CTTATCGATTGTCGGGTCGAACAGGAAAAAATGACGCAGCTGACGCTCAAGCGATTTGTGAAGCAGTTCAACGACCTCATATGAGATTTGTCAGCATCAAGTCTGAAGAACAGCAATCCATTCAGTGCCTACATCGAGCTAGGCAAGGGTTGAATGAAGAAAGAACGTCAGTGTGTAACCGTATTCGAGGCTTACTCTCTGAGTTTGGGGTTATTGCTCCGCTATCACCAGAACGATTACGCAATGAATTCGAAGCAATGAAAATTCATCTTCCGGCTTTAGCTACCACCTGTATCGATGAGCTATTTCTTCATATGGATAACATCGAACGTAAGCTTCTGAAGTTTGATCGACT
>NZ_CAWMYL010000035.1:0-3028 GCF_963871815.1 Vibrio sp. L85
GCTTTTTTGTTTCTATCGCGCGAAAAAAATATATTTCACAACTTCAAAACACCATCAACAACCCTCTAGATACTCAATCACCGATTTTGGTTGTTTTTCCGTTGGATAGTCGTTGGATTCAACTTTATTCCAATGGTGTTAAGCTGATTTTGGTTGGACGATCGTTGGATCATCGTTGTTTATCCGTTGGATTCTCGTTGGACGGTTAAATTTTTATGATGAGATCAGATTTTTATAGGCACACAGTTGGCGAGTTCGCCAGAAATAACACTGCGGTTTCGGGAAATATATTTCCCTCCTCCTTGCGTCATTGTGTGCCTCAATGCTTGCGCATTGAGATAGAGACTCTACTGCTTTGCTTGTAGATTTTCGTTGCTTACGCACCAATAACGAAGAAAGACTTCCAATTGGGGACCTTTAAGTCAAAAGACTCAGATTTTTTTACAGAACGCAATGTTGACCATCCTCCCTTAACAATCCCTCTATGAGCACAATTCAGCACATTCAGCACAACTCAGCACAGCGAGTACGAGGAGCACGTAAAAAATCATTTAACTGATTGTTTTTTAAGGTTAAAGTTACAAAAGTCCGTAATATCTATAACAACTCAAATACCAAACTGTTATAGACAAAACATTTAACCAAGGTTAAATACAACATTAATACCAAATAGAAAAACAACGAAAACCACATAAGTCATTGATATAAAAGAAAAATAAACTAAAATACCATCATAGACAAAACAGGAGACTGACTATGAGCAAGCGCTCAAGTAAAACCGCTGCACAAAAGATGCAAGAAAAAAGATTGAGTATTAGAGATCAAATCTGGGGAGAGGATGAGATAGAGAAAAAGAAACTCTGGTCAAGACTAACTCATGATGGATTCACCACCATACCAAGAACAATGCCTTACCTTATGAGAATAATGGATAAAGAGTCAGGTTCTGGAACTCCAGTATCGAGCACATACTTGGCTTTATGGTGCAATGTTTTTGACGAAAACTTCTTGGAAATCAAAGAGAAAAGGAGGTACGCATTTGAATCAGGCTTTTCTGGAGAAAGAGCCGTTACAACATGGACAAATAGAATGAGAAAACTAGAAAACCTCGGCTTTATTGAAGCAAGAGAAGGGATTGAAGGAGAGTTCAGCTACGTACTTCTAATCAACCCTCTAGAGGTAATTAAAAATATTTACACAGAGAAACCAAAAGACGAAATGTATAACGCCTTAATCACTCGTATGAGCGACGTTGGGGCAAAATTTGATAAGGACTAAAAACCAAAATGAACGAGAAAAAATTTGAATTTATAAATGAAGCATCCAAAAAGGAGTTCCTCGAACTGCCAAAGGATGTAATGAGCCAGTTTGGTTCAGACCTAAACGCAGTGCAGCAAAGTAAAAAACCATTTTCTGACTTCAAAGATATCTCATCTAGCGTAGGACAAGGTGCAATCGAACTCATTGAAAATGGAAGCCCAGCATATAGAACGGTTTACTGTGCTAAGTACTTAGACACTGTTTACATACTCCATTCCTTTACGAAAACAGCTCAAGGCGTTGATAGACAAGCAATGAAAACAGCAGAAAAACGCTACAAGTTAATGATGGAAAAGGTCAGAGAGAAAATGAAGCAAGATAAAAAGGACAATAAAAACAAGAAAAAGGGGGGGAGGAAAGTCTAACCTTTTGGTTAGACCAACTCTACACTACAAGAAACTTTCTTCTTCACTCTCTTAGATGGAGTGAATTTCGGTCGAAGTCTAAAGCCAAGTTTATACAAAATACCAATTAACTTGTCAGAGGAAAACTTATCGACCCGACCTCTCATCAGCTCACTTGCTCTAGGCTGGCTAATATCTAAAGCACGCATAACATCAGACTGATTCCAATCACGCTGTTCAAACATGTCGCGCATGACAAGCATTAAGTCAGCTCTAAACTTCATATCAGCAGCATCGTTAGGATCATCTGCAATCAAGTCAAAGATGTTATCGAATTCTAATTGTGGCATAAAAACCTCACTTAAAGGGATGGGGGATTATACGCAATTACGTATAACAATAAAGCAAAAACATTATAAATTGTCCATTCGAAGTTAAAAAAATGAGCCATCATGCAATAGGTGTTTATTATCCCTATTACGTTAAATAGCCCATGTTTCTATCAAAAACAGTCACTACAACCGTTCAAACGCACCTAGCAGCGATTTTAAGCACTTGTTAAGGGAAATATGCTGCCGTAGCACTTTGAAAGTTTGTGACGCATTGAGCGTGATTTTCAGGGCTAGAAAACCAAGTACCGATAGAAACAAAAAAACTCCTTTAAGGGATGTTTTGAACAATTATGAGTTTGTTAGCCCTGGTTAAACGATCTGAGCTAAGTGATAGTTTGGAGTGACCGAGCCTAAACGCTAGGAATGAAGATATGCCGCTTGCTCGGTGTTCGGACGCTACGCTTACTCACACACTGCGCCGATCGGACGAAATGGAAAAAACGATGATAGGAAACGTGAGAAAAGAAACAGAGAGCGGGTCGAGGCACACCCCCAAAACAGCCCTTTCGGCTGCGCCGACCCCTACCCAATTCGCAAAGAATTGAGCATCGTTTATGGTCGCTTTCCGTTGGAGTTTTATCTCTTACCCTTTCGGGCTGCCCTGCGCTGTGAGTAAGGCTTAACGCCCCCATTCCAGTCTCACAACACCAATTCTTTATTCCTTTTCCGCTTATCCCCTCTAGCAGCTACAAGGGGCGGTTTTATCGGGCGAAGCCTAGTTGGAATTGGTGCCTTTACCTGCCACCTATGGAACTTCCCTTGGTCGGTGGCTAATGCGCGTCGCTCTGTCCAAAACATCTTGATCCAAACAGAGTGCAGGAATACTTGAAGTGCTTAAACGATATGGGCTATCATGAAAGGACTTACCGGAGCGTTCAACTCGTAAGTATTCCGACGAAAACCGACCCTGCAAGGTCGGTTTTGTCACATCTGGGGAAAGAGATTAATCCTAAAAGCATTTGATCTCAATGC
>NZ_CAWMYL010000036.1:0-232 GCF_963871815.1 Vibrio sp. L85
GGAGATGATGTGTTGCCTGAGCTGGCGACCTCCTGGCATTAACCTCCCCTTCCTTTTTTAATTAGCTGCTTAAATGCGGCTTTTTGTGTTGGCATCACGCCAGCATCGGTCAGTTTTTCTTCATCTTTTCCCTACATTTTTGCTCATGTCGATGATGGTGGTTGTGTACCTCCCCCATTTTTGTGCTCAGATACCGGTGGTTTTCATCGATATTTGGGTGTTGTGGATAACC
>NZ_CAWMYL010000037.1:0-556 GCF_963871815.1 Vibrio sp. L85
AGGTCTATCGCCAAGCGGTAAGGCAGCGGCTTTTGATGCCGCCATTCCCTGGTTCGAATCCAGGTAGACCTGCCATTATTCTTCCTTGAAACATAGGAATGTTATTGATGTTTTACCAATTATATCAGTAACGACAAATCAAGTTGCGGAAGTGGCGGAATTGGTAGACGCACCAGATTTAGGTTCTGGCGCCGCAAGGTGTGAGAGTTCAAGTCTCTCCTTCCGCACCATCTTGATTTAAAGAATATTGTGTTGGCTACGTAGCTCAGCTGGTTAGAGCACATCACTCATAATGATGGGGTCACAGGTTCGAATCCCGTCGTAGCCACCATTTATTTCGTTGTTTAGGTTTTACCAATTACCTTTATGACGACAGAAAAGTTGCGGAAGTGGCGGAATTGGTAGACGCACCAGATTTAGGTTCTGGCGCCGCAAGGTGTGAGAGTTCAAGTCTCTCCTTCCGCACCATGCTTTTCTAACTTGATTAGTCTTTATGACTATCGCCTGCAGGTCTATCGCCAAGCGGTAAGGCAGCGGCTTTTGATGCCGCCATTCC
>NZ_CAWMYL010000038.1:0-36428 GCF_963871815.1 Vibrio sp. L85
TCTAATTGGATTATCATCAACGAGTGCCCACACAGATTGATAGGTCTACATTGTTAAAGAGCTTGCTTGTCGAGAAGTTTTTCTCTCAAAGCGGAGGTGCATTCTAACGAGATAATTGAGAGTGTCAAACACTTTTTTCAATTTATTTTCTCAGAAGCTTTTCACCTCTCCGACCCTGCTGAAGCCTTATCGCGTCTGCCGTGTCGGTGGATGCGCATTATAGGGAACTCAGATCCGTTCGCAACCCTTTTTTGAAAAAAAATGGAAAAAACTAACTGTTCGATGACTATTTCATCAAAAAAGCAAAAAAGAGGGTAAAAAACCCTCTTTTTCTGCCTCAAAAGCTGTATTTAAATGAATGCGTACGCGTCTGCGAACATACGTTCGCTCTTTGCTTTCTTGTTCTGAGTGAACTGTTCACGTGCTGCGCCAGCCATTTCGAAACGACCTGCAATATAGATATCGTAGTTTTCTAAGCTTTCGAAATCTTCACTCACCGCTTGTAGCACGTTACCAACTTTACCTTGCCAGTCTGCTGGCGCTTCTTCTACTACTGGCACAAAGTGAACATTAGCAAACTTGTCGGCAATCTCGACCAACTCTTCTTTAGCGTACAACTGACAGTTATCACGCGCCCCCCAGTAGAGATAGATAGGGTTGGTTTTGTTCTGTGCAACACAGTGATCTAGAATTGAACGCACGTAACTAAAACCAGTACCACCAGCAATCAATAATAGTGGGCGTTCGCTTTCTTCTTGAACCCAAGCATCACCATGTGGAGCATCAATCTCGATATGACCATCTGTTTCTAATGCCGCTTGCATTGCTTCAACGACTTCTAGCGCATAAGCGTTGTGTTCCGCCGCACCGATATGCAGTTCAAGTTCACCTTCATGACGACATGGACTGCTCGCAATCGAGAAAGGACGTTTGTCTTTTTCACCCATCACAACCATGAGGTACTGACCTGCTTTAAAAGGTACAGGTGATTCTGGGTGAAGAAGGATTTGATAAGTATTACAAGCTAACGGCTGAATAGACTTTACTTTACATTGGATGGTCATGGTGTTCCTCTCGCTTACTCGTCAAAAGTAAGCACTAAATTACTTTCTGTATAGGCTTGGCAAGGGAATATCCAACCTTGCTGTTGCTCTTTTTCGGTTAGCATAGGTTCGAGGTGATAGCTCACCTCGCCCGTTAGCTTTTTACACATGCACATGGCGCAAGCGCCAACTTGGCAACGATGTGGGAAGCGAATATTGTTGTTGAGCGCAGCTTCCAACACCGTCTCCCCTTCTTTTACTTGGAACGTAACGTCCATTGGTAGAAGGTGGACTTGATGACTCATAGAATACCTAACTGGTCCCAAATCTCATCGACTTTAGCCACAAGTTTAGGATCTTTTTTGATAGGCGTACCCCACTCGCGCATGACTTCGGATTCGAACTTGTTGGTCGCATCCAATCCTAATTTGGATGAACTAGCAGTCTTACTATGCACTTGAATAGTATCTCTATCTGGATCCATTCGGGTTGTTACAGCCCAAATGATGTCATTCCAATCTCGTGCATTAACGTCATCGTCGCACAAGATAATGAATTTGTTATCCGTGTGCTGAGCAAAGAAGTCCCACAGGTATTCCATCAAGGCTTGCGATTGACCAGCTTGGTCTTTCTTCATGGTCACAACAGCGAACTGGTTATTTGCTGTTGCAGGTAGATAGATATCGACAATCTCAGGGCGTTGCTGTTTCAACTCATTCAGCTCTGTTTCGGTAATCGCTATGCTGTCTCGCTCAGTGACCTCGGTTCGCGTCGCTAGCTCGGCATCCCATTTAATGGTTGCATCTAGCCCCATCTTGGATCCAAGACCAACCACTGGCGAAGCAAAATCTAGAGAGTCGATTGGCGTGTTATCTATCATCAAGGTATCACGCACAGGATCCATATGCTCTGACATGGCTTTCACGACATCATTCCAATCTCGTGCGTTTACCGATTCATCGCACACAATAACAAACTTGGTATACATGAATTGGCGTAAGAAAGACCACACGCCCATCATTACGCGCTTGGCATGTCCTGGGTACTGCTTCTTCATGGTGACGACTGCCATTCGGTACGAACAACCTTCTGGCGGCAGATAGAAATCTTCAATCTCTGGGAATTGCTTTTGCAGAATCGGCACAAACACTTCGTTTAATGCCACACCCAATACAGCTGGTTCATCTGGCGGACGGCCAGTGTAGGTGCTGTGATAAATAGGGTCTTTACGCATAGTAATGTGCGTAATGGTGAATACGTGGTGCTTTTCTTTTTCGTTATAGTAGCCAGTGTGGTCACCGTAAGGACCTTCATCAGCAAACTCGTTTGGGTCGATATAGCCTTCCATCACGATTTCCGCGCTCGCTGGCACTTCCAAATCATTACTGACTGACTTCACGACTTCAGTTTTGCTTCCACGCAACAAACCTGCAAATGCGTATTCCGATAGCGTATCTGGCACTGGTGTTACCGCGCCAAGAATGGTAGCTGGGTCTGCACCAAACGCGACCGAAACTGGGAAAGGTTTACCTGGATTGGTTTCCATCCAATCGCGCAGGTCGAGCGCCCCACCTCGGTGAGCTAACCAACGCATGATGATTTTGTTCTTGGCAATTTTCTGCTGACGATAAATGCCTAGGTTCTGACGTTTTTTGTTTGGACCTTTGGTTACGGTTAAGCCCCAAGTAAGCAGCGGCGCAACATCTTCTGCCCAACAGCTCATTACCGGAACCTTATCCAAGTCAACTTCATCACCTTGCCAAACAATGTCTTGGCATGGTGCTTTACGTAAACGCTTAGCCGGCATGTTCAATACTTGTTTGAACACAGGCAGTTTTTCCAACGCGTCTTTGAAGCCTTTTGGTGGTTCAGGTTCTTTTAAATAAGCCAGTAGCTTACCGACTTCTCTTAATTCTTTAACGTCTTCGCGTCCCATACCGATTGCGACGCGCTCTGGCGTACCAAATAGGTTCGTCAAAACAGGCACGTCGTAGCCGATCGGGTTCTCAAACAACAATGCAGGACCACCAGCACGCAAGGTGCGGTCACTAATTTCTGTCATTTCGTAAGCGGGATCGACGGGGTGAGTGATGCGTTTAAGTCGACCTTTCTGTTCTAGGTGGTCGATAAATTCGCGTAAATCCTTAAAACTCATAGGCCTTCATGCTGGCTGATTAAACTGTCCGCAGTATAACAAATAGGAGGACGCTAAGATCCTCCTATTTTGTGTGGGTATGTGAGCTAGGTTACTTCAATGATAACAATGCGAAGAAACGGTCTTTTAAAGTGTCATCACTTCAAGAATTCCTGAATCTGTCGCGCTTTTACTTGGCGATTACTTGAAACAAGCTCTTCTAACCACGATTGATGCCCCTGTTTTGCTAGCTCTCTCGCAACTAGAGTCGCTTCTTCTGAGAGCGCCATCTTAGCAACGAGGAACTGTTTTACGTCTTGAGAGAGTGGATTGGATCTCGTGAGCAGTTCAATAGCATAAGGTTTTAAGGTCGGATTGACCGTAGAATTCATCAATTGTTGTAATGAGAACTCATCACTAACCTCAGCAAGCCTTTCTAGCTCAGTTTGGCTGTTGTAATCCGCACGCATTCGCCAAAGCAGATCATACATCGCCTCATTTTGGCTAACTTGCGCCAAACGCACCACAACGGCAGTGGATGGTAACCAGCTCGTTACGTTTGCATGGGTCAATTGTTTGGTTAGCGCCTCAAGTGCATCGGGCGATAGGCTATCTAACTCACGTATAAGTAGCGCTTCTCTGGTTTGTACATGTTGCGAAGTGCCTGTTAACCAATCTTTTAGGTTAAGTTCTTGGCGCTCTGCTGCTAGTACAAACTCCAACGTGCTTTGGTCTTGTTTCCAACGTTTAATCAGACGACTCGCAATAGAGGGAAAGTTAAACGCAGGCACAGTGAATTCGTAACCATCACCACGCTCTAAAACTTGGTAAGTTGGGGTGATACTAATTTGGGATTCGACAAAAATCGCCATTCTCGGCGTAAGGATGATTTCTTGTTGCTCTAGTTTTTCGAGCAACAGAAAACGAACGACTTCTTGTTGAGGAAAAGCCAGTCGGTCGAGAGCAAATTTGAGAGAGTCGACCTCGTCTCTGACTGCATAATCGAGCAATTCAGATACTTTGGTCTGTATATGGGTATCCTGAAGCCACTGCTCTACCACGGTCTCCTGCATTTCCTTAGCAGATAAAGTCACGGGTAGCGTGATAAGTGACAAGCTCAGGAGTAATGACGACAACATTCCTTGTTGCATGTTAACCTCCCGATAACATTTTCTTCATTCTGATACTTCTATCGGGAGAAAGCAATAAAAAAGCCACCGATATACGGTGGCTTTTCGCAGAATTACTTATCTGAGACTATTGGCGACGCATTGCATCAAAGAATTCGTCGTTAGTCTTCGTCATCGCTAGCTTGTCGATTAGGAATTCCATTGCATCGATTTCACCCATTGGGTGAACAATCTTACGTAGAATCCACATCTTCTGAAGCTCTTCATTCTTAGTTAGAAGCTCTTCACGACGTGTGCCACTGCGGTTGAAGTCAATCGCTGGGAATACACGCTTCTCTGCGATCTTACGGTTCAAGTGGATTTCCATGTTACCTGTACCCTTGAACTCTTCGTAGATAACTTCATCCATCTTCGAACCAGTATCAACAAGAGCTGTAGCAAGGATAGTTAGGCTGCCGCCTTCTTCTACGTTACGCGCTGCACCGAAGAAACGCTTAGGACGGTGTAGTGCGTTTGCATCCACACCACCAGTTAGTACTTTACCTGATGAAGGGACTACAGTGTTGTATGCACGAGCTAGACGAGTAATAGAGTCAAGCAGGATAACCACGTCTTTCTTGTGTTCAACAAGGCGTTTTGCTTTCTCGATTACCATTTCCGCTACTTGTACGTGGCGAGAAGCTGGCTCATCGAACGTTGACGCTACTACTTCACCTTTAACTAGACGCTGCATCTCTGTCACTTCTTCAGGACGTTCGTCGATTAGAAGTACCATCAACTCACACTCAGGGTGGTTGTATGCGATGCTTTGAGCGATGTTTTGCAGAAGCATTGTCTTACCCGCTTTAGGCGGAGCAACAATCAGACCACGTTGACCTTTACCAATTGGCGATGCCAAGTCTAAAACACGTGCTGTGATGTCTTCTGTAGAACCGTTACCGCGCTCCATAACCATACGCTCGTTAGCGTGTAGAGGCGTTAAGTTCTCGAATAGGATCTTGTTACGAGCGTTGTCTGGTTTGTCGTCGTTTACTGTGTTGACTTTTAGCAGGGCAAAGTAACGCTCACCGTCTTTTGGTGGACGAATCTTACCAGCAATTGAGTCACCAGTACGTAGGTTGAAACGACGAATCTGACTTGGTGAAACGTAGATGTCGTCTGGACCAGCAAGGTATGAGCTGTCCGCACTACGTAGGAAACCAAAGCCGTCTTGCAGAATCTCCAGAACCCCATCGCCAAAGATGTCTTCGCCGCCTTTCGCGTGCGCTTTAAGAATTGCGAAGATGATGTCTTGTTTTCTTAGACGAGCTAGGTTCTCAAGACCCAGGCTTTCGCCAAGCTTTACAAGGTCAGACACAGGTCTGTTCTTCAGTTCAGTAAGATTCATGGTGGTGGATGCTTGTTTAGTCAAAATAAGATCTGTTTTCTAGTTAAGATGGATTTGGTCTCAGGATCGACCAAGAAGAGAAATTTGTTCAATTAACGCGCGATAAGTTAGCACTAATTAATATTCTAGTCCAGAGTTAGAAAAACAAAACCGCGCATTGTCATATTGCACGGTTTTGTTTGTAATCACTTAGTGATTATAGGTTTGCGTCTAGGAACTCTTTTAGTTGAGTCTTAGACAAAGCACCAACTTTCGTTGCCGCTACGTTACCGTCTTTAAATAACAGTAGCGTTGGAATGCCGCGAATACCAAACTTAGGTGGTGTACCTGCGTTATGGTCAATGTTTAGTTTACCGATAGTGAGTTTGCCTTCGTACTCGTCAGCGATCTCGTCCAGGATAGGAGCGATCATTTTACAAGGACCACACCATTCTGCCCAAAAATCAACTAGAACCGGGCCTGCAGCATTGATTACATCGTTTTCAAAACCGTCATCAGTAAGCTGCAAAATCTTATCACTCATCTTCCACTCCAATGTGTTTTTCGAAACTGGTTGGATGATAACCAGTAAATAGATGCCCTATTGGAATGTATTTACTTTCTTATTGCAAGCTTTAGCTGATATTCTATCGCTATGAAAAAGACGCATATCACAGAGCAAAAGTTCGCCGATTTGGGTTTAAAGCCCCAAGTTATTGAAGGATTGGACAAAAAAGGGTTCGAATATTGTACCCCTATCCAAGCCTTGGCGTTGCCGGTACTGCTCACCGGCCAAGACATTGCAGGCCAGGCCCAAACGGGTACTGGTAAAACCCTCGCGTTTCTTACTGCTACCTTCAACCACCTTCTAACGACACCAGAGCACGAAGGTCGTAAGCCAACTCAGCCGCGCGCGATCATTATGGCGCCAACGCGTGAGCTAGCGATTCAGATCTTTAACGATGCTGAACCTTTGATTGCTAGCACGGGTCTTAAAGCTGCTTTAGCGTACGGTGGCGAAAGCTACGACAAGCAACTGGCAAAACTGCAAGACGGCGTAGACATTCTTATCGGCACTACAGGCCGTATCATCGACTTCTACAAGCAACGCGTATTCAACCTAAACAACATTCAAGCGGTTGTTCTGGATGAAGCGGACCGTATGTTTGACCTTGGCTTTATTAAAGACATTCGTTTCTTGTTCCGTCGTATGCCTGAGCCAAAAGAGCGTTTGAACATGCTGTTCTCAGCAACATTGTCTTATCGCGTACAAGAATTAGCTTTCGAACACATGCACAATCCTGAGCATGTTGTGGTTGAGCCAGAGCAAAAAACGGGTCACCGCATCCAAGAAGAGCTTTTCTACCCTTCTAATGAAGACAAGATGGCACTGCTTCAAACTCTTATTGAAGAAGAATGGCCAGACCGCGCGATCGTTTTTGCTAATACGAAGCATAAGTGTGAGTCGATTTGGGGTCACCTAGCAGCAGATGGTCACCGTGTGGGTCTACTGACTGGCGATGTACCACAGAAGAAGCGTGAAAAGATTCTTGAGCAATTCACTCGCGGTGAAGTTGACCTACTAGTCGCAACCGATGTTGCTGCTCGTGGTCTTCATATTCCTCAAGTAACACACGTATTCAACTTCGACCTACCGGATGACTGTGAAGATTACGTTCACCGTATCGGTCGTACTGGTCGTGCTGGCGCAAGTGGTCACTCTATTAGCTTTGCTTGTGAAGATTACGCAATCAACTTGCCGCCAATCGAAGAATACATTGAGCACGCAATCCCAGTTTCTGATTACGATGCCTCGGCTCTAATCCAAGACTTGCCTGCACCACTTCGTATGCGCGCGCCTCGAACTCAACAACGTCGCACCAATACAGGTGGCACTCGCTCTGGTAACCGCAAGCCACAAGGACGTCGTCCTCGTCAACCGCGTCAATCAGCGCCAAAACAATCATAAAAGGAAACTGAAGTCGTTTATGAGTCAAGCAGGATCATCACCGCTATACGCCGCCATCGACCTCGGGTCGAACAGTTTTCACATGCTCGTTGTGCGTCACATCGATGGCAGCGTTCAAACTATGGCTAAAATTAAGCGCAAAGTTCGTCTAGCCGCGGGCTTAGATGAACATAACTCTCTTAGTATGGAAGCTATGCAGCGAGGATGGGACTGCTTAAGTCTATTTGCAGAACGCTTGCAGGATATTCCTAAACAGAACATCCGCATTGTGGGTACCGCGACATTGCGTACCGCGACCAATGTGGATGTTTTTCTAGAGAAGGCGAACCAAATTTTAGGTCAGCCTATCGAAGTGATTACCGGCGAAGAAGAAGCAGCCACTATATATAAAGGTGTCGCTCATACCTCTGGTGGCAGCGGTCGTCGCCTTGTGGTCGATATCGGCGGTGCGAGTACCGAACTGATTATCGGTGAAGGTTTCGAAGCCAAAGCTCTAACCAGTCTAAAAATGGGCTGTGTCACTTGGTTAGAGAACTTCTTTAAAGACCGCCAATTAAATGCACGTAACTTCGAAGCCGCAATTGAAGGCGCGAAGCAAACTCTGATGCCAATCTTAGAACAGTACACCGACCTAGGTTGGGATGTGTGTGTTGGGGCATCGGGTACCGTTCAAGCACTACAAGAGATAATGCTAGCGCAAGGTATGGACGAAGTGATTACTCACTCCAAACTTAAGCGTCTACAAAAGCAGGCGATGCTTGCTGATCACTTGGAAGAGCTTGATATTGAAGGTCTGACCCTAGAGCGAGCTTTGGTGTTCCCAAGTGGCTTATCTATTTTGATTGCGATCTTTGAGCTACTAGAAATCGATGCCATGACACTGGCTGGCGGCGCACTACGTGAAGGCTTGGTGTACGAGATGGTAGACGAACTTCGTCAAAACGACATCCGTGCACGCACCGTTTGTAGCGTACAAAACCGTTACCAGCTAGATTGCCAATACGGCGAACAAGTTGCAAAACTTGCGGGCAAACTGCTTGAGCAAGTTGGCGGTGAAGCTTGGGTTGCAGAACCTCAGGGTAAAGTCCTGCTGGAAACAACAGCCAAGCTGCACGAAATAGGTCTAACTATCGACTTCAAAAAGGGCGGTGAGCACAGCGCTTACCTGCTACAGCATCTGGATTTGCCTGGTTACACCCGTGCGCAGAAGTTCTTTATCGGTGAAATTGCTCGCCGTTACCGTGAACAACTGACGTCACTGCCTGAGCAACATGCCCTTTCAGGCACGAGTGGTAAACGCGTACTGCGCCTATTGCGTCTTGCGGTTTTACTCAGCCACCGTCGTAATCCAGCTCTAGAGCCATGTGTGACTCTCACTGCGGAAGGCGACAAACTGACGCTCAACATTGATGCGAAGTGGTTAGAGGCAAACCCATTGACTGCGGCTGAATTGGAAATTGAATCCAACCGTCAAACAGACATTGGTTGGCCGTTAAGTATTGTGACTTGTTAAATCTCACGATGACTTAATACTTGGTTAAAGGTCCCTATTGGGACCTTTTTTATTACTCCATTTTTACCTTTGTACAGCTTAGGGAGCTTTTGGACACCCATGATCTAATTACTCCCCACGCTGTACAAAATACTCTAAACCCAAGCAAACAGGCACAAAAAAGCCGCTTGATTTGAGCAAGCGGCTTTCGGGGTTCCCACTGATATTAAGACTGAACGCTTGTCGTCACCTTAAAGTCAGGGTTCACCGCAGTCAGCTTCTTAATTAGGTAATTCAGTAGTACGCCATACATAGGAACGAACAGACCAAGACTGATAATCAGTTTGAAGCCGTAATCCACCAGCGCGATTTCCGTCCAATGCTCCGCCATAAATGGATCTGGACTTTGGTAGAACGCAATGGCGAAGAAAGCGATAGTATCAAGTGCATTACCGAAAAGCGTTGAACACGTTGGTGCCACCCACCATTGCTTCATTTGGCGTAGGCGGTTGAACACATGCACATCCATGATCTGACCAAGCAGGTACGCCATGAAGCTAGCAATCGCGATACGAGCAACGAATAAGTTAAATTCCCCTAGGTGGCCAAAACCTTGGAATTGACCTTCGAAGAACACCACCGATAAGAAGTAAGACACTGCCAACGCAGGCAACATCACTAAGAAGATGATCTTACGTGCCAACTGAGCACCGAAAATACGCACAGTTAAGTCAGTCGCTAAGAAGATAAATGGGAAAGTGAATGCACCCCAAGTGGTATGGAAACCGAAGATAGTAAACGGTAGCTGAACTAGGTAATTGCTAGATGCAATAATGACTAGGTGGAATAGAACCAGATAGATAAGGGCGTTGCGCTGCTGCGCAGGGGTAAAGTTACTCATGCGATACCTTTTTAGTTTGGTTTGGGGGTGAGGGAACCCAAATCGAGTCACTGAATAAAGTGGCTCTTACCAACAATGTAAAATGAAAAATAAACTGGCTTGGCTCATTCTGAGCGAAGCGGTGGGCGATTATACATTAACCACTTTTCGCCGCAAGTCGTCTGTTTTACGCAAACGTTTGAGCATAAAAAAGGGTGTTTCATGTGAAACACCCTTTCTAAAAAAATTCTATTTTTAGAAGCCGCGTTGGAACAATCCTGCGAGATAATCCAACTCTTCCCTGCTCTCTTCAATCGCTAAAGCTTCAAACCAAATCGCTTCGCTGTAATGCTCTGCTTTCATAAACAGTCGGCAACCTTCAAAATCGATCAGCCAAGAGTGAATGTCCGCATCCCACTGCTTTTCCACCACAGTAGCAGAAAGCAAACCAACTAAACGCTCACCTAAAGCAGGAAAGCTATCAAGGTCAAAGCTCGGCGCGGTAATGATTAAGCGCCCTTCTTGTGCCATGTAGTCCGCTAAGCCAAATTCCTTTTGCATCGTGGTTCCTTATCCGTGGTGAGTAATGTGTTCTTGAATCAAATCGAGGAATGGATCGGCGTACTTCTCCAGTTTGCGCTGACCAACACCGCTAACTGCCAGCATTTCGCCGTAAGACGTTGGCAGAATTTCCGCCATATCAATCAAGGTAGCGTCACTGAAAACCACGTATGGTGGCAAACCATCTTCATCAGCAATCGACTTACGCAGCTTACGTAACTTGGCAAACAGCTTCTTATCATAGTTCTTGCTAGTCAATTTATCTGACTTCGCCGCACGTGCTGCGGTGTCTAAGCGCGGAACCGCTAACTCCAGAGTCACATCGCCACGCAGCAATGGACGCGCCTCTTCGGTAAGTTGCAACGTTGAGTTGCGCGTAATATTTTGGAACAGCAGCCCTTTGTGGATTAACTGACGGAAGATACTCACCCAATAGTCGTGACTGTGGTCGCGACCTATCGCGTAGGTAGAAATCTTATCGTGCCCGTTTTCACGTACACGAATGTTTTGCATGCCACGTAGCACTTCTACCACGTAGCCCATACCAAAGCTCTGATTCACTCGGTACACACAAGATAACGCCTTACGCGCTTCTTCCGTGGCATCAAAGTGTTTCGGTGGATCTAAGCAAATATCGCAGTTGCCACATGGCTTCTCACGATACTCACCAAAGTAATTCAGTAGCACCTGACGACGACAGGTTTGCGCCTCAGCAAAGGCACTCATCGCATTCAGTTTGTGGGTTTCCACCTGCTTCTGCGAACCGTCGTCTTTTTCATCCAACATACGACGCAGCCAACTGATGTCCGCCGGGTCATACAACATCATCGCTTCCGCAGGTAAACCATCACGCCCTGCACGACCGGTTTCCTGATAGTAGGACTCGATATTGCGCGGGATATCAAAGTGAACCACAAAGCGCACGTTTGGTTTGTTGATGCCCATA
This sequence comes from Vibrio sp. L85, assembly GCF_963871815.1. Taxonomy (NCBI): domain Bacteria; kingdom Pseudomonadati; phylum Pseudomonadota; class Gammaproteobacteria; order Vibrionales; family Vibrionaceae; genus Vibrio; species Vibrio sp. L85. The sequence continues at coordinate 11,522 of NZ_CAWMYL010000038.1, forward strand.
CCGAATGCCACGGTCGCCACTACAATTTGGATGTCATCACGTTGGAAAGCTTCTTGAACGTAAGCACGCTCATCAGCATCCATACCTGCGTGATAACCAGCAGCACGAATATGGTTGTTGCACAGCTTCTCGGTCACCATCTCAACTTTCTTACGGCTACCACAATAGATGATGCCGCAATTACCCTTTTGGGTTTCAAGATAACGAACGATTTGCGAAACCGGCTTGTGCTTCTCAACTAAGTTGTAGCGAATGTTGGGACGGTCGAAGCTGCCTAGATAAACCTCTGGATTATTCAGTTGCAGACGCTCAAGAATATCTCGGCGCGTTGCGTCATCCGCCGTCGCCGTCAGCGCCATAAATGGCACATGAGAAAACTGCTGCTTGAGTTGCCCAAGCGCGGCATATTCTGGACGGAAGTCGTGTCCCCACTGGGAAATACAGTGCGCTTCATCGACGGCAATCATCGATAGCGGCAAGTTTTCCAAGCGCTCAATGAAATCACGCATCAATACGCGTTCTGGCGAGACGTACACCAACTTAAGATGACCAGTGTGCATGCGGTTATACACGCTGAGCAGCTCCTCACGAGGCATGGTCGAGTTAATGCACTCAGCCGCTACACCGTTAGCTTTAAGCTGGTCCACTTGGTCCTTCATAAGCGATATAAGCGGAGAAATGACTAAAGTAATGCCAGAGCGAACCAAAGCAGGAATTTGATAACACAGCGACTTACCGCCACCCGTAGGCAGGATAACTAAGCTGTCGCGACCTTCTACCGCAGCATCAATCACCAACTGCTGACCATCACGGAACTCCTGGTAACCAAACACATCCTCCAACACACGTTGAGGCGTTACAGGCGAGTCTGATTGTTCGGCTAACAAGGTAGAGGTCATGAAAAATCTCAGATTGGGTCTTAAAAAGAGGTGCTTATGCATGCCACTAGCACGCAAAGTGAGGGCACATTGTAATGGGGTTTCATGGTGAATAAAACCGCAAATTGTTAGGTGATTCAGCTCACGACTCGTATACTGATTTTCTGCTCTATAAAAACTCAATTAGGTGACATCCCATGACACCAGAAGAACAACAACGCTCACGGCAAGGCGTCTTGCTTGCTATTGGCGCGTACACCATGTGGGGCATCGCACCCATTTACTTCAAATCGATTGCTGAAGTCTCGCCACTAGAGATCTTAAGCCACCGAGTGATTTGGTCTTTCTTTTTGCTAGCCGCACTCCTCCATTTTGGTCGCCATTGGCGCTCGGTTCGCGACATCATTAAAAACAAAACCAAGATGATGTTTCTGGTTTCTACTGCCATTTTGGTCGGTGCAAACTGGTTGATCTTCATTTGGGCGGTGAATTCGAATCACATGCTCGATGCCAGCTTAGGTTATTACATTAACCCACTGATCAACGTCTTACTCGGGATGGTCTTCCTTGGTGAGCGTCTACGTAAGCTTCAGTGGTTCGCGGTTGTCCTTGCTGCTTGTGGCGTATTAGTTCAGCTGATCGTCTTTGGCTCGGTGCCTGTGGTCGCTATAGCGCTGGCAATGAGTTTCGGCTGTTATGGCTTGCTGCGTAAGAAAGTCAGTGTGGAAGCACAAACCGGACTATTCATTGAAACCTTGGTGATGTTACCTGCTGCAGCAATTTACTTGCTGTTTATTGCGAGTTCACCGACGTCCAACATGCTAGATAACCCAATGCAGCTGAATACCTTGTTGATTGCTGCAGGCGTGATCACTACCCTGCCACTACTGTGTTTTACTGGCGCAGCAACCCGCCTAAAGCTATCGACGTTGGGCTTCTTCCAATACATTGGTCCAAGTTTGATGTTCTTGCTTGCGGTGCTGATTTACGGCGAACCGTTCACCAGCGATAAAGCCATTACCTTCGCCTTTATTTGGGGTGCTTTGGTGGTGTTTAGCTTTGATGGTCTGCGTAATAACCGCAAGTCACGCAAAGCGGCTCAAGCAGCCTGATCGTTTTTTACAAGACATTTAAGAAATTGATGGATAAGCTTGGTCATAATGTGACCAAGCTTTTTTTTATTTAATGGAACATATTCAGTACTACGCAACCGACCATGACAACTTGAGTCTGATAGAGGCGAAATACCAGAAATTTGCTTTTCAAAGGCATTACCACCTGGATTTTCATCTCGGTCTGATCACGCATGGTGCGCAGAAGTTCCAATACCAAGGTAACAGCCACCAAGTTGGTCACGGGCAAATTGTGATAATGCCGCCAGATGAGCTGCACGACGGGCAATCTAAGCTCGAAAGTGGCTATGAAGTAAATGTATTTGCGATCGAACCTCACCTATTGAGCGATCTGGCTGATCTTAAGCAAAACGGTCAAATAATACACTTCAACGAACTGATCATCTCGGATCCACAGATATTTTCACAACTTAGTAACTTGCATGGGCTACTTCGTCGTGAAAACCTCAGCCAACTCACCAAAGATTGCCTTCCTTTTGAAGGATTTAACCAGCTTTTTGATCGCTACGGATCGCTTGAGCGACAAAAAGTAGTACCACTTGGGAATCAATCGCTTGGGACGTTAAAAGATTATCTAATGGCAAACCTCGACCAAGCGGTGCGTTTGGATTCACTTTCAGAGCTGTGCCAACTCAGCCCAACTCAGTTCCAGCGCCACTTTAAAGCGCAAACAGGCATGACACCTTACGCATGGTTCGCACGCCTGCGCCTCGAGCAAGGCATGAAGTTACTGCAAGCTGGTCAATGTGGTACCGACGTCGCCCATCAAATCGGTTTCTACGATCAAGCGCATTTCAGCAAAGCGTTTAAGCAGACCTACGGCGTTTCCCCTTCTCAAGTGACTCGTTAATTTCATTTACCGAGAAAGCTGTCAGTTTTTTACAAGCGCCACAGGTAACTTGCCACGACAATAGCCGCATTGGTTATATTTGAGATGTGTTATGAATGAATCCACCATATTGCTGACGCTCGCCAGCATTCACTTTATTGCCCTAATGAGTCCCGGTCCGGACTTTGCGCTGGTCGTACAAAACGCGACGCGTCATGGTCGTCAAACTGGCTTGTACATTGCGTTGGGATTGTCTGTCGGTATTTTGCTGCACTCTTTGTTCAGCCTGACAGGCGTGAGCTATATCGTCCATCAGCACCCAGTGTTGTACTCCGTGGTGCAACTGCTCGGCGGTAGTTACCTGCTCTATTTAGGTATTGGTGCATTGCGCGCCGTGATCTCAATGATCAAAAACCCACAGGCGGATCAACCTAAGAAGCAAAACAACCTAGTGATCAGCAACAAGCGTCAGGCGTTTGCTAAAGGATTTGCGACCAACATTCTTAACCCGAAAGCTTTGGTGTTCTTTATCAGTTTGATGTCGAGCTTAGTCCCTGCAGGTATGTCGATCACTGGCAAAGGTATTGCTTTGGTCATCCTGTTTGGCTTGTCGCTATTCTGGTTCTCTAGTCTTGCATGGATGCTGTCAACACAGCGCTTACAACGCAAATTGCAACAAGCAGGCATCTACATCGACGGTCTGTGTGGCGTGGTATTTACTCTCGTGGGTGGCAGTATTTTGTACCAAACCATCAGCACTTTTATCGGATAAAGTACTGATTTAAAAGCGTAGCACAATCGACATTTCTAAGATTGCTGACTCGACGTGACTCTTCATGACTGCCAAGCTGAAAGCACAAAACTGGCAACATGGAGAGTCATCATGCATTGGACGTTCAACCGACTCGTGACCACGGGTCTTTTTCTTACTTCCCCACTCGTCTTATCTACCTCAGCCTTTGCTAACCAAGCAGCAGATGCGGTTGCACCGGAGCACAGTACTGGCTTCGAGCAAAAGCAATTGGTCAAAGCCAAAGATTATATGGTCACTGCAGCCAACCCACTTGCCACCCAAGCTGGGGCAGACGTTCTTGCACAAGGTGGTAATGCTATTGATGCCATGGTTGCCGTACAACTGATGCTGGGCTTGGTAGAACCGCAATCTTCAGGCATTGGTGGTGGCGCCTTCTTAGTGTATTGGGACAGTGAGAAACAAAAACTGACCACGTATGATGGACGTGAAACCGCACCGCTCGCCGCAACGCCGAAACTCTTCCTAGATGACAAAGGACAACCACTGCAGTTTTACGATGCGGTTGTCGGTGGGCTTTCCGTTGCCACTCCTGGCACAGTGAAACTACTGTGGGACACGCACCAGAAATACGGCAAGTTGGAATGGAAGAAGATCATCCAACCTGTGATTACCTTGGCTGAGCAAGGTTTCGAGGTCAGTCCTCGTCTCGCGAGCCTGATTGAGAAAGATGCCAAGCGCCTATCACGCTTCCCTGCAACTAAGGCTTACTTCTTTAATTCAGATGGCTCACCAAAAGCCGAAGGCACGTTGTTGAAGAACCCTGAATACGCGCAAACTCTGACGGCAATTGCAGAGCAAGGAGCAAAAGCTTTCTATCAAGGCGATATCGCCACAGACATTATCAAGACCGTACAAAATGCACCGGGCAATCCTGGCGTATTGGCACAACCTGACTTTGATGCGTTCCAAATCAAGCAACGTGAACCGGTTTGTGCGGCTTACCAAAGCTATGACATCTGCGGTATGGGACCACCAAGCTCTGGCGCATTGACGGTTGGACAGATTCTCGCGATCACCGAGCAATACGATCTTAAAGGCTGGGGAGCCGAAAGCGCGAAATCATGGCAAGTGATCGCTGATGCATCGCGCCTTGCGTTTGCGGATCGCGGTAAATACATGGCTGACCAAGATTATGTACCAATGCCCACCGAAGGCTTGCTTGATAAAGACTATCTCAAACAACGTGCTGAGCTGATTCAAGTCGGTAAAGCCTTGAGTAAGGTTGAAGCCGGCAATCCACCGTGGTCACACGCGATGAACTTAAGCATGGATCAATCGATCGAGCTGCCTTCCACCAGCCATTTCAATATCGTCGATAAGCAAGGCAATGTGGTTTCAATGACAACAACCATTGAAAACGCTTTTGGCTCACGTTTGATGGTGCGCGGCTTCTTGCTCAACAACGAACTGACCGATTTCTCTTTCCGCACTCATCAAGATGGTGTGCCAATCGCGAACCGCTTAGAACCGGGCAAACGCCCACGTTCATCCATGGCTCCAACCATTATGATGAAGGATGACAAACCTTACATGGCAATTGGCTCACCGGGTGGCAGCCGCATCATTGGTTATGTCGCACAAGCCATTATCGCCCACACGCAGTGGGATATGGACATCCAAAACGCGATTAATCAGCCACGATTACTGAACCGTTTTGGCACCTTAGATATTGAACAAGGTACTGCTGCAGAAGGCTTACAGCCTGAGTTGGAAAAGATGGGCTTTAAAACTGATGTTCGTGATTTGAACTCTGGACTGCATGCGATACGTATAACAAAAGACGGTCTTGAGGGCGCAGCCGATCCAAGGCGTGAAGGTGCCGCTATCGGGCAGTAAGAGTCTTTCGCTCGACCCTTTGTGCGAGATCTCTCACAAAGGGTTGAGCAAACCTCTCTTTTTTAATGGTAAAACCGTACAACAAAGAGCATAAGTCATTGAATTTAATATTTATGTATCTTTTTTGAACGCTAAGAGAGTGAAAAAATGTGAGATTAGCCCGTTGTTGGAAATCGTTAAACACGTAATATTAAACCTGTCGGAAGGATGCTGACACGGAACAGGAAACACCACGGACTTGGTGAACTTCAGGAAGAAGAAACGGTTATTCAGGATGAATAGTCGGGCATGGATTGCAAAATTGGACATTGAACGGAATCAATAGTGACTAGGATGGTTGCTACTAAGGACGGGAAATGGACACCTCTGGACGAGGCAAGGATTTGAACATCAGGATGATGTCAGGGACACCGCTCAGGGAACAAGTGATGAGAGCTAACGAGGATGGTTAGCAGACCAGGATAAGGTCATTAAGGACACCGCTAGGAAGGCGACGTAAGGATTAAGCTGACGGATTCAGCACACTATCATGGATTAGATGCATGGAGCACTCTTAGTAGCCGGATTGCTGCGAGTAAGACTATAACCCCGATGGGCGCAAGCCCTCGGGGTTTTTCTTTGCCTAAAACTTTTCTCAGCAGCTCTGCTGAAAACAGACATTCACCAACAACACCTGATTTTCCCTTCAAACAGCATCGTTAAATCGCGCTATCGCACTCCATTTATCATTCCATTTTTTACTGCGTTAGCAACATACAAACAGCACAAACAAAAAGAGCCGCCGAAGCAGCTCTTAAGTTGATCAGTTTTGGTCAAGCCTTACAGTTTCTCTAGTCGTGCGTAAGCAGTCACCAACCATTTGATGCCCTCACCATTAAAGGCAATCTGTACGCGACTCTGTGGACCACTGCCTTCGAAGTTGATGATGGTGCCCTCACCAAACTTAGGATGCATCACACGAGAACCTAGCGTAAAACCAGTTTCATTGAAGCTCTCTTTCACCGCCGTTTGGCTAAATCGACCACTGCTTGCAGGACGGCTAACTTGCGCCTTCATGCGTACTTCGTCTAAACAAGTTTCTGGCAGTTCACGGATAAAGCGAGACGGTTTATGGTACTTATCCTGACCGTACAAACGACGCATTTCAGCATAAGTGATGTACAGTTTCTGCATCGCACGGGTCATGCCTACGTAACACAGACGACGTTCTTCTTCTAAACGCCCTGCTTCTTCTGCCGACATTTGGCTTGGGAACATGCCTTCTTCCACACCGACCATAAACACCAATGGGAACTCTAGACCTTTCGCACTGTGCAATGTCATGAGCTGAACCGCATCTTCAAACTCATCCGCTTGTCCTTCGCCCGCTTCTAATGCAGCGTGGGTTAGGAATGCCGTCAGCAGTGACATGTCTTCAGCTTCTTCTGGTTTCTCGAATTGGCGAGTTGCGGTAACCAATTCCTCCAAGTTCTCAATACGTGCCTTAGACTTTTCGCCCTTCTCTTGCTCGTACATCGCGAACAAGCCAGAGTATTTGATCACATGGTCAGTTTGGTGATGCAGCGGCATCTCGATGGTGTCGTCTTCTAGTGCCGTAACAAGCTCGATAAAACGACTCAGAGCACCAGCAGCACGACCTGCAAGTACCTTCTCATCCAACATCGCCACACTCGCTTCCCACATGGTGCAACCACGATCACGAGCCGCAAAACGAATGGTTTCAAGCGTCTTATCACCCAAACCACGCGTTGGCGTATTCACTACCCGTTCAAATGCCGCATCATCATTACGGTTGGCAATCAAACGCATGTAGCTCAAGGCATCTTTGATTTCCTGACGTTCGAAGAATCGCATACCGCCGTAGATACAGTAAGGCAGACCAGCTTGGATTAGTGCTTCTTCAAGAACACGCGACTGGGCGTTGTTACGGTAAAGCATTGCAGCGTCATTCAGAGCCCCACCCTTGTCTTGCCACTCTTTGATTTTGTTTACCGCAAAACGGGCTTCATCTAGTTCGTTGTAAGCGCTGTAAATCGAGATAGGCTCACCGACAACGCCATCTGTCCAAAGCTCTTTACCCATACGCTCGGTGTTATTCGCGATCAGAGCGTTCGACGCTTCTAGAATGGTCTTGGTTGAACGGTAGTTTTGCTCAAGACGAATGGTATTCACGCTTGGGAATTCCAGCGTAAATTTCTCAATGTTTTCGACTTTTGCACCACGCCAGCCGTAAATCGACTGGTCGTCATCACCTACGATCATCACGTGACACTCAGGACCCGCCATCATACGTAGCCAAGCGTATTGGATGTTGTTGGTATCTTGGAACTCGTCCACCAAGATGTGCTTAAAGCGTGCTTGGTAGTGTTCACGAACGAACTTGTTATCACGCAGTAGCTCATGTGCGCGCAGCAAGATTTCCGCAAAATCGACTAAACCAGCACGATCACACGCTTCTTGGTAAGCGGTGTATAGCTGCAGATATGTCTTGGTCACTGGATCATGGTACGCATCAATGTGCGACGGGCGCAGACCTTCGTCTTTCTTACCGTTAATCCACCATGCCACTTGGCGTGCTGGCCACTGCTTCTCATCGAGGTTTTGCGCTTTGATCAAACGCTTTAGCAAACGCTGTTGGTCGTCACTGTCGATGATTTGGAAATCTTCCGGTAGCTTGGCATCAAGATAGTGCGCGCGCAGAATACGGTGACAAATGCCGTGGAAAGTACCATTCCACATACCGCCTGCGCTGCCCATCATTAGCTCTTCGATACGTCCACGCATCTCTGCCGCCGCCTTATTGGTAAAGGTTACCGACATGATTGAGAACGGAGATGATTGCTCGACCGACATCAACCAAGCGATACGGTGAACAAGAACGCGTGTCTTACCACTCCCTGCACCAGCAAGGACGAGCAAGTTTTCTAGAGGTGCTGCAACGGCTTCACGTTGTTTGTCGTTCAAACCGTCGAGTAATAGAGATGGATCCATCATGATGAGAGCTACTGGTTATTTATACATAAAAATAGATTATAACCTAAACAACCTCGTCAGATTAGACAAAAATTCATAAAAAATTCGTCGTTTTTTTACTCTACACATCAATAAGTTATATAAATCCCATTCTTTAAAACCATTTGTTTCGAAAATTTTTCTGAAAGTTTTTTAGCCAGTTTCCTATCTTTTAAGTTAAGCAAGTTGATAACAAAAACGCCAAAACAGGCGATTCATCTTGCCAACTTAAAGTAAAGGAAATCATTCAGAGGAATTTATTATGAAAAAGTCGAATCTAGCTGTTACTGCTGCTGTTACTGGTCTTCTAGCTCTTGGTGGCACAATGCTAACTGCAGCTCCAGCTGTCGCTGCTGATAAAGAGAAGTGCTACGGCGTTTCTAAAGCAGGTAAAAACGACTGTGCAACGAAAAGCAGCTCATGCGCTGGTACTTCTAAAGAAGATAACCAAAAAGACGCATTCGTAGTCGTACCAAAAGGTCTATGTGACAAACTCGTTGGCGGTAGCACTTCTTCTTCATAATCTTTTATCGCTAGCTACTGCAAGGATGCGTTGACGCTCAACCAGCGCATCCTTCTCTTCCCGCCCGCTTTGAAAAGGAGTTTCACGTGAAACACCACACCTTCCACGACCTTGTTGGAGTTGGATTAAGAACCCCTCACCTCGATTACTTTAGCCAAAACAAACCCGAGTTATCTTGGTTAGAAATCCACAGTGAAAACTATTTTCAACCCAACGCTGCAGAGCGCAATCAATTGCAAGCATTGCGCGAGCAGTATCAAATTAGCTGCCATGGCATTGGTCTGTCACTGGGTTCGGTGGAACGTGTGAATCAAAAGCACCTTGCTCAACTTAAAGCGCTGATTGACTCAATCGACCCGATTCTTGTTTCTGACCATTTGAGTTGGAGTGAAAACGGCGGTCACTACTTTAATGACCTGCTTCCACTTCCGTACACGGAAGAAGCGCTCAAAGTGTTCACTCGTAACGTAAATGAAGTGCAGGATTATTTGCAACGCGAGATCTTGATAGAGAACCCATCTAGTTATGTGAAGTTTCAACATTCGACCATCAGCGAATGGGAGTTTCTTACCGAAGTGCAAAAGCGCACTGACTGTCGTTTATTGCTCGATTTAAACAATGTTTATGTTTCGGCATTCAACCACGGTTTTGATTGCGACACATACCTAGATGCGATTCCAGCTGACAAAGTGGATGAGATTCACTTAGCAGGTTTTACCATCAAACAACTCGACAAAGGTGAGATATGGATTGATACCCATAGCCGCCCAGTTAGTGATGAAGTTTGGCAACTGTTCGCGCAGTGGACCAAAAAACACGGTCCACGCCATGCGCTGATTGAATGGGACTTGGATATCCCCGCGCCAGAAGTCTTGCTCGGAGAAGCGCAGAAAGCATCTCGACTGCTGTTGCACGGCACACTTCCAAGTGAACAAAGCGAACCAAGGAAGGCATCATGAATCTAGCCACCTTACAAAGCCAGTTTGCGAAAGCCCTACACTATCAAGCACTCGGTGAAGATTGCGATATTGCCAGTGATGAGTTTACCGCTGATGAACGCATGCAGATTTACCGCAATAACTTTATCGTCAGTTTAAGCGAAGTGTTATCCGCGACCTATCCGATGATTGAAGCGCTGCTAGGTGAAGAATGCTTTGAACAGATGGCTCGCCAACATGTTCTCACTTATCCATTAGAAGAAGGAAATGTGGTGCATTATGGCGACGGCTTTCAAGACACCATCATGCAGTTTAGTCAGGTGATCGCACAAGCACCTTACAGCCCTGAAGTCGCACGCTTCGAGTGGCATATCGACCTCACTCGTCAAGCACAGTATGAACAATCCAATGCGGCAGCATTAAAACCGCTTGCGTTACTTGGCGAAGTAAGTGATGAGCAACAACCCGCTTTGGTTTTGCACCTCAAACAAGGCTGCCGCAGCTTTGACTCCAGCTACGCAGTATTTGATTTGTTCAGCGCAATTCAAACTGGGCAATTCGAACAACTTAATATCAACCAATTACAGCAAGGTGTTATCTCGATTCAAGCCAATGGAGAAGCCTTGTGTCACGCACTCGATGCCGATGTGTTCCAACTGCTGCAATGTTTAGAGCAGAAACAGAGTTTGAGCGAAATACCTGAAGTTTTACTCGCTCATCTCAATAGCATCATGGCACTCGATCTCGTTGACGGCTTTACATTGAAATCAATCTAAGGAGCACTCTATGACAGATACGGTTAAAAACTTAGTGAATCGGTACGACGATTTAATCAGCACCCTACAAGCTGGCTTTATCCCTTTACTACTTCTCTTTTGTCGCTTGTGGGTTGCATGGGTGTTCTTCAATTCAGGGCTAATCAAAATCTCGTCTTGGGATAGCACACTGTATTTATTTGAGCTGGAATACCAAGTGCCAATACTGCCATGGGAATTGGCGGCTTACTTAGGAACGGCTGCAGAATTGGTTCTACCTGTGTTCTTGGCACTAGGATTGATTACCCGCCCGATGGCTGCGATTCTGTTTGTATTCAACATCATCGCCGTGGTCTCTTACCCGCTGTTATGGGAGAAAGGTTTCTATGATCACCAACTTTGGGGATTGATGATCCTAGTTGTGATTGTTTGGGGACCAGGACCATTATCCCTCGACCACATACTGAAGAAGAAAATCACTCACTAAAAAAATCCCCGCATGATGCGGGGATTTTTTTATTATTTATTTAAGTAAGCCAGTAGCTCTTCAGGTGAGATACCCTGCTTCGCGAGATCTTTTGCCATCTGCTCTACTTGCTCGCCTTTACGTGACTCAATCACTTGCTGAAATTGGTACACGATATCGCGTAGGACTGGCACTGGAACTTGTTTTGCCGCGCTACGAATGCGCTCAGAGCTTTGGTTACCTAATTCATTAAGCAACTTACCAAACATCACCTTTTCTGGTGACTCTTCCATTTGCTCTAGGATACGAGCCATTTCATACGTGGTTAACGACATTACTTTATGAGTTCCGTTATGGTGTCGAGAAAAGTTTGAACGACAAATATACACGCGTTAAGTACATTGGAAAATACTAAATTACCGAGTTTTACGCATTCGCCAATTTCGCATGCCAGTTCTTACCAGCTTTGCTAAACAGAATCACTAATGCTGGAAGCAATACCCACATATGAATCGCAATCAGAGTTTGTGGATCCAGTGATAAACGCTGTAGCGTACCCACCAACAAACCAGAGCCACTCATTTGGAACAAACCAAGTAGTGCAGCCGCAGTACCCGCTTTATCACCGAACGGTTCCAACGCTTTACCTGCTGCTGCGCCAAGAATCCAAGCAAAGCCGACCGATGAGATAAAGATTGGTAGCATGAAAGACAGTGCCGTGTGGTGCTCTTTCATCACCATCATGATCACGCCAGCAATTGCCAGTAAGCAGATACCAACAACCAGTGAATTGTGTGTGCCCCAGCGATCCATGAACTTAGGCGCAAGCATACAAGCAGCAATGTTGAACGCCGCATTCAGACCAAACCAGAAGGTGAATTCATTCATCGATAGTCCCATGCCTGTCATCAACACTACAGGTGCAGACGTTACATAAGCAAGAATGACCGCCATCGCCATCAAACACAGTGAAGCGTGGAAGATGAATGATGGTGTGCTCAAGACTGCCCAGTAGCGGCTCAGTTTAAATACCGCCTGCTTTTCTGTTGCAGGGTTGGTTTCCTTCATTCCAAAGAACATCATCGCTCCTGCAATTACAGCGAAACCAGCCATAAAGCTGAAGTTTGCACGCCAATCAAATTGTTGGGTTAACCAACTACCAAGAATCGGTGCTAATGCTGGGATAAAGCAGATCGCACCGTTAAGGTAGCTGATCATTTTGCCGCTTTTTTCCGGACCAAAGATATCGCGAACTGTTGCAAAGGCTGCTACAGATGTTGCACAAGCACCTAAGCCTTGTAGCAAGCGAGCCGCCAACATCCACTCAATATTTTGAGCACTCCACGCCAATAAAGCGCTCAATGCGTAGATGGTGATGCCTCCCAATGCAACAGTTCGACGTCCGAGTTTATCTGCCAAGGGACCAGCGAATAGCTGACCAACGCCCATAGCAAATAGGAACCAAGTGATGGTGTCTTGTGCCAATGCATTTTCTACCTGAAAAGTGGACGCGATAAGAGGCAAAGCAGGTAGATAGATATCAATCGCAAGCGGACTGAACAGAACTAACATGGTCAACAGCGCCATCTGTTTTTTGCTATTTGTAATATGGCTAGACACAAAACACTCCAAATTGAACAAGAACTTTTGAGCAAAGCTTAATCATCTGATGATATGAATGGAAATGATGTATAATCATGACCATTATTCCAATGGGGAAAATCACTGTGAACGTAGAGAAACTGGCACGCATCGACCTCAATTTGCTGGTCTGTTTTAAAGTGCTGATTGAAGAGTTGAATGTCACCCGAGCCGCCCACCGACTGTGCTTGAGTCAGTCTGCCGTAAGTAAATCCTTAGCGAAATTACGTACGCAATTTGATGATCCTCTATTCACTCGAAACTCACACGGATTGACGCCAACACCGCGCGCATTGTTCCTTAAACCGAAACTGGATCTGTTGATAAACCAACTTGAGGTGCTGACTCAACCCGAAGAGTTCTCGCCACAGAGCAGTGAGTACCGTTTTCAAATCGCAGCGGTAGAGAGTGTCTACCCGCTCATTCTGCCTCACTTCTTACCGGCGATTTTCCAACAAGCGCCAGGCGTGACCATCAGCACCCACTCTTGGTCGGAGCAAACGTTCAAGATGATTCAACGCGGTGAAATCGATTTAGGCATGACAGGTCGAGATATCGACATCAACGATGCCAAGCTGACTATGCTGCCGCCAGATGACATTTGTGAACAGGAAATCTATCGCGACCACCAAATGTGTATCGTACGTAAAGACCACCCGGCTTTGCGTGGTAACTGGAACTTAGAAGCTTACCTAGCCCTGCGCCATGTTCAGGTGCGTTGTGATGGCAACGACCGTTGGTTGCTCGACTATCGTTTAGCCGACATTGGTCGCGAACGTGACATCGCAGTCACCGTCCCGGACTTTAACAGTGCTGCCAGTTTGTGTTCTTACACTGATTTTGTGTTTACCGCGCCAAGCCACTTTGTGAAGCTGGCAGCCAAACAACATGACATGGCATTGCTGCCTCTGCCACTCGAATTCCCACCAATGGCTTACACTTTGTTCTGGCACCGAGACAGAGAAAATGACCCAGCTTTAACTTGGCTACGTACCATGATCACGCAAAAAACCGATCATCTTAGATAAAAATCCCGGACGCGATTTGCGCTCTTACGGTAAAATGAGTAGCTTAACAGTCGATAGTCCTTTTTGGCTCATCTATGGTCTGTTGTACTCCGACTCTATTGAAGTGATTGCGAACCTCAATGGAATCGTAAACTGCATGAAGCAGATGGAAACAGCTCCCACACCTGAGCATGAAGGAGCGGTAATTTGAAGGAATAACACAGATGCACAACGATACCCAAAGCCGCGTGAATGCAATTCGCGAATGGCTAGCACAACATAATATTGATGCCCTACTTGTCCCACATGAAGACGAGTACTTGGGCGAATACGTACCAGCGCACAACGAGCGTTTACACTGGCTAACTGGTTTTACCGGTTCTGCTGGTGCTGCGGTAATCACCAAAGACAAAGCCGCTATCTTTGTTGATGGTCGCTACACGGTACAAGTCACTAAGCAGGTTCCTGCTGATCTATTCGAATACCGTCACCTGATTGAAGAGCCTGCACTAGATTGGATTAAAGACCATCTTGCAAATTGCGCATCTGTGGCAATCGACCCTCGCATGCACAACTCTGCTTGGTTAGACATGGCACAAGCAAAACTTGCAGGTGCACTTGAGCTTAAGATTCTCGACAGCAACCCAATTGATGAGCTGTGGCACGACCGCCCTGCTCCTGTAGTTTCTGATGTTCGCCTAATGGCAACAGAAGCGGTTGGTCAATCAAGTGAAAGCAAACGCCAAGAAATCGCAGAGCTCGTGAAAAAATCCGGCGCAGACAGCGCAGTGATCACAGCACTTGATTCTATCTGTTGGCTGCTCAACGTTCGTGGTCTAGATGTATCACGTCTTCCGGTTCTGCTTTCTCACGCGATTCTACACTCAGATTCAAGCGTGGAATACTTCCTAGATCCAGCTCGCCTACCTGCTGAATTTGACGCTCACGTTGGTGCTGGCGTGACGGTTCATCACCCAGAAGCATTACAAGCACGACTAGAAACTCTAACTGGCAAGAATGTACTGGTTGACCCTGCAACAAGTAACGCATGGTTTAAGTTGGTTCTACAAAATGCTGGTGCATCAGTGGTAAGTAAAGCTGACCCATGCCTAATGCCAAAAGCGGCGAAGAACGCAGTTGAAATCGCAGGGATGAAAGCATGTCATATCCGCGATGGCGTGGCGATGAGCAAGTTCCTATCTTGGTTAGATGCAGAAGTCGTTGCGGGTAACTTGCATGATGAAGCGACGCTGGCAGACAAACTTGAAGCGTTCCGTAGCGAAGACCCGACACTAATGGATCTTAGCTTCGATACCATTTCGGCAGCAGGTGGCAACGCGGCAATGTGTCACTACAACCACGAGAACCAACCTGAACCTGGCAAGCTAGAACTGAACACGCTTTACCTAGTGGATTCAGGCGGTCAGTACCTAGATGGCACAACAGACATCACGCGTACAATTGCGATCGGTCAGCCTTCACAAGAGATGATTAAACAATTCACTCTTGCGCTAAAAGGTCACATCGGTGTTGCACGTGCACGTTTCCCGAAAGGCACTCGTGGTTACCAAATCGATACGCTAGCTCGTCAGCACCTATGGGCGGAAGGCTACGATTACGATCATGGTACTGGTCACGGTGTTGGTCACTTCCTAAGTGTTCATGAAGGTCCAGCGAGCATTTCGAAGAAGCAAATCGATGTGCCTCTAACAGAAGGTATGGTGCTATCCAACGAGCCAGGCTACTACCGTGCAGATGCGTTTGGTATCCGTATTGAAAACCTAGAGCTTGTTGTTGAAACACCAACTAACGGTGACTTCCCTGTTCTGTCATTTGAGTCGCTAACACGCTGCCCAATCGACAAGCGCAACATCAACGTTGATATGCTAACTCGTCCAGAACTTGCTTGGCTGAATGATTACCATCAGAAAGTATGGGATGAGATCAGCCCACTTGTTGAAGGTGATGTGAAAGAGTGGCTTCGTCAAGCAACGCTACCAGTAGCACACAGCTAGAAGCTAGAAGCTAGAAGCTAGAAGCTAGAAGCTAGAAGCTAGAAAAAAGTAGAGGGTTGATGTTTTGCATCAACCCTCTTTTTTTGCCTATGTTTCACGTGAAACATAACGATGACCAGTGGCTTTCTTTGCTACTTAACCAGAATACGCCGAGTGCCAATCTCGCCATACTGGATCAAAGCCTTTGTCTCGAATCATATTTTCCACAGAACCCGCGCTTCGTTCGTCACTGATCTCAAACTGCTCGAGTTCAACATCATCCATCGCATAACCACCCGGCTGAGTTTTCGATGCAGCAGACATACTGGTGATACCTAACGGTAATGCATTGTCTCTGAACTTCGGTGATTCACGAGTCGATAATGACAACTCCACTTCTGGATTCAACAAACGATAAGCGCAAATCAACTGCACAAGCTGCTTATCCGTCATGACTGATTTTGGTTGGAGCGCGCCCTCACAAGGACGTAAACGTGGGAAAGAAATTGAATAACGAGTCTGCCAATATGTGCGCTCAAGATAGTCCAAGTGTGCTGCCACATAAAAACAATCTGTTCGCCACTCTTCCAACCCTATCAATGCGCCAATACCGATCTTATCGATGCCCGCCTTTGCAAGACGATCGGGTGTATCCAATCGGTATTCGAAATCCATCTTATTGCCACGCAAATGGTGCTCGGCGTAAGTCGAAGGATGATACGTTTCTTGATAGACCATCACCGCATCTAAACCCAATGTCTTGAGTTCGGCGTATTCGTCTTGATCCAGTGGCTGCACTTCCATCGCCAAATAATTAAAGCGTTGCTTAATCATCGGTACCATTTCTCGGAAGTATTTCATCCCCACTTTGGTTTCGTGTTCACCAGTCACCAGCAATACGCTATCGAACTTCATGCGTTTAATGGCTTCGACTTCTGCAGCCACTTCGTCACGATTCAAGGTACGACGCTTGATTCTGTTCTCCATCGAGAAGCCACAATAAGTACAAGCATTGGCGCACAAGTTAGAAAGGTACAGTGGAATGTAAAGCGACATGGTATTACCAAAACGCTTGCGAGTTGCCGAGTATGACAGCTGCGCCATTTGCTCTAAGTACGCTTCAGCCGCTGGTGAAATTAGCGCTTTAAAATCTTCCAAATCACGCTTGGGTTTATTCAATGCTCGCTCGACATCTTGTGCAGTTTTCGCGTAGATCGACATCGAGATGTGATCCCAATTCAGCTGCTTAAATTGTTCAACGAAGCTCATGTTTTCCTCGCTTAATAGCTAAACCAATCTAGGACTAAAGCTCATCTAGGAATGACGTCAGTGGACTCGACGCAACCGCATGAGAAACCCTACCAGCAAGTCCGGCTTCATAAGCCATACGCCCCGACTCTACCGCCAACTTAAATGCCTTCGCCATCGCAACGGGATCGCTCGAAGCTGCAATCGCAGTATTAACTAGCACGGCATCCGCGCCCATTTCCATCGCACGCGCGGCATGTGAAGGAGCACCAATACCCGCATCAACAACGACAGGAACATTAGCTTGGTCGATGATGATCTCTAGGAAATCGTGAGAAACTATCCCTTTGTTAGAACCGATCGGCGCACCTAATGGCATGACTGCAGCACAGCCTACTTCTTCCAATCGTTTACACAGAACCGGGTCAGCATGACAATAAGGAAGGACAATGAAGCCTTCACGAACCAGTTGCTCAGCGGCTGCAAGTGTCTCAATTGGATCGGGCATCAAATACTTCGGGTCTGGATGAATTTCCAGTTTTAGCCAGTTTGTACCTAACGCTTCTCTCGCCAATTGTGCTGCAAACACAGCATCTTTAGCATTCTTTGCACCTGAGGTGTTCGGCAATAAGTTCACGCCCGCTTGTACTAACGGCAGCAAAATATCGTCTTGTTGGTCGTTCACATCGACACGCTTCAACGCCATGGTCGCAAGTTGAGAACCCGATACTTGAATCGCTTCTGCCATTAATCGGCTGTTGGCAAACTTCCCTGTTCCCGTGAACAGTCTTGATTCGAATTGTTTATCACCAATTTTAAGCATCGACTTTAACCCCCTGCGATCGCTTGAAACAAAGAGATGCTATCTCCCTGTGAAAGAACTGTGCTAGCCCACTCACTGCGCGGCACAACATTGTTATTAATTGCAAAAACACAGCCCATTTCAGGCAGCGCAAATTGACTAATGATTTGCTGTAGATTCGACTCACTGGCAACTTGATGTGACTGGTCATTGATGACAATAGTGATCACATCTAAGTCAGCAGCGGTCATTTGTGTTGTTTGTTGTTCTGATAACGTCATTACTTCCAACTCTCTTAATTCTGCTCATTACTCGTAAGCTAAATCTGAGCACACACTTGGCACTGTTTATCTTTACTTATCGCCATGGTTTGCCATTGCAGCTTCAATCCATCGAACAGGTGTAACTTGGCAGTCTCGACATGAAACTTTCCCGTCGCCAGTTTTTGAATTGCCGCTATCGCTTGGTAGTTGCCAAGTGTACCCACCATCGGACCGACGACACCGCTCTCACTGCACTTTTGCGTTTGCGGTAATTCGTCAAACGGATACAAACAGCGATAACAGGCTTTACTCTGCGCTTCTTGTTCACTTGGTGTTTGGTAATCAAAGACAGCGAATTGCCCTTGCCAACCAATTGCTGCCGCTGAGATAAGTGGCGTATTTTGCTCGAAACAAACTTGGTTAATTAGCTGGCGCGTTGGCATGTTATCGGTGCAGTCGAGTACCACATCCGCTAGCATCACTTCAAGCTGCAGCTGTGCTTTGTCCAATCGCTTATTAAGAGCACGAATTTGAATCATAGAATTAAGGTCAGTCAGTTGCTTTACAGTCGCTTTTGTTTTCGCAACGTGGATGTCTTGCTCACGATAAATGATCTGACGTTGTAGGTTACTGCTATCAACTTCATCGTCATCGACCACAACCAATTTACCAACACCCGCTGACGCCAAGTACAAACTCGCAGCACTTCCTAACCCACCACAACCGATGATCAGCACATGCGATTTACTCAATCGCTCTTGCCCAACTTCGGCAATTTCTGGCAGAGCGACTTGACGTTGATAGCGAAGGAACTGCTTATCCGTGAGCATGCTCGCCTCTCTTGCTATACGCCAACTCACCATTCTGCTCAGTAAACGTTAGTTGTCTTTCCTTCATCAGTTGTGCAAAAAACTCGATAACGGACTGAGGTGATTCTGCCAACGTAATAGCACGCACAACCGCCAAACTAGAAACACTCGTTTGCCAAACTTGGTCTGCATTAGATTGATCAATGCCACCAATTGCGACCGTCGGAAAGCCAAGCACACAGTCACTACCTGCTTTGTCTTTTGCAGGTCTGAAAGCAGCCTCTGTATTTGTATAAGGAATGCTATCAATCAGCTTTTGATACAGAGCCAAGCGCACCAAACCTTGTGGTTTCGATGGCATCTGTTTTGTGGTGGTTGGGAAAATATGCCCTAGTGCGATGTAGCTAGGATGAATTTGTACGATGCGCAGTAGTTCGTAATAACCATGCGTAGAAAGACCAAGACGAATGCCGGCTTTAGTTATCTGAGCCAAATTCGATTCTTCTATGTCTTCTTGTCCTAGGTGAACACCATAAGCGCCATGCTTGATTGCCAACTGCCAATAGTCATTGATGAACACTTGTGCTTGATACTGACGACCTAGCTCAATTGCTCGAATGATCTGTTGTTCTAAATCGGCTTGTTGTGGGTTCTTGATTCGCAGTTGAATAGTGTTGATGCCTAGTGACAGTAAACGCTCAATCCAAGCAACATCATCAACGACTGGGTAGAGCCCAAGACTTTGCTTGGTTAGAGTTGGAAAGCTAACGCACTCCCCTTGTGCAGACCAACCAACTTGAATACCTAGTCGGTTATCCTCCAGTACAGGTGTGGGGAAATCATCAAATTGGTCAGCCCACTGAGTAGATCTTCCCTCGTCAAGGTTGTCATTCAACAGTGTTTCACGTGAAACATTCGCTTGTTGAGTTAGCATTCCTCGAGCAAGTGTTAACGCATCTTCGATAGGAAAATCGAGTACTGTCAGCGTTACAATCCAAGCAAGGTGATGTTCGGGATCGAACATTGCGTTGAGTTTGGACTTAACAGAGAGCGCTCTCACTTCGTCGTTAATTGGGTGACGCCAGATATCAAGCTGAAGCACTTTCTCCTTTTCATCGGATACCTGCGTATCAGCAATGCCAATATAAATCGTTTTCGACGGTTGCTTAGCACACGCTTCTACCGATAAAGCAGAGCGGTAATAGAGCACAAATGAACTCTCATGCTCGGAGTCATAACCATCAATAAGATCTGTCATTATGCGTGTGGTCTGTTGGTCGCGAACAAGCTGAATAGATTGAGTTGGGCTCACACCCAACTCAATGTCTTCGATGCTAAAACCCTGTTCTTTCGCCAACAACAAACATTGCTGAACTAAACCTGTCAGTTCAATCAATGATGACGGAATAAGGATTTTGCTCATTAGTCACTTACCTCGGCATGTGCTGCTGGGTGGTATAGCTCAGAACCTGACTCTCTAAATTCTTGCGATTTCTGACGCATCCCCTCAAGAGGATCATCCAGCATTTTGATTGAGATAGCTTGGTCCGCAGCAACTTGCTCAGTGTCTTTCGCATATTCTCGGACTTCTTGCGAAATCTTCATCGAGCAGAACTTTGGTCCGCACATCGAACAGAAGTGAGCAACTTTGCCGGACTCTTGAGGCAAGGTTTCATCATGGAAAGCACGAGCCGTATCTGGGTCGAGCGACAAGTTAAATTGGTCTTCCCAACGGAACTCGAAGCGAGCTTTAGAAAGCGCATTATCACGAACTTGTGCACCAGGATGTCCCTTCGCCAAATCAGCGGCGTGCGCAGCAAGCTTGTAAGTGATCATGCCTACTTTCACGTCTTCTTTGTTTGGTAAGCCAAGATGCTCTTTAGGAGTTACGTAGCAAAGCATTGCACAGCCATACCAACCAATCATGGCAGCGCCGATGCCTGAAGTAATATGGTCGTAACCAGGAGCGACGTCTGTCGTCAGCGGACCAAGGGTATAGAAAGGAGCCTCATGACAGTGCTCTAACTGCTCTTCCATGTTCTCTTTGATCATATGCATTGGAACATGACCAGGACCTTCGATAATCACCTGTACATCGTATTCCCATGCAACCTTGGTCAATTCGCCAAGAGTACGAAGTTCTGCAAATTGCGCTTCGTCGTTAGCATCGGCAACCGAACCAGGACGCAGACCATCACCCAGAGAAAGAGCCACATCATACTTAGCACAGATTTCACAGATCTCTCGGAAGTGGGTATATAAGAAGCTTTCTTGGTGATGCGCTAAACACCATTTCGCGATGATAGAACCACCACGAGAGACGATACCAGTCACACGTTTTGCAGTCATTGGAACATAACGAAGTAGTAAACCGGCATGGATAGTGAAGTAGTCAACGCCCTGCTCTGCTTGCTCGATCAGAGTATCGCGCATCACTTCCCAGTTAAGGTTTTCAGCAACACCATTCACTTTCTCAAGCGCTTGGTACATTGGTACGGTACCGATCGGAACCGGGCTGTTACGTAGAATCCACTCGCGAGTTTCGTGAATATTGCGTCCAGTAGAGAGATCCATAACGGTATCGCCACCCCAGCGCGTTGCCCACACCAGCTTCTCAACTTCTTCCTCAATCGAAGAAGTGACCGATGAGTTACCGATGTTGGCGTTCACTTTGACCAAAAAGTTACGTCCAATGATCATTGGTTCGGATTCTGGGTGGTTGATATTAGAAGGGATAATCGCTCGACCTTCGGCAACTTCTTTACGCACGAATTCGGCGGTAATGTCTTTTGGAAGATTCGCTCCGAAGCTTTGACCCGGATGTTGTTGATTCAGCACCTCATCGCGGTATTGAGCACGCCCCATATTTTCACGTAGGGCGATGTATTCCATTTCTGGGGTGATAATGCCTTTGCGAGCATAGTGTAACTGAGTCACACACTGCCCACCTTTGGCACGTCGAATACGTGGTAGATTACCATAACGAAGATCGTCTAGCGTTTCATCTTCTAAGCGCTCTTTGGTGTATACCGAGCTTACTTCATCGAGTAGTTCAGTATCAGCGCGCTCTTCAATCCACCCTTCTCGCAGCTTAGGTAAGCCGTTGTAGAGGTCTATGGTGTGTTCTGGATCTGTGTATACACCCGAGGTATCGTAAACGCGTACTGGCTCATTAGGCTCGAAAATAGGCGCTTCTTTTGTGCCCCCAATAAGGCTATCAGCGAGTGATATTTCACGCATTGGCACACGAATATCAGGACGTGAACCCTCTACGTAGACTTTGCTTGAATTTGGGTACGGTTGTACCGAGAGTGTATCAATGAACTGTTTTGCTTCCAGTCTCGCTTGCTTGCGACTCGACATAGCATTTTTCCTTGCTTTGTTATGCTTAGATAAAAAGTATTGGGATAAAAATGCTTGGCGGATAGATGCGACAAGAGGAATCGAATTAAGGACAGATTGAGCAAGTACTCTTCGTCTATAACAACATTCGACTATTTGATAGGTCAACCAGATAGAACTCTGGTGTAGATATCTTCTCTTGTTCCCTTCGCAGATTCTAATCTGATCAGGTTCAACGGATCCCGAATTAACGGTCTCAGCCTTATGGCACTCCGACAAGTAAAATCAGTATATAAAAACGGCTTGGTTAAACCAAGCCGACCTGATTAAGATTTGAGTATTTTTGCTAGCTACGCATCAATAATTGGAAACCAATCCACGCAGCTGAAATGCTTAACACGACATTCAGTAGTACGTTCAATCCCATCTTAAAGAAAGCGCCCTGCTGCATAAGCAACACGTTATCCATAGAGAAAGTAGAGAATGTGGTTAATGCGCCCAAAAAACCAAGACCGATGATTTGACGCCATGGGTCAGTGACCATCAACTCAGTTTCAAACGCAGCAATCAGTAGACCCATAATAAATGAGCCAACGACGTTCACGGTTAAGGTACCGTACGGAAAGCCACGTCCGAGTAGTATCACACAAAGTTCAGAAATTAAGTAACGAGAACATGCACCAAATGCACCACCCAATGCAATAAAACCCAAAACGGATAGTTGTCCCATAGTTCCCCCAGAAAAGTTAATGGCGACATTGTAATCAAATTTACGGCAATAGTGATTATACAATCTTAGAATTCAGCAAAGTATAGCGCTTAAAACTTATCAAGATTTAAAAAGTTACAGGAGTCACTTTACTTCGATGTAACCCATCAACCCCGTCTTCATGTGTTCGATCACATGACAATGGTACATCCAACGTCCTGGGTTATCTGCAACAAATGCCGCTTTCGCACTGCCGTTTTTTCCAAGTAAGACCGTATCGGTATGAAACGGTTCATCGAGTTTTTTACCGTCTAATTCAAGAACAGTAAACGTGTGCCCATGAAGGTGAATAGGATGATGATATTGGGTGACGTTCTTAAGGTTGAAAATATAAGTTTTTCCGAGCTCCAATGTTGAAAGCGGTGCTGGAATATTATCTTTACTCATTCCCTCCCAAGCTCGTTTATTCATTAGCCAAAACTTAGGTATCGCTTTCCCCGATTTATCGGCAGGAGTGACCGCCCCCTCCCATTCAAACACATAATCAATTTGTTCCGCATTTTCCAAATCAAGATCTGGCACAGGGTTGAGAGGCAATAAAGGCGGTTTCTGATTACTCGGCAGGTCAGACTCAACAATATCAAACTCACACAAAGGAAATGGGAAGCGTCCTTTCATTTGACGCACATAAACACGTTCTCCAGCCTTCGGAGCAATCAATCCGATATCTAACCTCATTCCCGGACCAATTTTGTGCTGAGTGAGCTTATAAGGCGTTTTAACAGGATTACCATCTATAGCAATAACCCAAGCCTCTGCGCCTTCTATAGCGATCGGGTAAGTAATGGTGTTATCGACATTAGCAATTCTTAATCGCGTGGTAGCATTCTGCTTCAGCGTATAAACAGGTTCATGCACACCATTGACGCTACTCCACTCTCCGGGAGTCCCCATACGTGCGCTCAAGCGCGGCACCATAAGGTTCTTCCACTGACCTTGTTTGTCTATATGCCAATGCTTGAGAACGACTTCATGCTCTTCATCAAACTGAACAGGCTCTGCCTCTTCAACGACAATTAGCCCGACTAAGCCCATACCAAGCTGCTTAACACTATTCATATGTGGGTGATACCAAAATGTGCCCGCATCTGGCGGTGTAAATTCATAAACGAATGTTTCACCTGGCATGATAGGCGGCTGGCTCAAGAAAGGGACACCATCCATTTCAATAGGGATTCGCAAGCCATGCCAGTGGATTGTAGTTGGCTCTGAAAGCTTGTTAGTAAACCGAATAATAACTTTCTCGCCTTGGCGACAACGAATCGTAGGCGCTGGAATCGAGTCATTAAATGCAAGTACATCCGTGGTAAACCCTGGTACCAATTCAGCAGTAGAAGGCTCTGCAGTGATGTCGTATATACGCTGACCCTGTTTATTAGTGCTCTCGGATAGAGAACATGCAGGTAGAACGGTAAGCGCAGAGATCGCTAAGGAAGATTGAAGAAAGCGTCGACGAGATATATCCATGTATTTAGTCACTCATTATTCCAATTGATGTGAGTGTAACTAAATATTAATAATGATTCTCAGTTATCTTTTAAAGATGTGCAGTCATAATGCTTAGATTCAGAGATTATAAATGAAGATCTATATTTAATGGTTACTAACAAGATAGTGAGCACCTACACACATATAGTAAGCAAATAAAAGAGATCGGTTTAAGAAGGAGGGAGCTTAATGGAAAATAAGGCTAGAGCAAGTAGGAAATTGAAGGCTCTAGAAACGACGAAAACCACTCCGAGAGCAGGTTTTCCAAATAAATGACTTGCACACAATTGGACTCGCACACGAGCGGGGTTGATACACCAATAGGTGAATTTGAATTGTTAGATACGAAAAAGCCCTAGC